>NZ_CP129966.1:1982929-2313418 GCF_030503595.1 Corynebacterium sp. P4-C1 | reverse complement strand
GTGGCAATCTCGACTTCACCGACCGATGCCCACGGCCGGTGGGGATAAATCAGCTCTGTTTTGTAGAGCCCGTTGACCGTTTCAGCCAACGCGTTGTCATAGGAGTCGCCAACGGTGCCGACAGACGGATCGATACCGGCCTGGGCGAGCGCTTCACCGTAACGGATCGACACATACTGCGAGCCGCGGTCACTGTGGTGGACAAGCCCTTCTGAGCGAAGATCACCAGCGTGATACAGGGCGTGCTCAAAGGCCTCCAGCGGCAGTTCATCGGTACGCATGCTCGCCCGGGTCGCGACACCGACGATCTTTCTGGAGTACACATCGGTGATAAACGCGGTGTAGGCAAAACCAGACAAGGTGCGTACATAGGTAATGTCAGCGACCCACAACCGGTGCGGTGCGGGGGCAGTGAAATCACGGTTGACCAGGTCAGGGCGGCAATCTGGCACGTTGGCCCGAAGCGTTGTCATCGGTGTGCGGCCACGCCTGCGGCCGTAAAAGCCAGCTTGCTCCATCAAACGCGCGGTCTGATCACGACCGATGCTCCAGCCGGCGCGCTGCATAGCCTTCCACATCTTGCGGACCCCGTAGACACTGAAGTTGTCCTCGTAGACCCTCACCAATTCAGGAATAAGCAGCGCATCTGACAAACTCCTCGCCGACGGCGCTCGTGTTTTCGCTGCTCGGTAACCGCGAGAGGTGATGATCCCACATTCTGTCTCTTTCAACGTGAGATAGCCTCGACCCCGAAGCGATCGCGGTACACATCGATGTATTCGATCATCTTCTGGTGGGACGGTCGAGTTCCGCCGCGAAAAAAGCTGACGCGGTTTTCAAGATCTCATTAGCCCTGCGTAGCTCCTTAAACTCTTTCCGCAGCCGCTTCAGTTCGTCAGCCGTTGACTCGCCGGCACCAACCTCAACATCGGATGAGACCATATTCGGCTTCAACCAATCGTTGAGCGTGTGCGCTGGAATGCCGAGCTTTTCACCGATCTCTACGGCTGCACCCCATCTCGAACACCCTTCGAGCTCAACAAGGTCCCCAGCCAAACGCACTGCCTTGGCCTTGAACTCGTCACTGTACTTCCTTGGCATGATCCCAATCCTTCTCTAGAAATGATCGGAACTAAACCCAAGACACTTCAGAGAAAGACCCCGAGACCCACCGAAAGACCTACACGTTAACCGAGGTCCTAGCTTACCTGGAGAACCGCTAGCCAACCTTGGGTACCACACTAGACCCAGTATACTTCGGCGGGCGGGACGCATCAGGGCAGCCTGGGGGTTCCATGGTCTGAATTCACCACGCCGGAAGTGCGGTTTGCCACAGTCAAGGATAACCGGCAAGAGAACGCTTATGCCCGTGCTAGAGATGCTGCGGGACGGGCCCGCTGTGCGCAACTACGACATTGACCGATGGAGACGTTTGTCACACTTCCTAAAGGCCGAGAGTGTCCGATTGTTTGTGTGCGGGGTTTGGTTTACAAGTAGTCCGCGAATCGGTCGGGGTACGCCACGGCTAGTTGGTTGATGGCTTGTTTCCACCCGTTGGCTTTCGCTCCTTCAATATAGCCGTTGCATTCGATGTCGCGCTTCGCCTTCTTCGCTCGCTGGGCGGCGCGCTTGTCTTCGATGTTGCAGATCATCAACCATAGGGTCTTCAGCGCCGCGGTATCGTTCGGGAATTGGCCCCGGTTACGGGTAGCTTTACGCAGTTCAGCATTCAGCGATTCGATCGAATTGGTGGTGTAGAGCACCCGCCGGGCCGCCGGCGGGAACTGCAAAAACGGCACGAACCGGTCCCAGGCGTCGCGCCAGACTTTGACCGACTGCGGGTATTTACGGCCCAACTCTGAGGCCTCGAAAGCATCCAGGCTGGCACGGGCGGCGTCCTCGTTGGCGGCCGTGTAGATCTCACGTAGCGCCCTCGATACGGGTTTGCGGTCTTGGTAGGACACCCACCGGTTCGCAGCTCGAATCAGGTGCACGATGCAGGTCTGCACCATCGAATTCGGCCAGGTTGCCTCCACGGCTTCCGGCAGGCCTTTGAGCCCGTCGCAACACACGATGAACACGTCCTGGACGCCACGGTTGGCCAAATCTGCGCAGACTGATGCCCAGAATGCGGCACCTTCATTGTCTGCGATCCACAATCCTAAAATGTGCTTGATGCCGTCGATATCCACACCGATGGCTATGTAGCAGGCTTTGTTGACCACCCGGTGACCATCGCGGATCTTCACTCGCAGCGCGTCAAGGAAGATCACTGGGTAGAACTCGTCGAGTTGCCTGTTCTGCCAGATCAGCACCTCATCCAACACCGCATCGGTAATGGTACTGATCGTATCTGGGCTCATATCCACCCCCAGGGTGCCGGCGAGATGGTGCTGAATATCGCGCACGGTCATCCCGCCGGCGTACAACGAGATAATCATGTCGTCGAGCTCTGTCAGCCGACGGGATCCCTTCGGCACCATCTTTGGAACAAACGTGCCAGCACGATCCCTCGGCATAGTCACTTCCAACGCGCCATACCCAGAATTGACGGTCTTGGTGTACGACCCGTTGCGGTGATTGCTCTCCTGTGCGGTTTCCACCCGGGCCTTCGCCTTACGGTCGGCATGGCCGTAGCCCAAATGCGCATCCATCTCCGCCTGCAGACCAGCGTTGATCGATGCCTGCAACAGGCCTTTAACCAGGTCGCTTGCATCATCAGCAGAGGCCGACAGCTCGCTGATCAGGCTGGCCAGCTCAGGATTTTCCATCAGCTTCTCGCTGATCTCGTTGACCCTCGCCGGGTCATGGCCTTTCTTCGGTGACACAGCAGTCATTATCAGTGAAACTCCTTCAGATCAGAGCCTCACACACAAACTTCCTGACACCCTCTAAAGGCCGCATCGAATCTATTACCGCGGGGGCAAAAACCTACTCCTTAAAATCACCTAACAAGGAATTGATTTTCAACCACGCTCAACATCTAGCTGTGTATTCGACTCAGTGCCCCGACCAGCCACAAACCACAGCAGAGGGCCAATGAGCGGAAATGCAAGCGCTGCCAAAATCAACAAAAGCTTAACGCCCCAGCCAAAACCAGACCGCACGATTGACACCGCAGCGCACAACCAAATAACAAGCGGCACACCAATAAGCAAAATAGGTACGATGCCCCACCACGTATTGTTCGGGTCAGAACCTTGCTCAGCCAAAAAATACAACACAGCAAAACCTTCCAAAATCGACAAAATAACGAGACTTCACTGCCCCGAAATCAGACAAACCGTAGTCAGTTCAGCCCCAAGAAGATGAACACCTGCGAGCCTAACCGACAAACTCATAATCCGCTCAGGACCATGCCTAACTAGTAGTCTTAAGCCTTAACCCTGAACAACACCGACAAACAATTCTGGTAGCGCTAGACTTCTCTCATTATTCGTAGAAGCGGAGTGGTGCCATGGGAGAGTTAACAGTGTCCGGAATTTTCGAAGCGGATGCGGGGAAAGAACGTGTAGCGCTGAGATTGTTCAATGCTGGCCGCATGAAGCTATACACTGGGCCCCAGCTTTACGAACTGTGCCCGATAGGCATAACGAAAGCATGTTAATCGATCTAGATGAAACGCCCCCATTCCCCAAGCCGGGGTCATACCTCCAACGTGAAGTTCAACCGGGTGAAATCATCTCGGGCTTAATACCTGTTGAAAAAATCCAAAATGTCTGTGCTCATCTCAGCGTTAATCCTGCCAACTTGGAATTTGTAGTCTCCGTGAACGGTCGCGAAGTTACTACACCGCTCCCCCGCGATGTGATCGAGTTGATAGGTTCCGGACGCGCTGATTAACCGTTGGCTCCTGGGTCTACTGGCGCGTTCCAGAAGATATCTCGGCCGTCACTGAGAACGTCGGGACCCGGGACGCGTTCTCGGTGCCAATGAACCTGAACTGTTTCCAAGGTCGTTCGAGCTACCGCCCCGTCAATGAATTAGCGTTGCCAACCTGCCTTGGGGCCGGTGGGGTTTGTGGCCACATTTTGACCACAATATGCTGTCAACCCCCTGTTTCGGCCCGATGTGGCCTCAACCGGAAATGCCATGTGACCTGCGTTGATAAAGATGGACATTAACGCGGGGCTTGTTTACACCCAGTAGGTCGGCGGTTCGAGCCCGTCATGGCGCACCACTCGCCCACTTCGCATACCCATGCTGCAGTGGGCGCTATCTCTTTCTACACTGCTCACCTGGCGTTCGCTCAGCCCACTTCCGGCAGCTTCGGCCGCCGCGTCCGCCACCGATTCCGCAGTTTTGTCACTGTTCGTGGAACCGGTTCTCCTCTAACACCGTTTAGCTCCTGCGCCTTTTGGTGCCTTGTTGGTGCGGCGCTTCTTGGTGTCGAGGCCTCTTTGTTCGTTTTCCACATGCCGTTGACCTTGTGGTTCTTGGGTTATCCACAGGTGTGGGTTGGGGGTGTGTTGTGGTGTCGGGGTTGTTTTTATGTTCGGGGTCATGAACGATTTCGACGCTTTCATCGCTTCCGTATCCTCCCCGATGGGGATCCTGGCGGGGTTCGACCGTCAGGTGGCGGTGCGTGCCGGCATCAACCCGGTCACGGTACGCAAGTGGTCCGGTTTGGCGAAGGTGTATTTCGGCCCGACACGGTTTACCCGCAAGCAGCGCCACGCGGTGCGCCTGGCACGTGAGACATCGAAGTCGTTGGACCAGTTAGTCTTCATCGAATCCTGTGTGCGTGGCGTGTCTGATGATGCCGGGAAGTGGGGGTTGCGCCTGGCGTTGTTGTCGGTGCGTGGCACCTACGACACGCTGAAACGTCACGCCGCCGACATCCTCCCCAACCACGGCAACAGTGACGGGGACGGAGGCGGTGATGGTGGGCGTGGTGCCCCTGCACTGGGTGTGCGGTTCACCGGGTCCTATAGGAACACCCGCACGATGACGGTGACCGGGGACGAGCACGTTATAGCAGCGGTGGAGTTCGCCTTGCGGCGTGACCTGCGCCCGGATAGGCCGGTGGCAGGCCAGATGTATGACGCGTTCGTCGACCTGATCCGCACCACCACCACCAACAACGGCGATGGTGCTGGTGCTGGTGGTGTGGCCGCGGCGGTGCCGCGCCCGGTAGTACTCATCCCGCTCGATGACTACACCAGGATTCTGGCCGGTGATGGTGATGATGTGGTGCTGGGGTTATCCGATGGCACCACGATGACCGGGGCGCAGTATTTAGCGCGGTTTCACGGTTCCACCTTGGAAGTCGCGGTGTTCCACCCGCAGGCAGGTGCAGTGAACCTGTATGACACCAAGCGCTTGGCCAATGCCAAGCAGCGGGATCTAGCCCGGATGGTGCTCACCACCTGCCCGGTACCAGGCTGCCGGCACGCGGCGGATAACTGCGAGGTCCACCATGTCACTGCCTGGTCGCGGGGTGGGTTGACGAATATGGATAACCTGTCGATCCTGTGCAGGTACCACAACCGCACCAACGATGATGACCCGGGCAAGAGGACTAGGGGCCGGATTGAGATCAGGGCCGGAACACCGACCTGGGTATCGCCCAGGGGCACACCAGTACCGAACAACCGCCACACCTACGGAGCCATGAAACAACTCTTCGGCACACAAGCAGGACCATAAACAAACCCCCCGGCGCAGCCCGACTGCTCTACTGCAGACGCAAACCCGACTGCTGGGACGAACCCGACTACTCAACCGCTGACACGGCGATCCCGCGAAACACCACGCAGGACCGCCGATCAAGCACGCCCGAAAACTGTGGCTGGCGAGAATGGGTCAGTGTCTCTTGCTCTCCGGTCGGAAAGGTTTGGTCGGCCGTGCAGGAGCCCTGGTGGAGCTCTGAGCGAAATCTTGAGGAGTTCTGGCAGGGGTCCACCTGGACCCCTCCGCTCGCCGGACGCACGATAGCGGGCATCATGCAGGTCCCCGCAAACTGCTTTGATTCAGTGCCGCTATGGCCACGATCGGACAAAACGGGGGTAGAAAATGGCGTCGAAAAAGGTGTCGTGTCGAATCTCACAGGAAAAAGGGGCGCGGTGGTTCGTCGATAAGCGAGGAGCCCCGAGCAGCGCTACCGCTTCGCACCGGCGCTGCGCAGGCACGATCCCTGCCAGTCGCCGAGGCGGTCCGCCTTGGTCTGCACCAAGCCCGCGAGCTGGGCAGACTCCGAAATATCGCCGGGGTGGACCTCGCCGGGCTGGTTGGCACCCGGCGTGAGCAGCCAGATACGGCCGGAATCAGAGAGGTTGCGCGTGGCGTCCACGAGCGAATCGACGAGATCCTCGTCGTCGGCGCGGTGCCAGAGCAGGACAACATCGCAGAGCTCATCCGTGTCCACGTCGAGCAAGGCCTCCCCGATCGCGTCCTCAATGGACTCCGAAATAGACGCGTCGCAATCGTCGTCCCAACCGAGCTCCTGGACAACCTCATCCTTGTGAATACCGAGCTTGTCCACGTAGTTTGCAGCACCGGCGGCGCTCACTATCTCCACTTCCTCCTTGAATGGCGAATAAGAATACAGCCAGGATACAGCTACATTTACCCCCGCGGGCGACACTTGAGAAAAGAACGTATCCTTGAATCCCGTAGGCACCCGCAAGTTCGCGCCACAAGGGCTAGAGCAAAGGCGCCCTGATGTGCGAAAAGCCGGTGGAAACCACACCACGAAATCGGAGGATGGTCTTGTCTGACCCCGAAAAGCTGAACGATTCGAACATCCCTGTCATCCGTGACGGTGTCGCGTCATATCTGCACGATGCCGACCCGGAAGAAACCCAGGAATGGATGGACTCCCTGGACGGTCTCCTCGAGACCTCCGACCCGGATCGCGCCCGCTACCTCATGCTGCGCCTCCTTGAGCGCGCATCCGCCCAGCGCGTGCCGATGCCGGCACTGACGTCGACTGACTTCGTCAACACGATCCCGACCAAGCTCGAGCCCGAGTTCCCGGGCGACGAGGCAATGGAGAAGCGCTACCGCCGCTGGATCCGCTGGAACGCAGCCATCATGGTGCACCGCGCCCAGCGCCCCGGCATCAAGGTCGGCGGCCACATCTCCACCTACGCTTCCGCAGCGGCACTGTACGAGGTCGGCTTCAACCACTTCTTCCACGGTAAGGATGCCCCGCAGGGTGGCGACCAGGTCTTCATGCAGGGCCACGCTTCCCCGGGCATGTACGCACGTGCGTTCCTCGAGGGCCGCCTGAGCGAAGAGCAGATGGATGCCTTCCGCCAGCAGCACTCCCACCCGGGCCAGGGCATGCCGTCCTACCCGCACCCGCACGACATGCCGGAGTTCTGGGAGTTCCCGACCGTGTCCATGGGCCTCGGACCGATGAACGCGATCTACCAGGCACGCTTCAACAAGTACCTGCAGCACCGCGGCATCAAGGACACCGACCAGCAGCACGTTTGGGCATTCCTCGGCGACGGCGAAATGGACGAGCCAGAATCCCGCGGTCTGCTCCAGATGGCCCGCCTGTACGAGTTGGACAACCTGACCTTCGTCGTCAACTGCAACCTGCAGCGTCTCGACGGCCCGGTGCGCGGCAACGGCCAGATTGTCCAGGAGCTCGAATCCTTCTTCAAGGGTGCCGGCTGGAACGTCATCAAGATCGCTTGGGGCCGCGAGTGGGACGAGCTGTTCGAGAAGGACCAGGACGGAGCACTCGTCGACCTCATGAACAACACCA
Organism: Corynebacterium sp. P4-C1; assembly: GCF_030503595.1. Taxonomy (NCBI): domain Bacteria; kingdom Bacillati; phylum Actinomycetota; class Actinomycetes; order Mycobacteriales; family Corynebacteriaceae; genus Corynebacterium; species Corynebacterium sp. P4-C1. The sequence continues at coordinate 2,305,698 of NZ_CP129966.1, read as the reverse complement.
AGGACGGCGACTTCCAGACCTTCAAGGCTAACGACGGCGCTTACGTCCGCGAGCACTTCTTCGGCCGCGACGAGCGCACCGCAAAACTCGTCGAAGACATGTCCGACGAGGAGATCTGGCACCTCCGCCGCGGCGGCCACGACTACCGCAAGGTCTACGCAGCATACAAGAAGGCACTGGAGACCAAGAACGGCAAGCCGACCGTCATCCTCGCGCTCACCGTCAAGGGCTACGGCCTCGGCCACAGCTTCGAGGGCCGCAACTCGACCCACCAGATGAAGAGCCTGACGCTCGACGACCTGAAGCTCTTCCGCGACATGCAGGAAATCCCGATCTCCGACGAGGAGCTGGAGAAGGACCCGTACCTGCCGCCGTACTACAACCCGGGCCTGGAGTCCGAGGAAATCAAGTACATGCTCGAGCGCCGCAAGGAGCTCGGCGGCCCGCTCCCGCAGCGCCGCGAGAACTACACCCCCCTCGAGGTCCCGGACCTGGAGAAGACCTACCGCCCGATGTTCAAGGACTCCGGCAAGCAGAAGGTCGCCACCACCATGGCACTGGTCCGCACCTTCAAGGCGCTCATGCGCGACAAGGAGATCGGCAAGCGCGTCGTCCCGATCATCCCGGACGAAGCCCGCACCTTCGGTCTCGACTCCTGGTTCCCGACCCTGAAGATCTACAACCCGAAGGGCCAGAACTACGTCCCGGTCGACCACGATCTGCAGCTCTCCTACCGTGAGGCGCCGGAGGGCCAGATCCTCCACGAGGGCATCAATGAGGACGGTTCCTCGGGAAGCTTCATCGCCGCTGCGACCTCCTACGCAACGCACGGCGAGCCGATGATCCCGATGTACATCTTCTACTCGATGTTCGGCTTCCAACGCACCGGCGATAACTTCTGGGCCGCCGGCGACCAGATGGGCCGCGGCTTCATCATCGGCGCAACCGCCGGCCGCACTACCCTGACCGGTGAGGGCCTGCAGCACATGGACGGCCACTCCCACGTCCTGGCGTCGACGAACCCGTCGATCGTCGCCTACGACCCGGCATTCGCGTACGAGATGCCGTACCTGGTCAACCGCGGCATCGAGCGCATGTACGGTCCGGACGGCGGCGAGAACGTGATGTACTACCTCACCGTCTACAACGAGCCGATGCACCAGCCGGCACGCCCGGAGAACCTGGACGTCGAGGGCCTGCACAAAGGCATCTACCTCTACGACCGCGGCGAGGAGAAGGAGAACAACGTCTCCCTGCTCGCTTCCGGTGTGGCTATGCCGTGGGCTCTGCGCGCGCAGAAGATTCTGCAGGACCAGTACAACGTCGGCGCTGCCGTCTACTCCGTCACGTCTTGGACCGAGCTGGCACGCGACGGTGCTGCCCGCAACAAGGCACGCATCCAGAACCCGGCCGAGGATCCGGGCGAAGCATTCGCGACGAAGCAGCTGAAGCAGACCGAGGGCCCGTACATCGCTACCAGCGATTTCACGACCGAGCTGCAGGAGATGATCCGTCCGTACGTCCCGGGCCGTTACACGGTTCTCGGTGCAGACGGTTTCGGTTTCTCCGACACCCGCGAGGCCGCACGCCGCTACTACAACATCGACGCCGAGTCCATGGTTGTCGCGGCACTGACGTCGCTTGCCGACGAGGGCAAGATCGACATCTCCGTCGCCGCCCAGGCCGCCAAGGACCTGAAGGTTGATGATCCCGCGGCTGCTGTCCCGGCTCGCGCTGGCTCCGACGACTAGGAGAACGCTCCGGATTCAACTCCGGCGCTTCTAGTTGAGCTCCCCGCTCCCTGTGGCGGGGAGCTTTTCGTTTGCGGTCTCGGTTGTTCGGCGCGGCATGCGGCTGCCCTCCTAGAATGGGGCGCATGGAACTTTCGCAGCGTCTCGATCTAGCAAAGCTGGGCTTGGACACCTCCGAGCCCGAGGACGACGCGGGCATTTCCTCTGGGGGCAGCACACTGGCTCAGCTCGCGTCTCTGCTCCAGAAAGTGGGTGCAGTCGAGGATGCGGAAGCAGTCGGGGTGAACGACACGCTCGACAGCTTGGGGGTGGACTCACTGACGCGGATCGAGCTCGCGGTGCGCGCGGAAGAGTACTTCGGGGTGCGTGTCGACAAGGAGACGGTTGGTCCGGGCTCTTCGATGGGCGAGCTGGCGCAATTCTTCGACGAGAAGCGCGGGAATTAGCTGACGCTCGCGCTGAAACGGAATGTCTGCGCCAGTTCAGCGAGCGCGCTACGGAAGGTAGCGATCTCTTTCTCCGGCGCTTCGATGACCTCGCGGCAGCTGACTGTCCCGGCGCGGGCGGGTTCGTGCCGCCAGCGGGTGAACCAGGCCGTGTCCCAGATGCTGACCAACGACGGCGCGGGAGCAGGATCGCTGAGGTGTTCGTACATGAGGCCCTCGACGCGCAGGCGCAGGTGGCGCGGCATGGAGGAAATCGACAGGACGCAGCGGGTGCGGGGGGACGCTTCAGCTGCATCGCGGGCGGCGTGGGCCAACGTGGTGGTCATGGAGGGAAGGTTCCTTTCGCTGATAGAACGCACCGCACGGTGTCCGCCATGACGATCTGCGACTATGGCTTTGGCTGCGGTGCGCCAGACGAGGTTCGTCTTCCCCAACGCCCTCATGTGACTCGGCACAATTGTTGCTTCGCTCCAGTCACAGGGGCAACCCTCAACAAGTGCTTGATCCCCCCGATCATTCAAGATCAGGTTGAGGGTTGAGCGTCCGCGGGCTAGTTCAGGCCGGCTAGTTCAGGCCTGCTAGTTCAGTTTGCGGGCCCAGCCGCCCTCGGAATCCTCGCCCTGAGGGTCAACGAACACGCGGTAGAGAGCGCTCAGGAATTCATCGGGAGTGGCGGGCTTCGGCTCTGGCCCGATGCCGCGAAGGGGCACGACACCCCCGCGGAGCTGTTCGCGGACTTCGCCCTTGGTGGGCATCATGCCGTCGTCGGCAAGCGGGTCCTGTTGGGGGATGGAGGATTTGGTGTGGCGCCAGCGTCGCAAAGCGGACGGCTCGAGCCTGCGCATACGCGTGAACATGAACCGCGCCCAGGTATTCATGGGGGCGTTCTCCATCGTGACGGGGACGTACCAGCCGGCCCAGTACGCGGCGGTGCCGAGGACGAAGGCCACCAGGGGCGCAGCGGCGAGAGCTGCCGTGGGGTGCCCGAGGTTGTACAAGATCATCGCGGTAATGGAACCGGCGATGGCGGGGACGACGTACATCTGCTGGTCGTTGAGGATGCGGGGGATGCGCCCGATGAGGACTTCGCGGATGACCATGCCGCCGGTCGCGGAGAGCACGCCCATGAGGATGCAGCCCGGCCACGCGACGCCAGCACCAATGGCGGTGATGGTGCCGGTCGTGCACCACACACCGAGGATGATCATGTCTCCGTGGAAGCGGGCGAGCTCCCAGAAGTAGCCGCTCAAGTTGGCGAAGAAGGCGACGGCCGCACCGAGCACGGCGATGGAGATGTACCAGGGGTCGACGAGCGCGGCGACGGGCGTGTTGCCGATCAGCGCGTCGCGCATCATACCGCCGGCCATGCCGGAAATGATGGCGATGAGCATAAAGCCCACCGCGTCGAACCTCATCCGCCGTGCCACGGTCCCGCCGATGATGGCGTTGAGGAACACGCCGATCAGGTCGAGGATCGCAATGGCCTGGCCTACTGCGTTGTCAATGCCACCGAAATACACGCATGTATCGTAGCTAAACCAGCTCGGCAAATATGCGGGTATTGGTTTCTTGCCACAGGGGTTTGGCCCAGTCGCCGAATTCGCGGTCCGTCAGGGCGACCATCGCGGCACCAGCTGCGGGCGAGTCGGACCAGGCGGGCACGAACCACAGGTAGGTGCCGGACATGCCGAAGTGCCCGACGGTGTCCGCGGGCATGCCGTCGCCGGTCCAGTGGGGGGATTTGCCGGCCTTGATTTCGAAGCCGAGGCCCCAGGGGCAGGGTTTCTGCATGCCGTAGCCGGGGACAATGCCGCGGACATCGCCGTACTGGTTGGTGAAGGCGGTGCGGAGGGTGGATGCGTCGATGAGCGTGGGTGCGGCGAGCTCGCGCGCGAAAGAGAGCAAATTATCGACGCTCGACCTCCCCCCGTGCCCCGCCGAACCGTAGATCTCGGTCGAGCCCATGCCGAGGGGTTCGAAGACGCCTTGTGCAACGTATTCGCCGAAAGACATCCCGGTTTCGTCTTCGAGGCGCTCAGCGAGAATCTCGTAGCCGGCCGACGAGTAGATGCGGCGCTCCCCCGCCGGCTTCTGCTGCTCGCGGGTGTCAAAGCCCACGCCGGACGTGTGCGCGAGGAGATGCCGCACCGTGGAGCCTTCCGGCCCGCAGGGGGTGTCCAGCTCAAAGACGCCCTCCTCAACAGCCATGAGAAAGGCATAGGCGGAAAGCAGCTTGGTCACGCTGGCGAGCTCGAAGACGTGCTCCTGGTCGCCGTGGGTGGCCGGGGCCCCCGAACTGGCGGCGCCGGGCGTTATCAGCGCGGCGGCAACAGTGTCGGCGGGCCAATCACGGAGATACGGGGCGAGTTCCATGCCACCAGCCTAGCCAGCCCCGCACGTGGTTAGCCGGAACCTACCCGCCGTTCGAGAAAATCCAGCTGCTCGCGGATGATGCAGGAGTACAACGGCTCAATATACGGGTCGAAATGGCCCCCTTACTCTCCCCGAAATGCCTGTAATCGAAGACGACGACCCCGTACCCCGGCGCGCGCGAACGCAGCGGCGTACACGTACAGCGCAACAGCACGCGGCGTGCCGAAGCCGTGACCCATCACGATCGTCGGGCACGCTTCCTCCACGCTGTCCGGGCGGTACACGGCGGCCGCGCACCGCACACCTCCGGAAGAAAACCACGTGTCGGTACGGGTGTACACGGTGCCTCCCCACTGCATTGACCATCGTTAGCTACCTGAAGCTTTAGTAGCGCGCATCACATCCGTCGGTCCTTTGCCCGAAACTCACGCAAATCGTTCTGTAAGCTGCCGCACATGAGCGCAACGACAACAACCAAGCGCAAGCGCACGGACGAGTCGGCCGGGTTCCTCGGCTGGATCGAGAAGATCGGCAACAAACTGCCCGACCCGTTCTGGCTATTCGTGATCCTGTCCGGCGTCGTGGCAGTGACGTCGTGGCTGGCTAGCCACGCGGGATTGAGCGCCGTCGATCCGTCATCCGGCGAGGAAATCCGCGTGCAGAACCTCCTCACGGGCGAGAACCTCTCCCGGATGGTGTCGGACGCGGTGGAGAATTTCATTTCCTTCCCGCCGCTCGGCGTGATCCTCGCGGTGATGCTCGGCGTCGCTGTCGCGGAGAAAGCCGGCCTCCTGTCCGCACTGGTGCGCCGCATGGTGGTGCGTGTCAGCCCGAAGATGCTCACGTTCATGGTGGCGCTCGCGGGCGTCACCGGCTCCGTTGCGTCCGACGCGATCTACGTGATCGTCATTCCGCTCGGCGCGATGGCGTTCTACGCGGTCGGCCGCTCCCCCATCGTGGGCGCAATGGTCGCGTTCGCGGCATCGTCGGCGGGCTTCAACGCGTCGCTGATCCTCAACATCACTGACTTGCTGCTCGCCGGCATCTCCACCTCCGCGGCACAGCTTGTCGACGAAAACTACGTCGTCTCGCCCCTCGCCAACATCTTCTTTGTCATCCCGTCCGCTGTGGTCCTGTCGCTGATCATCACGGCAGTCACCGAGTTCTACGTGGACAAAAAAGCCAAACAGCTTATCGACGACGACCACATCGACCCCTCCGAGCTCGCCTTCGACGACGACACGGAGCCGGATGACGCTGACTCCGATGCTTCTTCGGACTCTGACAGTGACTCAGACAGTGACTCTGAGGGCGCCTCACAAGACGACCTCGCCCTGTCCCCCCTGGAGCAAAAGGGCCTGATCTGGTCCGGCGTCGCGCTGCTCGCGTTCTTCGCCGTCTACTTTGCCCTGCTGTTCGCGCCCGCCTCCCCCTTCGCGCGCCCCGAAGAGGGCTTCATGCAGTCCCCGCTCATCCAAGCCATCGCTGTGCCGATCGCCCTGGCGTTTTTCATCACCGGCCTCGTTTACGGCCTCATCGTGGGCACCGTGAAATCACCGTCCGACATCCCGTCATTCATGGCCAAGGGGCTTGAGTCCCTGCTGCCCATGATGGTGCTCTTCTTCGCCGTCTCCCAGTTCCTCGCGTGGTTCCAGTGGTCGAACCTCGGCTCGTGGACGGCGATCCGCGGCGCTGAGCTCCTCCAGACGTGGGACCTGCCGAACATCCTGCTTTTCGCCGCGTTCGTGCTCATGGTCGCGCTGCTCAACCTCTTCATCACCTCTGGCTCCGCCCAGTGGGCCCTCATGGCGCCCGTGGTCGTGCCGATGATGATGTACGTCGGCGTCTCCCCCGAAGTCAGCCAGATGCTGTTCCGCATCGGCGACTCCCCGTCCAACATCATCACCCCGATGTCCCCGTACTTCGCCGTCGCCCTGACGTTCCTGCAGAAGTACTACAAGAAGGCCGGCGTGGGCACCCTGATGTCCCTCGCCCTGCCCTACTCCATCGCCATGTGCGCCGGCTGGTTCCTGTTCTTCCTCGCCTGGTACTTCCTCGGCATCCCGCTCGGCCCCGGCGCGCCGATGAGCTACGACGTGTAGAGCGGTTGCGGGGGCGATCTGGAACAACAAAAAGCGTCCCCATACAGGCGATTTGTAACCTTGTTCAGTGAGACGCTAGAGTATCAACACGTTGCACAGCAGCGCCTGATTCACTAAGAATTGCAAAGCTACAGCAAATATTCCTCCATAGCTCAGTTGGCAGAGCATTCGACTGTTAATCGAAGGGTCACTGGTTCGAGCCCAGTTGGAGGAGCAACACAAACCCACTGGTAACGGTGGGTTTTTTACTTGTTCCGAGTGTCATCGTTGCATTGCGTGCTACAAACGTGCTACTTGGCGGAATCAAGCGGTGGATGCGCCACGCTTGAATAGTTCGTTAAGTATTTCACGTGGGGTTGCGCCGCCGAGGATTTGTCGGGGTGTTTCGTTGAGCTCATTTTGCACCCACGCGACATGTTCGGGTGTGACGGTGGCAAAGTCGGTGCCCTTTTTGTAGAACCTGCGCCTGATCTCGCCGTTGGTGTTCTCGTTGGTTGGTCTCTGCCACGGTGAGTGCGGTTCACAGAAAAACACCTGGCAGCCGTCTTTAATCTGGACTTGTGCTGTGACAGCCATTTCTGCGCCTTGGTCCCATGTGATGGTCTTTAGCTGCTCGGTGTTGAGGTCTTTGACCATGTCCTGCAGGGTTGCGACCACGGTGTGTGAACTGTGCTCATCGGGAAGGTGTCCAAGCAGGGTGTAACGGCTGGTGCGCTCTACTAGGGTAATCAGCGCGCTTTTGCCACCTTTACCAATAACAAGGTCGCCCTCCCAGTGCCCGGGAATAGCCCTGTCATCAGCTTCCGGGCTGCGGTGGGTGATCTCAGCACCTTTGATCCAAGGGCGACCGGTTAACACGCCAGCGTTTCGGGCACGACGCTTGCGTGTTGAGCCGCCGCGGATAAGTACGTCTTTAGTCTTCATGACTTCTTCAAGCTCGGCTCGCAGGCTGCCTTTGCCTTGAATGTATAAGGCACTGTAGATCGCTTCGTGGGAAATAGAGAGTGTCCGATTGTTTGTGTGCGGGGTTTGGTTTACAAGTAGTCCGCGAATCGGTCGGGGTACGCCACGGCTAGTTGGTTGATGGCTTGTTTCCACCCGTTGGCTTTCGCTCCTTCAATATAGCCGTTGCATTCGATGTCGCGCTTCGCCTTCTTCGCTCGCTGGGCGGCGCGCTTGTCTTCGATGTTGCAGATCATCAACCATAGGGTCTTCAGCGCCGCGGTATCGTTCGGGAATTGGCCCCGGTTACGGGTAGCTTTACGCAGTTCAGCATTCAGCGATTCGATCGAATTGGTGGTGTAGAGCACCCGCCGGGCCGCCGGCGGGAACTGCAAAAACGGCACGAACCGGTCCCAGGCGTCGCGCCAGACTTTGACCGACTGCGGGTATTTACGGCCCAACTCTGAGGCCTCGAAAGCATCCAGGCTGGCACGGGCGGCGTCCTCGTTGGCGGCCGTGTAGATCTCACGTAGCGCCCTCGATACGGGTTTGCGGTCTTGGTAGGACACCCACCGGTTCGCAGCTCGAATCAGGTGCACGATGCAGGTCTGCACCATCGAATTCGGCCAGGTTGCCTCCACGGCTTCCGGCAGGCCTTTGAGCCCGTCGCAACACACGATGAACACGTCCTGGACGCCACGGTTGGCCAAATCTGCGCAGACTGATGCCCAGAATGCGGCACCTTCATTGTCTGCGATCCACAATCCTAAAATGTGCTTGATGCCGTCGATATCCACACCGATGGCTATGTAGCAGGCTTTGTTGACCACCCGGTGACCATCGCGGATCTTCACTCGCAGCGCGTCAAGGAAGATCACTGGGTAGAACTCGTCGAGTTGCCTGTTCTGCCAGATCAGCACCTCATCCAACACCGCATCGGTAATGGTACTGATCGTATCTGGGCTCATATCCACCCCCAGGGTGCCGGCGAGATGGTGCTGAATATCGCGCACGGTCATCCCGCCGGCGTACAACGAGATAATCATGTCGTCGAGCTCTGTCAGCCGACGGGATCCCTTCGGCACCATCTTTGGAACAAACGTGCCAGCACGATCCCTCGGCATAGTCACTTCCAACGCGCCATACCCAGAATTGACGGTCTTGGTGTACGACCCGTTGCGGTGATTGCTCTCCTGTGCGGTTTCCACCCGGGCCTTCGCCTTACGGTCGGCATGGCCGTAGCCCAAATGCGCATCCATCTCCGCCTGCAGACCAGCGTTGATCGATGCCTGCAACAGGCCTTTAACCAGGTCGCTTGCATCATCAGCAGAGGCCGACAGCTCGCTGATCAGGCTGGCCAGCTCAGGATTTTCCATCAGCTTCTCGCTGATCTCGTTGACCCTCGCCGGGTCATGGCCTTTCTTCGGTGACACAGCAGTCATTATCAGTGAAACTCCTTCAGATCAGAGCCTCACACACAAACTTCCTGACACCCTCGGGAAATACGCATGCTTTCATCATCGCTGAAAGCATGCTCAAGCCATGCACTAATGCGCCCAGGTGACCACCTGCGGGCAAGGCAATCGACTACTACACCCCGAAGCGTTGGGCTTTCATCGAGCTTGCGTAGTTTTGGCCGCACCATCCGACCAGCAGTAGAAACAGCAGCGTTGTGGGCGTTATACCGCAGCTGCTCTGTGCCGTCCTCATCGACGATCTTCCAACCATTACGGGTGATTTCACGAGCGACGACACTGTGGTGCCTATTTATTTTCTGCGCGATGGCTCGTGCCGAATCACCGACACGACATCCCGCTTCAATAGCAACACGGTCTTCAACAGTAAGCCTGCGACCACGCCCTACTAAGGCGTGTTTGTCGAATACGCCGCTAGGAAATCCATCAACGGCTTGAGTTTTCATCGGTGCTGGCATAACAGAATCTTTACCCAGCTTCTTGCCTGTATCTGGCAAAGACACCACCGCCTCATCAGGCGTTCGACGATGTCGCTGCCGGCGTAACTTCGCATACCGCTGCTTCCTTATCCACCCATACACGGTAGAAGGATGCACACCGATAGCATCAGCCACTGTCTGACAGCTCTCACCAGCAAGCACTCGCTCCACGGCCTGGGCACGTTCATCAGGTGACAAGTGGGCGCGTCTAGGCCGCACTTCGATTACACCAGCTTTCTTTAACCTGCTGTGAAGCAAGCCAGTCGATATTCCAACAGTCTGTGCTGCTTGACTGATCGACATACCTGCACGCACCAACCCAACAGCCTCACGGACAAACGGATCACGCAAACGACTCGCACGCCTGCCTGGAGGTTCGACACCTCTTACCCTCAACCAACCGTAAACCGATTCGGGGCCTACACCCACATCACGCGCGACCAGGCTAACTGCCTCGCCTGCCACCACGCGCTCAACAGCAGCATCCTTAACATCCTTCGGAGTCCAACGCGTCACAACTACCTCCCGGTCGAAGTGGCGCATTCACCCCTTGACAGCACGCCCGTTGCCACAACATCCAGGAGTCCAATTGTTTCATGCCGATTTAGAGCACTACTTAGCCATTGTTGAGCGGGTTTATGTTGCGGTGCAGCGGAGTGGAAGGCATAAACGAGAATGTTGACATCAGGAATGATCATCGAGTACCGCCCACACAGCTTCTTTGTTGCTGAGATCAACTAGAGCCGGTCCGCCGCAATCGAAGGAGGGCAGGTTAACGGGGGTGTCTTCGGTACTGATGCGGGCTTCCTTCTTGAGGGCAGCGCGGACCGCCTCTTCGACGTATGAGCTCAAAGTGACATTGTTGGCTTTGGCTTGGACCTTCGTTTCTTCAAGGAGTTTCGGCGGGAGGTTTATCGTCGTGCGCATACCTTTAGGGTAGAAAGCATCAAGTCATCATTCAAGAGGTGCAATGATGTATCTGCCTTCAGGAAGCCGTGAAAGGTTGACTGGTGTCTTAATTCAGTGCGAGCGTCAGGATCAGTACTCCGATGGAGAATGCGAGCATGCCTAAGCAGTTGATCCAGAATGCGCTACCGAGGAAGTGGGCGCGGACATGGGCTGCTGCGGCCGCGCAGAAATAGGCGATGACTCCAATCATGGCTGTGATTCCTACGCCGGGGAACCAGAGGCCGGCAATGAGTCCTACGGCGGCGAGGCACTTGATGACAATGAGCGCCCACCACCAGTCCTTGGGGAGTTTGACGCCGCTGAGGCAGGCTTCGATGAAGGGGACTGGTTTGAGGGAGAGGGCGGCGTCGCCAAGCAGAATGGCTGCTAGTAGAAGGGAGGGCCAGGCTGGGGAAGATTCTAGGATCATTGGGTTACTCCGAATGCGGTGTTGAGGCGTTCGATCGATGAGGCGGCTTGGGATGTGAGGTGCTCGGTGTCGTAGATTCCGGCGGCCCAGCCGATGAGTAAGCCGAGGTAGACGTTGTACAGCAGGTCGGCGTACTCGGCCGCATCGGCGCTGCTGAGCCTGGTGCCGAGTCGCAGGGTGATTTCATCGGTCAGGAGCGTTTTGAGTGCGGTGAGCGCTTCGCCTTGATTGCCTTGTTGGATGAGTGCTGCGCCAAAGGCGCGGGAGAGCTCTTCGTGGCCGGTAAACATCTGGAGGAAAGGTCTCAGGACATCGAGAAGGCTATCGGATTGTCCCCGGATGTCATCGTGGAGTTCTGAAATGTGTTGGCCAATGGTGCGGATGAGCAGCGTTTGTTTGTCGCCGACTCCCATGACGGTTCCCACGCTAACGCCAGCTTCGGATGCGATAGTCCGGATGCTGGTGGTGGCGTAGCCCTGAGTGAGGAAGAGTTCGTAGGCGGTGGCTAGGACCTTGCTGACGGTGCCAGCTTTGGCGGCCGAGCGCGATGAGTGAACGTGTTCAGTGAACATGTTCAAAAGGGTAGCTCTTGATGGTTTCGAGGTCAATGACGCCGAAGTGTTGACAGTTGGCGCTAGGCCAGCGTGGGGAAGACGCGGTCGCGCAGCAGGTGTGCAAGCTCGCGGTCGGGGGCTGCTGGGTTGACCCAGGCGGTGTCGCCGATTTCGGCGGCGGCATGGGGTTCGTCGGCGGTGACGGTGCGGGTGTAGGTGAAGATGGTGCCGACGACGACCTCGCCCGGTTCGTTGGCGGCGGGAGCGTCGAAGGTGCCGAGTTTGTTGAGGCTCTCGGCGTCGAGGGTGAGGCCTACTTCTTCGGCAACTTCGCGCAGGGCGGCGTCGACAAGCGCCTCGCCCGCCTCGGGCTTGCCGCCGGGCAGTTGGTACTTGGTGGAGGACTTCTTGCGCACGGTAAGCACGTGGCCTTGTGGGTTGCGGATGACGACGGCTGCTACTTCAATCATGGCTGCTGATTGTAGGCGGCCTAGAGCAGCGGCAGGAGCACGAGGGCGAGATTGAGTGCGATGACCAGCGCGGCAAGCGTCCAGCCCACGGCCATAGACCAGGGTTTCGCGGCGAACTCACCCATGACGTCCCGGGAGCCGGCATAGCGGAAAAGCGGGATGATGGCGAAGGGGATGCCCAGGGAAAGAAGTGCCTGGCTGACCACCAGTGCCATAGTGGGGTCGACCCCGCAGCCGATGATGACCAGCGCCGGGATGAGCGTGACCAGGCGGCGGACTAGTAGGGGGACCTTGATGTGAAGCAGGCCGTCCATGATTTCGGAGCCGGCGTAGGCGCCCACTGACGTCGAGGCGAGGCCGCTGGCCAGCAGGCCGATGGCGAAGAGAACGCCGGCCAGCGGGCCGAGGTGGCTGGCAATCGCCGTGTGGGCCCCGGAGATGGTCTCTGTGCCGTCCACGCCGTAGAGGGCCGAGCCCGCCAGGACCAGCAGGCCCACGTTGACGAGCCCGGCGATGGACAGCGCCACGGCGATGTCCGCGCGGGTGCCGGCCAGCACGTGGGGGATTTCCAGGTCGGGGTAGCGCTGCTTGGTCAGGGAGGAGTGTAGGTAAATGGCGTGCGGCATGACGGTGGCGCCCAACATGGAGGCGGCCAGCAGGATGCTGTCCTTGCCCTCTAGGCGGGGGATGAGGCCGCCGGCCACGTCGGCGGGGTCGGGCGGGGCGATGGCGAGGCCGGCAAGGAAGCCGATGCAGATGACCAGGAGCAGGCCGATGACAAGCCCCTCGAACCACTGGTTCTTCTTCTGGAAGATGAGGAGAATGATGGAGACCGCGCCGATGATGAGCGCGCCCGCGAACAGGGGGAGGTTGAAGAGGAGTTGCAGGGCAATGGCGCCGCCGATGACTTCGGCGAGGTCGGTGGCCGCGGCGATGAGCTCGGCCTGGGCCCACATGCCTAGGCGCGCGCGGCGGGAGAGACGCTCGCCCATGATTTCCGGCAGGGAGCGGTGGGTGACTAGGCCCAGTTTGGCGGAGTGGTACTGGATGAACATGGCCATGAGGTTGGCCACGACGAGTACCCACACCAGGAGGTAGCCGTAGTGGGAGCCGGCGCTGATGTTGGCGGCTACGTTGCCGGGGTCGACGTAAGCCACTGCAGCAACGAAGGCGGGGCCGGTGAGGCTGATTAAGGTCTTACGCATAGGCATCTCCATACCAAAAGTTCAACTACTTGAAATCTAGTTTTCATCGCCATATGTTCAAGCCAGGGGGGCGGAATCAAGCGGTGGATGCGCCACGCTTGAATAGTTCGTTAAGTATTTCACGTGGGGTTGCGCCGCCGAGGATTTGTCGGGGTGTTTCGTTGAGCTCATTTTGCACCCACGCGACATGTTCGGGTGTGACGGTGGCAAAGTCGGTGCCCTTTTTGTAGAACCTGCGCCTGATCTCGCCGTTGGTGTTCTCGTTGGTTGGTCTCTGCCACGGTGAGTGCGGTTCACAGAAAAACACCTGGCAGCCGTCTTTAATCTGGACTTGTGCTGTGACAGCCATTTCTGCGCCTTGGTCCCATGTGATGGTCTTTAGCTGCTCGGTGTTGAGGTCTTTGACCATGTCCTGCAGGGTTGCGACCACGGTGTGTGAACTGTGCTCATCGGGAAGGTGTCCAAGCAGGGTGTAACGGCTGGTGCGCTCTACTAGGGTAATCAGCGCGCTTTTGCCACCTTTACCAATAACAAGGTCGCCCTCCCAGTGCCCGGGAATAGCCCTGTCATCAGCTTCCGGGCTGCGGTGGGTGATCTCAGCACCTTTGATCCAAGGGCGACCGGTTAACACGCCAGCGTTTCGGGCACGACGCTTGCGTGTTGAGCCGCCGCGGATAAGTACGTCTTTAGTCTTCATGACTTCTTCAAGCTCGGCTCGCAGGCTGCCTTTGCCTTGAATGTATAAGGCACTGTAGATCGCTTCGTGGGAAATACGCATGCTTTCATCATCGCTGAAAGCATGCTCAAGCCATGCACTAATGCGCCCAGGTGACCACCTGCGGGCAAGGCAATCGACTACTACACCCCGAAGCGTTGGGCTTTCATCGAGCTTGCGTAGTTTTGGCCGCACCATCCGACCAGCAGTAGAAACAGCAGCGTTGTGGGCGTTATACCGCAGCTGCTCTGTGCCGTCCTCATCGACGATCTTCCAACCATTACGGGTGATTTCACGAGCGACGACACTGTGGTGCCTATTTATTTTCTGCGCGATGGCTCGTGCCGAATCACCGACACGACATCCCGCTTCAATAGCAACACGGTCTTCAACAGTAAGCCTGCGACCACGCCCTACTAAGGCGTGTTTGTCGAATACGCCGCTAGGAAATCCATCAACGGCTTGAGTTTTCATCGGTGCTGGCATAACAGAATCTTTACCCAGCTTCTTGCCTGTATCTGGCAAAGACACCACCGCCTCATCAGGCGTTCGACGATGTCGCTGCCGGCGTAACTTCGCATACCGCTGCTTCCTTATCCACCCATACACGGTAGAAGGATGCACACCGATAGCATCAGCCACTGTCTGACAGCTCTCACCAGCAAGCACTCGCTCCACGGCCTGGGCACGTTCATCAGGTGACAAGTGGGCGCGTCTAGGCCGCACTTCGATTACACCAGCTTTCTTTAACCTGCTGTGAAGCAAGCCAGTCGATATTCCAACAGTCTGTGCTGCTTGACTGATCGACATACCTGCACGCACCAACCCAACAGCCTCACGGACAAACGGATCACGCAAACGACTCGCACGCCTGCCTGGAGGTTCGACACCTCTTACCCTCAACCAACCGTAAACCGATTCGGGGCCTACACCCACATCACGCGCGACCAGGCTAACTGCCTCGCCTGCCACCACGCGCTCAACAGCAGCATCCTTAACATCCTTCGGAGTCCAACGCGTCACAACTACCTCCCGGTCGAAGTGGCGCATTCACCCCTTGACAGCACGCATCGCGCTGGCGACGTCTGAGTGTCCTAGCCATGCCATGATCTCTGCGAGTGTAGCCCCTGCCTGTGCAAACCGTGTGCCTGAGTAGTGCCGCAATGCGTGGAAGTGTAGGTCTGGGCGTCCTGCTTGTGTTCGCGCCTTTCGCCAGTGGTACTGGAAACCTGAATAGGTAACGTTGAGCAGTTGGTCTCCGTGCGTGTTTACGTGGTCTGCGATTGATCGTGCGTCGTTGCCGAAGACAGTTACGCTGCGCACTCCGGCTCGTGACTTGGGCCGTTTGACTTCGCGGGTGCCGCCTGCGAGTCGTACCTCTGCCTTGTCCACGTTGATGTGCACGGCGTCGATCTCGCCGCGTTCGTCCCGTGTGACCGTGAAGTCATCACGTGTCAGTGCTTGTATCTCTCCCCAGCGCAGACCCGCCGCTGCTGCAGTAATGACTGGGTAGCGAAGGTGTTCAGGCATCGCCTCAATAATGATGTCTAGCTCTGAGTCGGTTGGTGCCGTCACGGTGAGTTCTGTGGATGTCTTCGACCCGCCGCGTACCCTGCACGGGTTTTTTGCTATGAGTCCGTCTTCCTCGGCGGTCTTCAACACGCTCTTCATCAGGTCGTATTGGCGTCCTACAGACGTCTTCTTGCCGGATTTGAGTTGTTCTGCGTGCCACGTTCGTACTTGGTCGGGCGTGATCGCGTTGATCGGCATGTCGGCCCATACGCTGAGCCTGTCGGTGAGATAGCGCCTGTACTCCTCGCGTGTTCTGCTGGCGAGCCTATCTCCCTGTGAGTTCGTGCGGGTGTCAACCCATTGTGTTGCGTATTGCTTGAACGTAACTGCACCTCGCTGTCGTTCTGCCGCCTCGCGTGCTTGGGTCTCTTCTCGTTCGCGTGGGTGTGTCCATGCGTGCTGGGCTATGAGGGCGTGTTCGCTGGCGAGCCACACTTCTGCGTCTGCACGCCTGTCATATGTGGTTGGTCCTGTGATGCGTTTGCGGGTGCCTTCTGCTGACGGGTCCGGGTAAGACGCTTGCCAGCGTCCGGAGGGCAATTTCTTGATTGACCCCCACCGTGCGCGGCGTCCTCGTGATTGTGGCATGCGCTCCTCCTTGCGTGCTACATACATGCTACATCTATTGGCACTGATTGACGTTCAATGGCGTTCAATGTCGTCAATAAACGTTTATACGCAGGTATTTTATATTTCTACCTTAATTACTCTACCTGGTTCGAGCCCAGTTGGAGGAGCGCTTATATTCACCCCGCCACTAGTTTTCAAGCTGGTAGCGGGGTGTTTTTATTGTGCAGCGGAGGCGGATGGAATAAGGGTGACCCCGCGTGTCGTTACGTTAAGCGTTGTCTGGGTGCCGCGGATGGATCTGGACGCGAAAAGCTCCCCGACGAGTAGCGAGTCTACGGTCGGGCTACGACGACAAAAATTAAGGAGCACAGCTTTGACCACGAGCAAACAATGGGTCCTCGCCTCCCGCCCAGAAGGCGCGCCGACTAACGAGAATTTTCGGCTCGAGACAGCAGAGCTTCCGCAGCTTTCCGACGGTCAGCTCCTCGTCGAGAACACCTACGCCAGCGTCGACCCTTATATGCGCGGGCGAATGAACGACGTGAAATCTTATATCCCGCCGTTCCAGATCGACGAGCCACTAACGGGCACAGCCATCGGCACTGTCACGGAGTCGCGCTCGGAGAGGTTCAAGGTGGGCGACACTGTGCGGCACTTCGCAGGATGGCGCACGCACGCCGTCCTCAACGAGGATGAGGTTGAACCCATCAACACCAGCATCGCCCCTGCTGAGTCCTATCTGGGCATCCTCGGCGTGACCGGCCTGACCGCCTATGTCGGTCTGACCGCCGTCGGAGAAATGAAAGAAGGCGATGTCGTGTTCGTCTCGGGCGCGGCGGGCGCTGTCGGCTCGGCGGCCGGGCAGATCGCGAAGCATCTCGGTGCGTCGAAGGTGATCGGGTCTGCAGGTTCTGCGGAGAAGATCGACTACATCAAGGGGCTCGGTTTCGACGAGGCATTCAATTACAAGGACGGCGATGTGAGTGGCCAGCTCGCCAAGGCCGCGCCGGAGGGCATCGACGTCTACTTCGACAACGTCGGTGGGGACCACCTCGAGGCGGCGATCGCCAACGCAAATACGTTCGGCCGCATCGCGATGTGCGGGGCGATCGCGCAGTACAACGACACCGAGCCCGCACCGGGGCCGCGCAATCTGGGCTTGTCCATCGGCAAGTGCCTCACGCTGCGTGGGTTCGTGGTGGGACAGTATTCCCACCTGGCCGAGGAATTCCAGGAGAAGATCGCGCCGCTCGTCGTCGACGGCTCCATCAGTTACGAAACGACGGTGCGCGACAGCATCGAGAACATGCCGGATGCATTCCTGGAGCTTTTCAGCGGCGGCAACACCGGCAAGATGATCGTCAAGTTTTAGGAGGACAACATGACCAAGGTACTCATGATCGTTTCGGCGGCCGAGCAGTGGACGCTTAACGACGGCACGCCTCACCCCACCGGCTTCTGGGCCGAGGAGTTGGTGACGCCGTATTCGGTTTTCACCGACGCAGGCTGGGATGTGGATGTGGCAACCCCGGGCGGCAAAGCTCCGACCGTCGATCAGGCAAGCCTGAATGAGAATGCGGTCGACGCTGAGACACTCGCAGCGGTGAAAACGAAGCTGGAAGAGCTGGAACCTGTTCTGGCGCAGCCGCTCAGCCTTGATGATGTCGAGGCCGAAAATTACGACCTCGTCTTCTACCCCGGCGGGCATGGGCCGATGGAAGACCTCGCCGTCAACGAGACGTCAGGACGCATTCTTGACCAGCGCATGGCTGATAACGCGCCTACGGCCCTCCTCTGCCACGCCCCGGCCGCTGTGCTGGCGACCGTGAATGCGCCCGGCGGCTCGCCATTCGCCGGGCGTGCGATGACCGGCTTTTCCAACGACGAGGAGCGCGCCGGCGGCCTTGCCGAGAAGGCGCCGTGGCTGCTGGAGGACAGGCTCGTGGAGCTCGGAGCGAAGTACGAAAAGGCTCCCGAGCCGTTCGCCTCCTACGTCGTTGTTGACGGCAACTTGTACACCGGGCAGAACCCGTCCTCGTCGCAGGAGCTCGCGGAGCGCCTCGTAAAGGACCTTTCCTGATCACGGTGACGCGTCGAGATAGTGGGGCCAGCGGGGCTCGAACCCGCGACCAACGGATTATGAGTCCGCGGCTCTAACCGACTGAGCTATAGCCCCTCGCTGCGCCGGACGTGCCCACGGATCCGTGGGCACGGTGGTTCAGGCGCGTCGTCAAAGTATAACTGTGGGTTGTCCGTGCCCGGCAATCCACCCGAGTCACTTCTACGCCGCGAGTTCGCTAAGGTGAAATGGAACTGGCTCGGAGCTCTATAAGGAGGCTGAAAACCATGGGACGTTTGACCCAGCTGGCGATTGGTGCCGCTGCCGGATATGTCATGGGATCAAAAGCCGGGCGCAAGCGCTACCACCAGATCGTGGACACGACCCAGAAGGTGGTCAACTCCCCGCTCACGCGGCAGGTTGTCCGCTCGACGCGCAAGACGATCGCGAACCAGCTCGACCCGGACCCGCGCATGCGCGAGGTGAAGGATCTCCGCCGGGGCAGCCGCGGGAAGGGCGGCGAACTCGAGCACACGATTTACGAGCCCGATGAGGACTAGGCGGAGCTAGAGCAAGCCCGCGACGATTCCGTCGAGAATGTCTTTCTCACTGATGACGAAGGACTCAGCGGCACCGCCAGTCTCACGCGTGATGGCAGTCATTAGCTGTTCGACGACGGTGGAGCCGGAGCCGATGACGTCGGCACGCCCCGCGTGCATGACGGGATCTTCGAGGCGCTGCGCAGCCGTCTGGCACCGCAGCTGCGCGGTGACATCCCGCATCTCGCCGAATGTGATCTCGGAGCAGTGGATGGCCTCGGGGTCGTAGGAGTCCAGCCCCTGCGCGATCGCGCTCAGAGTGGTGAAGGTGCCCGCGCAGCCGACGAAGGTATCAGCCTCACCCAACGGCACGACTTCGAGAGCCGCGGCGATCTGCCCATCGATGTACTCGCGAGCGGCGGCGGTCTCGGCCTCGGTGGGCGGATCAGTACGCATGAAGCGTTCGGTGATCCGCACGCACCCCATCTGCGTCGAGTAAGCGCCGAGAATCTCCTCGGAGGTGCCCACCATGATTTCGGTGGAGCCGCCGCCGAGGTCGATGACGCAGAAAGGGCCTCGGTCGGCGGCAAGGTCGGCGGTGGCGCCGCGGAAAGACAGGGCGGCCTCCTCCTCGCCGGAAATGACCTCGGCGTTGGCGCCGGGCTGGATCCGGCCGAGCAGTTCGCGGGTCATGCCGAAGAATTCGTCGCGGTTCGCGGCATCACGGGTCGCGGAAGTGGCGACCATGCGGACAGCCTCCACGCCTTCGGCCTCCATGCGCTCGGCATAAGCGGCAAGGGCGTCGCGGGTGCGGGCGATAGCGTCCGGGGTGAAACGGCCTGTGGCATCGACACCTTCACCGAGACGCACGATAGTCATCTCGCGGCAAATTTCGCCGGCTTCCGAGTCGTGGATGAGCAGGCGGATGGAGTTGGTGCCGCAGTCAACGGCTGCTACGCGGGTCATGCCAGCCCCTCCCCTGCTTCCTCGAGTGAAATGCCGAGATCCGCGAGTGCCGGCCAGTCAGCGGGAATAGCCGTCCCGCGCAGATTACCGTGCTCGGCGGCGAGAGCGACCGCCTCCGTGCCGAGGCGCACGCGGCCCGGCCCCTCGGCGAGAGCGTACGCGATCAGGACGTGAAGGCACTTCACACGATCCGGCATGCCGCCACCAGAGAAATCAGTGCCAAGGTCCTCGATCGAATTGCGCTTGTCCAGGTAATGGCGGTGCGCGACCTCATAGTCTGCCTTCAGCTTCGTGTCCGAGCCCAACCGGGCTTCCATCCACTTCATCACCTGGGCGACCTCGAGGCGGGACGCTTCCGCGGTGAGGCGTGGATCGGTGAGATAGTAGAGGGTGGGGAACGGGGTGCCGTCGTCAAGCTTGGGTGCAGTCGTGACTACCGCCGGTTGCTTGTCTGGCGTCGTGTACGCGATCTCGAGCACGCCGCGCGGAATGCGGCCGAGTTGCCGAGCGACGGTGGCGAGCTCTTCCTCAGTGGGTTTCTGCATGACGCTCATTGTCGCACACGACAGGCTACTGCTGTTCGGGGATCTCCTCGGGCGGAGCTGCCTCTTCTTCCTTGGGAACCTCGCGCAAGGAATTCCAGAGGATCTCGTTCCACGGCGCACCCGCGTTAGGGTCCTCCGCGTGCTCGCTCGTGATCGTCGAACCCTCCATGCGCGGGTCGATGATGCGCCACGCGGTCTCCCCCGGCTCCACCATGCTGAGCCGGCGACGGGCCTCCTGCTTTGCGTACTCGGGGTCGCTGTAGCGCTCCAGATCCTCCTGAAGCTGGGCCTTTTCCTCTTGCTTCGCCGCGATCGACTCGTTGAGACGCGCGATCTCGGCCTTACCCGTGTAATAGTTGCGCAGCGGAACTGCGATCGCGACGAGAACGACGAGTACGACCGTGATCAAGACGGCGACACCGACAATGTCGCCTTTGAGCATGTCTGTGCGCGAGCGCTTCTGCTTCCTCGCGGCCCGCTCGGCGTCGCGGCTGGCCACGGGCACCGTCGTCGGACGACGACGTGAGCCCCCAGCACGTCCGGGCATGCCGGTGTGCTGGGGGCTGGTGTCGCTTCGGAGAGCGCCTCGTGCGGAAGAAGTGGCCATAGTGACTGTGTAGTCTACGTGGCCCCGCTACCCGCGGGCGGAAGGCGCGCTACGTGCCGCTACTTGTTGAAGCGCGGGAACGCGTCACGGCCGGCGTAGACCGCAGCCGGGCCGAGCTCCTCCTCGATGCGGATGAGGCGGTTGTACTTGGCCACGCGCTCGGAACGTGCCGGCGCACCCGTCTTGATCTGGCCGCAGGACAGGGCCACGGCCAGGTCGGCGATGGTCGTGTCCTCGGTCTCGCCGGAACGGTGGGACATCATCGTGCGGTAGCCATTGCGGTGGGCGAGTTCGACAGCGTCGAAAGTCTCAGTCAGGGTGCCGATCTGGTTGACCTTGACCAGCAGGGCGTTGGCGGCCTTCTCCTCGATGCCGCGTGCGAGGCGCTCCGGGTTCGTGACAAAGAAGTCGTCACCGACGATCTGCACCTTGTCACCGATTTCGGCGGTGAGCTTGGTGTAGCCCTCCCAGTCGTTTTCGTCCAGCGGGTCCTCGATGGACACGATCGGGTAGTTCTCAACCAGGTCAGCGTAGACCTTCGCCATCTCCTCGGCGGAGTGCTGGCCGCCCTCGAAGTTATAGGAGCCGTTCTCGAAGAACTCGGAGGATGCGACGTCCAGAGCCAGAGCAATGTCGGTGCCCGGCTTGTAGCCGGCCTTCTCGATGGCTTCCACAATCAAGTCGAGAGCCGCCTTGGTGGAATCGACGGAGGGGGCGAAGCCGCCCTCGTCGCCAAGTCCTGTGGACAGGCCCTTGTCTTTGATGACGGACTTCAGCGCGTGGTAGACCTCGGCACCCTGGCGCAGCGCCTCGGTGAAGGTCTCAGCGCCGATCGGGGCGATCATGAACTCCTGGACATCCACACCCGAGTCGGCGTGCGCGCCGCCGTTGAGGATGTTCATCATCGGCACCGGAAGGACGTGCGCGTTCGGGCCGCCGATGTAGCGGTAGAGCGGCAGGCCGGCAGAATCAGCAGCAGCCTTCGCCGCTGCCATGGAGACACCCAGGATTGCGTTAGCGCCGAGGTTCTTCTTGTTGTCGGTGCCGTCGGCCTCGATCATGGTGGCGTCCAGCACACGCTGATCATCAGCCTCGATGCCGGCGATGGCATCGGCAATGGTCTCGTTGACGTTGCGGACAGCGTTCAGGACGCCCTTGCCTGCGTAGCGGTCATCGCCGTCGCGGAGTTCGTGCGCCTCGTGTTCACCGGTCGAAGCGCCGGACGGAACGGCGGCGAGACCGTGGGAGCCATCGTCGAGGAAGACCTCGACCTCGACCGTGGGATTACCGCGGGAATCCAGGATCTCGCGGGCGTACGTCAGCATGATGTCAGCCACTGAAATTCTCCTTGCATCGAAGTAGCCTTTGCGCCCTCAATTGTTCCAGAAAATCGGCCTGCCGGTCAGAGCCTTCGGCGCCAGTCGGGGCTAACACCTCAGCAAAGACACATATGCACTATGCGACACTTCCGCCCCATGCGTTTCACTCTGCTAGGCCTTAGCGCGTTCAAAGACCCCAGCCCGCCCGCCAAGGAAGGACCGACTATGCGTTTCACCCCCGCCAAAACCGCGGCCGCTGCCGCCGCCCTCGTCGTTTCCGCCGGACTCTTCGCTGCCGCGCCGGCACAGTCCCAGACCGCCAACTTTAAGAACCTCATGAAAGTCGCCGCGCAGGCCGACACCATCTCCTGCCCCGACCTGAAGAAGCAGCTGGACAAGACCGGCCGCGTGAACGCCAACACCACCCGCACCGACTTGGTGAACATGGCCAACGCCGAGCTCGCATCCAAGCCGGCCCTGCGCGCCGCCGCTGGCGGCACCATCAACAAGGTCGCGGACCGCGCCGTCGCGTGCGGCCTGGTCAAGACCGGCAACGGCGGAAACAACGCGCCGGCCCCGTCCAACCGCCTCCCGGGCGTTCCCGCCCCGGCACGCCCGTCGGCACCGGGACCGGCACTTCCGGCCAACCCGGTCAACCAGATCGTCAACCAGGTCAACCAGGCCATCGGCAACCCGGCCCAAATGTCCTCTGCCGCCCAGGCACAGCTCAAGAACCAGATCAACGCATACCGCGCGCAGGTCAACGCGAACCTGCCGGCTGGCTCCAGCATCTAAGCAGAAAATCTCTTGAAATGAAGGCCTCTCTCCCCTCCCAGGAGAAGGCCTTTTCACGCGGCCAGGAATAACTTATAAAGCGGGCACCCCAGACCCCTCCTCGTCGACAGAGATCATCCACTCAACCCGAAGAGTATCCAGGTCAGCCAAGTAGTCAGCTTCGACTCCGATTTCGTAAAACTTGTCTAAACCACAGTCCAAGAAGTCATCAAAACTCTCGTTGCTGCACTTCGGCCGCTGGCAACGTTGTTCGATAGAGATGATGCTTGTCATGACCTCTCCTCCCAGCAGGTCACCCTCTTCAACTGCTTCACAAGTTCGCGAGAATAGTTAGGGTTCGAAGACGAAACGTGGACAGACTTATCCAGCCTCGTTTCTCGGCTTCGCGAAGAATCGCTTCAAGTTCTTTTTGAATGCACGGACCGAAGAGGCACTCAGATTCTCCCGACGATTGAGCCCCGGCAACCGTCCCCAAATCCTCAGGCCAGGCTCACCCACCCAGCTCCAAACCTAGCCCCGAGCCAAGCCTTTTCTACCTATGCGCCGGCTGGCCAAGCGCGTAGTTTGCCGCCGCGTCACGCACCCTGATCACGTAATCGTTCGACTGGTTGTACCCGAGAATCGCCTCCTGCCAGTCCTCCGGCGTATCCAGGTCGCGGCCCCCGGCACACAGCAGATTCGCCGCTCCGAGCGCCGCGTCGTCAATCTGCTGGGGGTCGGCGTAACCGTCGCCGTCCGCGTCCCGGCCGTAGCGCGCCCAGGACTCGGGAATGAACTGCATCGGCCCGACAGCCCGGTCGTACTCGGCGTCGTTGTCGTGCTCACCACCGTCAGTGTCGGGGACATGCGCGAAACCATCGCCATCCAGCGCCGGACCGATGATGGGTGGAGTGGGGCGGCCAGCGTCGTCAAGCCGAGCGCCCGACGCGATCTTGCCGGTGTAGGTGCCGTGGCGCGTTTCCACCCAGCCGAGCCCCGCGAGCGTGTTCCAGTGCAGGTTGCACCCGGGCCACGCTTCCCGCGCGATGAGTTCCGCGTTGCCGTAAGCCCGCACCGCCTGCGGTGAGATATCGATGCTTTCCGCGATCGGTGCCGCCCAGTTCGCGAGCTGATCCGCGGTGCGCCCGGGCCCATGCACGTCAATGTCTGGCGGGCTCACCGCCGCTGCCGGGGGCACATCCGCCGGAACGGGTGCCCGCTTCTTCGTGCTGAGCGGCGCGTCGAGAATGCTGAATAGCCACATCAGCAGCGAAATGATTAGCACGATCGCCATCACGATGATCAGCGCTCCCCCGCACCCGCAGCCCGCGGCGTTGCGCGGGCGCCCTGGGTTTCTACGAGACGGGTTCACGATCGCTCACTTTACCGCCCGCCCCCGCGGACCCATTCTTCCCCACGGAAATTCGCCTTTAAGCCACAACTTTCACTACAGTCACTGTAGTATCAACGTTCGTCTGGAAAACCAGATTCGCGCATCCCCATGCAAACAGCCCGAAAGGACTCCCCCACCATGCGTTTCCGCACCGCTGCCATCGCCACCGCACTGGCCGCCGTCGCCACCACCGGCGTCATCTCCTCCAACCAAGCCGACGCACAGAACAACACCCTCGCCCTCGTCAGCGCCCTCAACGGCAACATCGCCAACCTCGACTGCAACAGCGTGGGCACCCTACTGCGCGGCGCCAAGCTCGTCGGCCAGGACACCACCCGCTCCCAGCTGACCGCCACCCTCAACAGCAAGATCGGCACCGACCCGGCCTTCGCCCTCCTCGGCGCCCCCACCGTCAACGCCATTGGCAACCGCGCCCTCCAGTGCGGCGTGGTCAAGCCCGACCCCGTCACCCCGCAGTCCCAGGCCATCGACTTCGCCTCGGAGCTCTCCTCCCAGGCCGGCCTGCCCGAGCTGCGCAACGTGCTGCCGGCTATCGCGCCGAACGTGAGCCGCTTCTAAGGCGCTTGCTAAACGGCGTAGGCGCTGACCCGCAATTGGGCCAACTTCATCCCATCATTCGAAGAATCGGAGGCAGTAAAGAGAGGGCCCCGCCCCCTAAGCGGTGAAGCACGGATTTCCATCCTTACTCGGGCCTACCTCACCGTTGATTGGATCCATCCCTTCAAGCACTTTGGTTATGACCTGGTTCAGAGTTTGCCGCGGACCATCAGGTACAAGTCGTGAACGATCCCTGAAAAACCGCACTTTTTTAGATTTCCTGATTACCGGAGCGGGCTCGATAACTTCAAGGCGTATCCCAAACTTAACCATGACCGTCAGCGGCTCCTGCCAAGCCCCTTCCACGACCGAGAGGTCGAACAGGCCCCTCTACTACGAATTTTTCTTTTCCCGCCGCTTCCCCTCCGCCCACAGGCGGTCCTGTTCGTCGACCGGGACGGTGCCGGTGGAGCCGTCGAAGAAGTAGGGGGCGCGGTTGCGCATCTTGTCCACGAAGGCTTGGGCGACATCCGGGAAAGTGAAGGCGCCGCGGCGGGACGCGATCTCAGCGTGGAAGAGGACCTGGAGAAGGAGGTCGGAGAGCTCTTTCTTGAGGGCGGTGTCGGGGTGGTGGTTGCGGATGGCGTCGATAAACTCATGCGTTTCCTGCTCGAGGTACTCAATGAGCGTCTCGTGCGTCTGCGCCATCTCCCACTCACCGCGGGTACGGGCAGTGCGCATGACCTGCTGGGCTTGGTGGAGCGGGTCGCTTAGCGACGGAGCCTCAATGACCTTCTCCCCCGCCGCGATGCGTGTGCGCACCTCCACGTCATCAGGATCGGTCGTGACCAGCGTCCCCGTCGCAGACTCCGTCGTGCTGATATCCCCGAGGTTCCAGCGGACGGAGACCGGCACCTCGTCGGTGTAGACGACGGGGCCTTCGAGGCTCGTGGCGGCGGCCAGCGGGATCATGTCGGGCCAGCGGGAGTCCAGGACGAGGATGGTCATGGGCTAGATACTAGTGTCTCTCAGTTGCCCCTGAACGCCCGGTCATTGAGCTCCCGCCGCGCCTGCTCGAGAGCGACCAGGTCGGAGAACAAAGCGTTGTAGGCCATCTCGTCGTCGCTGGGGCGCATACGCTGCAGCTGAGACTTCAGCTGGGCGATCTGGTTGCCCACGCGGACTTCCTGCAGGCGGGAAAGGACAGAGTCAGCGTAGGAGGCGGGGTCCTCGGCGAGGATCTCCTCGACGGCGAGCTCGGACACGAAAGTGCGGCCGGTGGGATCGAGCATCTCGTCGGCGACGTGGGAGATCCAGGTGCCGGCCCCGATTGCGGCGGAATTCGACGTGCCGCCAGCTCTGCCCATGGCGTCGCGGACAGCGCGGTAGGCGGGGTGGGTGAACGCGTCGGGGTTGATGCCGTCGAAGTAGCTGCCGGCAGCCTCCGGATATTGAAGGGCCACCTTGAGCGCCTCCCGCTGGGCCCACAGCATCGGGTCGTCGGGGTTGGGCAGCTCGAAGGCGGGCTGGTTAGGAGCGGGCTGGTTCGCCGTGGTGGAAGTGCCCTCCCAGACGGTCCGTTTGACCAGCTTGGGGTTCTTGGCCTCCTTACGGACCTGCCGGATCACCTCGCTCGGATCAGGCCAGCCGACCCAACCGGCGAGCTGGCGGGCGTACTCGGTCTGCAGCGGGGTGTCGCGGATCTGGGCGACGACGGGAACGGTGCGGCGCAAAGCCTGCAGGCGGCCCTCGGGGGTGTCCAGGGAGTAATCCTGGAGCAGAGATTCGATGACGAACTCGAACATGGGAACCCGGGAGGCCACAAGGTCGCGCACGGCGGAATCGCCCTTGGCCATACGCAGGTCGCAGGGGTCCATGCCGTCGGGAGCGACGGAAACAAAGGACTGGCCGGTGAACTGCTGGTCGCCCTCGAAAGCACGCATGGCGGCTTTCTGCCCAGCCTCGTCGCCGTCGAAGGTGTAGATCAACTCGCCGCGGAAGTAATTGTCGTCCAGCATCAGGCGGCGGATGATGCTCATGTGGTCCTTGCCGAAGGCGGTGCCGCACGATGCCACCGCGGTGGTCACACCGGCGGCGTGCATGGCCATCACGTCCGTGTAACCCTCCACCACGACGCACTGGTGGCCCTGGGCGATATTCTTCTTGGCCAGATCCAGGCCGAACAGCACCTTTGACTTGTGGTACAGCATCGTGTCCGAGGTGTTCATGTACTTGCCCATGGTGTCGTCATCGAAAAGCTTGCGGGCACCGAAACCGATGACGTTGCCGGCCACGTCCTTGATGGGCCACAGGAGACGGCGACGGAACTTGTCGATGGGCCCGCGGCGCCCCATCGTGGACAAACCGGCATCGATAAGCTCCTGGACATCGAAGCCCTTGCGGAGCAAGTGCTTTGTCATTGTGTCCCACCCGTCGGGCGCGTACCCGCATTCGAAGTGGTGGATGATCTCCTTATCGAAGCCGCGGTCGAGCAGAAAACGACGCCCCACTTCGGCTTCCGGCTGCTCGAGCTTGTCGCGGTAAAACTCGTGCGCGGCCTTATTCGCGGCGAGCAGTCGCGCGCGGGTACCGGGTTTGACGTCGCGCGCGCCCGTGGATCCGCCCTGGTAATTAATGTGGTAGCCGATCTCCTCGGCCACCGCTTCGACGGCCTCGGGGAAGCTGAGCTGCTCCATCTCCATCATGAAGGAGAAGACGTCGCCGCCTTTTCCCGTGGAAAAGCAGTGGTAATAGCCGCGCGCGGGGCGCACGTGGAAGGACGGCGTCTTCTCGTCCTTGAACGGGGACAGCCCCTTCAGCGAGTCGTGCCCGGCGGGTTTGAGCTGGACGTACTCCCCCACAATGTCGGCGATGTTGGCGCGCTCGCGAATAGCCTCGATATCACTATCCGGAATTCTGCCCCTAGCCATGGCGCACATCCTACCGCGCGCGTGTGTTTAAAATGAACGCATGTCTACTGAAGGAGACAGTTCGAGCCATTCGGTGGCTCTGCCTTTGATTCTCATCGTCGGGCTCATCACTTTGGTGTCAATCGTCTACACCATCCTGCACGATCCGGAGACCGCCAGCGCCCCGCAAGCAACGGACGGCATCAGCGCGTGCACGTCGGTTCCGCAAGAAGCAACAGAGCTTATCGACGACATCCACTCCAACGGCCCCTTCACCTACCCCCAGAACGATGGTGCCCACTTCGGCAATTACGAGCGCGTTCTCCCGGAGGAGGACTCCGACTACTACCGGGAGTACACCGTTCCCACCCCGGGCCTGAAGCACCGCGGGGAACGCCGCATCGTCACCGGCGGAGGCACCGAGACCGACCCGGACGTGTACTACTACACAGACGACCACTACGAGTCGTTCTGCGAAATGGATGTCAAGTAATGAGCACTCCCGCGAACACCGAGAACACCGAGAACACCGCGACCTCTGCGAACACTGCGAACACTGTGTGCGTCACTCGGCCCATCCACTCAGTCGAGGACCTCGGAACCGCGATCATCGACGCCGTCTACGACTCCCGAGAAGTGGAGGAGAACACCCCGACCCGTCCGGTGCCGCGTAACCTCGATGCCCTCGCCGACCTTCTGCGCGAAACGCGGGTGGATCGAGTCATCGTCACGGATTGGCGCGTACCCAGGGATCTCGGCGACCAACTTCTACACGTGTTCACCTGCGAAGGCGTGGCACTGACACACATGTAGAGCGCACCTGCCCGCTGTCCTTCCCCTTTCCGCTCTCTGAGAAACAGAGCACCCTGGGTAGTGCATCAGCACCGTTGCCTAAAACCTGATTCCAGAAGGTGAAAACGGGCCGATATTGCGCATTTCAGTGCGCAATATCGGTCCTTTTATCGGGTTTTGGAGAGAATCCTGAATTCATCCGGGGTAAACAGGAGACATGGCTGGGGGTCGGGATTGGGAAAGCTTTGCTAAACAGGACGTTCGGGAGATTCGCCAGAGGTTTATCCGCGAACGGATTCAGGTTTCACGAAAGGGTACAGGGAACCTTCCCCCTAATCTCCGCCAGATCTCGCCGACCAGCGCAGTCGCGGCCGAGTGGTTCCGCAGCCTCGGCCTGAGACGCCAGTTGGTGGTGCGGGGAGCCGCAGCCTCGCAGGAATCGCGGAAGGCGGTGTTAGTCGGCCCCTGGGCGGCCGCGCAATGGGGCATGTGGTTCATCCCGCCGAAGGACCACTCGGTGTTGTTTGCACTGCCGTCGGGGTACCAGCCGTCGAAAAGCATGCTGCCCCATGGTGTGCGGTTCAAGTCCATGAAGCTCCGGGAGGAGGAAATCGAGGAGCTCGACGGCGTGCGCGTGACGGATCCGCTGCGGACGTACCTGGATATGTGCCGGCTGCGGCAGAATTCGAATGCGTGGCTCGCGGCGGGCTGGTTGCTCGAGCGCGGACTGACGGCGGAGGGGATTTCTGCTTATGCACGGGATTTCGAAGGGCCGCTTCACCCGAACCGGAAGCGGATGGCCGCGTCGCTTCCGCACACCGCCAAGGAGCTGAAGTCCTACCGGTACCTGCTCGCGTATTCGCTTCTTCTCGACTCCCCTGTCCGGGTCCGCATCAACTGCGAACTCGATGAAATGGGGCACGCCGTTCTCCTAGCCGGCAATGACTTAGTCATCGCGGTCGACGAGGACCCACTGTTCCGTGAGCTCGAAGAAGAACCGCACGGGCGGATGCTTGCCCGGAACCTGCGGAAGCGCGACCGGTGGGCTGCGGCGCGCGGATACCGCAAGCTCCACTTCACTACCCGGGAAATCGAGGCCGACCCGGAGGGGTTCGTAGGTGAGGTGCTCGGGGCACGGCGGCTACGTCGCCGGGACCTTTCATTCTGACCTAGAGGTACCCGTCCAAGGAAGCGGTCTTTTTCGCCGTGCGCTCGAGGCGGGACTCGGTCATGGAGGCAATCTGATCGATGATCACGCGCTGGCGGGCTGCTTCCGAGTCGGCTTCGTGCCACCAGGCGGCGAACATGGTGTCCAAAGCTCCGGGAGCGCCGGCATTCAGGTAGTCGTAGACGCGCACGATGCGGCTGCGCTGCCGGTCCTGCCGCGCGATATGGGATGGCATGTCCATGACGTAGAGCACAGCCACAGTCTTGAGTAGCCGTACTTCTGCCTCCGCCTCCGGCGGGACGACCAGTTCGCCGTGCATGCGTCCGACGGGGAACGGATTGGCCTCCTTCGTCGCGGTGATAACGGCGGCAACGTAGCGTCCGACCAGCTCGGAGGTCATCTTCTTCAAGGTGACGTAGCCGGTGAGCGAGAAGTCGAAATCCGCGGCGGCGCAGACGATGGGGAGGGAGCGGAGGCGGGCGGCGGCGTCGATAAGCTCGTCTGCCGTTCCCCCGAACGCCGCCGCCCCTTTAGCTGCGAGCGCGGCCAGCTCGACGAGGTCCCACAGCACCTTGAGGTCGACGCGGCCGGAGACGATTCCGTCCTCCACGTCATGGACGCTGTAGGCGATGTCGTCGGAGCAGTCCATCACCTGCGCTTCCATCGGCGGCAGATCGTCCGTGTGCCCCTCACGGAGCCACGCCAGAACCTCGGCGTCTTCGTCGTAGGCCCCGTATTTCCGGCTGATCGTCCCGTCCGGGTTGGTGCGTGTGCGCGGGTATTTGCACGCGGCGTCGAGTGCCGCCCGGGTGAGGTTGAGGCCGAAGGACTGCCCGCCGTCCAGGACTTTCGGCTCGAGGCGGGACAGAATGCGCAGGGTCTGGGCGTTGCCTTCGAAGCCGCCGCAGCCGGCGGCGAGCTCGTCGAGCGCCACCTCCCCGTTGTGCCCGTACGGCGGGTGCCCGATGTCGTGGGTGAGGCCGGCCATTTCGCATAGGTCGGGATTGAGTCCCAGTCCCATGCCGATACTGCGGGAAATTTGGGCGACTTCCAGCGAGTGCGTCAGGCGGGTGCGCGGGGTGTCTCCGTCGCGCGGCCCGACAACCTGGGTTTTGTCCGCTAGGCGACGCAGCGCCGCCGAGTGCAGCACGCGGGCGCGGTCGCGGGCGAAAGCATCGCGGTGCTCCTGCATGCGGGTGAGTTGGGAGCCCTTCTCCCCCTCCACCACGCGGCGGGCGAGATCCGCCGAATCATACTGGTACGTCATAGCGCCATCGAGCCTAGACGGGAATCGCGTAAACCCACGGCTACCACGCGCCCACGGGTACTCTTGTGCCCATGACTCCGCGCTATCTCCGTATTGCCCTGGCCGCCCCGCTGCTCGCCGGCGGCGTCGCTTTGTCCGCCGCTCCCCAGGCGTTGGCTGTGACAGATTCTGTGCTGACGCAGATGGCTCCGACTGAGCTGAAGGACAACGTCGTCGACGAGGCTGGCGTGCTCTCTGGCGGGGAGAAGGCGGAGATCGAGGACGCCATCGCGAAGCTGAAGGAGTCGAAGAAGCTCAACGCGTATGTGGTGTACCTGTCATCCTTCGGCGGCGAGGACCCGGCGACGTGGGTGCGCGAGGCTGTCACGGACAAAGGCCCTAATACCGCGGTGATCGCGATTTCGCCTGAGGAGGGCAAGTACAACGTCAACGCCGGTTCCCAGTGGGCGGCTGGCGACGTAGACAAGATGTCCGACGCGGCGTACAGCCAGTTGACGAACAAGAACTACGGGGCGGCGGGCCTGGACGCCATCAACGCTGTCAACGGCTCCTCCGACGGTGAGGGTGCGGCATTCGTCGCCGGCGGTGTGGGCGCGGCGGCGCTCGCCGGCGGCGGCTTCTGGCTCTACGGCCGGAACCGGAACAGGAAGCGGGATGAGGAGCAGCTGTCGTCGGCACGCGAGCTGGCCCCAGGCGACACCGAGTCCCTGGGCCGTCTGCCCACGCACACCCTGGAACAGCTCGCCCAGGATGCTCTGGTGGACACCGACGAGTCGATCCGCGTGGGCAAGGAGGAGCTCCAGGTCGCCAACGCCGAGTTCGGTGCTGAGCGCGTCCGCCCGTTCACGGCCGCGATGAACGAGGCGACGTCCGCGCTTCAGCGCGCGTTCACGACCCACCACCGGCTCTACGACTCGATCCCGGAGACCGAGCCCGATAAGCGTGCCATGCTCATCGACATCATTTCCTCCTGTGGCAAGGCGGAGCAGGCTCTGCGGGACAAGAGCCAGGAGTTTCAGGACATGCGCAATGTGCTCATGCGCGCCGACAGCGAGATCGACGGAATTTTCCAGCGCACGGTCGACCTGCGCGCCCGCATTGAGCCCGCGCGCAGCACGCTCGAGGATTTGCGGTCCCGCTATTCAGAGCAGCTTCTGGAGTCCATCAGCCACAACACGGACATCGCTTCCGAATCCATCGACGAGGCCGAGCGGCAGATCGAGGAGGCGCGCAGTCTCGCCGGCCAGCCGGCGGGCAAGCAGGGCGCTCTCGTGGATGTGTTGCGCGCCGCGAAGCACGCCGTCGATGTCGCGGACACGAATCTCGCGTCGATCGAGCACGCGGACACAAATATCCAGACGGCGCGCACCAACCTGCCCGCCCTAGTCCAGGAGATCAAGGACGAGCTCGACGATATTGAGCGGCTCAAGGCCGAGCGCAGCACGGGCGCGCGTATCGACGTCACCGCCCTCGATGCCGTCGCCGACCGTGCTCGCAGGGAGCTCGGCGCCATGGGCAACCGCGAGCAGACCGATCCCCTCGCCCTGTACACGGAGTTGACGGAGCTGGACGCGGATATCGACGCCGAGATTGACACCGCCCGCGGCGCCGCCAGCGATCAGCAGCGCCAGCTCCAGATCCTCGACCAGCAGCTCCAGGTCGCGGCGGCGCAGATTCAGGGCGCCCAGGACCTCATCCAGTCCCACGGCCGGATCATCGGCTCCCAGGCACGCGCGCTGTTGGCGGAGGCCGGCCGCCAGTACGCGGAAGCCCAGAACAACCGTGTCAAGGACACCCGCGGCGCGATTGATTCCGCGCGCAGCGCCACCAACACCGCCCGCCAAGCGGTGAGCAGCGCGGAGGGCGATATCAACCACTACCGCCGCCAGCAGACCAACCAGTCGATGAACAGTATGGCCAACGCCATCATCTGGGGCTCACTGCTCTCCGGCGGGGGTGGTTTCGGCGGCGGCTTTGGCGGCGGAGGCGGCGGCTTCAGCGGTGGTGGCGGTGGCGGAGGCGGGTTCGCCGGCGGCATGGACGGCCGCGGCGGCAGCTTCTAGCCCCGGCTAGATCTTCGTCCTGCGCCCTGGTGTGTCCATGAGGGTCAGCGCCCAGGTGATGAAGGCGAGGTCGGCGACGGGGGCTGCGTCGTAAAGCTCGACGTGCAGTTCTGTCCCGTTGCGGGGCGCGGTGCGTGCGACGAGCTCCCCCTCTTCGTTGACGATGGACCGTTTCGTGCTGAAGGTGCCGTCACGCTGCGCGGTGTAGCGGCGCGGGCCGCATTGCGCGGTCAGCGTGCCTGTGCCCAGCCCGCGCATGCGGATCTGGAAGTCTTCCTCCGCCGCTGCGCCGGAGACTTCCCAGCGCAGCGCGCCGGCTGTGTGGGAGACGGAAATCTTTGTTCCGTCTGCCACCAGTTCGTTCCCGGCGGTGACTGCGGCGATGACTGTGCCGCTCTCAGCGACGAGAGCCGCTTTTTCCCACACTGCTTTCACCGCACCCGCCATGTTCTACCTCGGCCCGATGAGCCAGACGAGAACGATGAACACGCTGAGGAAGACCAGGAAGCCGATCAACGCGGTCGAGTTGATCATCTTCCGCGCCTCCAGCACGAGGCGGCTGACCCAGGCGAGGGCGATGACGTCGACCGGGTTCAGCGCCGTTTCTCCCTCGAATTCGAGGATGGAACGCCGCACACCGTTGTGATCGGAGGTGAATTGGCCGATCTTCTCCCCGTTCGCGTCGTCGATGATCCAGTTCTTGGACGTCTCCGCAACGAGCACGTAGCGGCGGCCCTCAACGGTGACCGGGATCTGCTTGTCGCGGCGCAGGGAGCCCTCCGCGCGGACGACCTCGCGGCCGTCCTGCTGAGCCACGGCGCCACCTTCCGGGGTGGTCACCAGCTCCCACACCTCGCCCGACGTGAGCTCGGCGTTCGCGTGCGTGAACTTCGCCAACGCGGCCGGCCCTTCCTCGACGAGCAGGACGGGGGCTTCGCGGTCCGCGCGGTCCCAGCTGACGTAGTGCATGGTCTTTTGCCCCTAGCAGCCGATCAAGCGTGCGGCCAGGTAGGACTCAAGCTCATCGATCTTGACGCGCTCCTGCTCCATGGTGTCGCGCTCGCGTACGGTCACAGCGCCGTCCTCCAGCGAGTCGAAGTCGTAGGTGACGCAGAACGGGGTGCCAATCTCGTCCTGGCGGCGGTAGCGGCGACCGATGGCGCCGGAAGTGTCGTAGTCGACATTCCAGTGCTGGCGCAGCGTGTCCGCCAGCTCCTGCGCCGGGCCGGACAGCTCCGGCTTCTTGGACAGCGGGAGCACAGCCACCTTCACCGGTGCGAGACGTCGGTCGAGCTTGAGCACGACGCGCTTGTCCACGCCGCCCTTGGCGTTCGGGGCCTCGTCCTCGTGGTAGGCGTCGATAAGAAAAGCCATCATCGCGCGGCCGAGACCGGCAGCTGGCTCGATGCAGTACGGGATCCAGCGCTCGTTGGTCTCCTGGTCGAAGAAGCTCAAGTCCTCGCCGGAGCCCTCCGCGTGGGTTTTCAGGTCGTAGTCGGTGCGGTTAGCCACGCCCTCCAGCTCGCCCCACTTGGAGCCCTGGAAGCCGAAGGCGTACTCGATGTCCACGGTGCGCTTGGAGTAGTGCGACAGCTTCTCCTGCGGGTGCTCGTAGAGACGCAGGTTGTCCGGGTTGATGCCCAGGTCAATGTACCACTGGTGGCGGTCGTCGATCCAGTACTGGTGCCACTTCTCGTCCTCGCCCGGCTTGACGAAGAATTCCATCTCCATCTGCTCGAACTCACGAGTGCGGAAGATGAAGTTGCCCGGCGTGATCTCATTGCGGAAAGACTTGCCGGTGTTCGCGATGCCGAACGGCGGCTTCATACGCGCCGAGGTCATGACGTTCTTGAAGTTCACGAAGATGCCCTGCGCCGTCTCCGGGCGCATGTAGTGCAGGCCTTCCTTGTCGTCGACTGGACCCAGGTACGTCTTCATCAGGCCGGAGAATTCGCGCGGCTCCGTCCAGTTGCCCGGCTGGCCGGTCTCCGGGTCGTTGATGTCGGCCAGGCCGTTTGCCGGCGGGTGGCCGTGCTTCTCTTCGTACGCCTCGAGCAGGTGGTCGGCGCGGTAGCGCTTGTGGGTGTACAGGGACTCAACCAGCGGGTCGGTGAACACATCGACGTGGCCGGAGGCGACCCACACCTGGCGCGGGAGGATGATGGAGGTGTCCACGCCGACGACATCGTTGCGCGACTGGACCATGTGCTTCCACCACTGGCGCTTTAGGTTCTCTTTCAGCTCCACTCCCAGCGGACCGTAATCCCATGCGGACCGGGTGCCGCCGTAAATCTCACCGGCTGGGTACACCAAGCCGCGGCGCTTACACAGGTTCACAACGGTATCGATCACGGTCGAAGCCATGGGTAGTTCAACTCTCCTGAATAACTCGGGTAACTCGTTCGTTACGTCAACGGGAACAAGTGTAGCCGGTCGCCGGAAACACAGGCGTGGCGGCCAGCGGCAAAGCAAAGCGTCTTTCTTTCCTCAAAAAACAAGCGATCATCCCGTTTTTTCTGGGGCCTAGCTGAAAACTAGGACACCTTCTTATTAAACTAAAGCGACAATCTAAGTTTTCTGCACACCTGGAGACGACGAGGAAGATGAGCGACCCCACGACGTGGCCCGCGGACAAATTGAGCCGTACCGCGGAGGTCATCAGCGCACTCGACTCTCCCTTGCGCCTGCATGTTCTTCTTCTGCTGAACACCCGCGATCACGTCGTGCACGAACTCGTGCGCATCCTGGACAAGTCCCAGCCGCTCGTGAGCCAGCATTTGCGGGTGCTCAAGAACGCGGGCCTCGTGGAGGCCACCCGCTCCGGCCGCGAGGTGGTGTACCGGCTCGCCGTCCCCGGCATCATCCCCACCCTCGAATCCATCTCCTTGCTCACGGAACGCGCTGATGAGGCACCGGAGGACGAGCTCGCTGCCCGCCGGAAACCCTCCCCGGACTTCATCGACGCCTCGAACAGCGCAGGCGCGGCCGCCGCATTCGGGCCCCTGCCGGACTGCACTCCAGAAACCGATCCGGGTCTTGCACCGGACACCTCTGCACCTCCACACTCATAAGCAATATGGTGGAGGGCATGACTACCCGCCCGGCAAGGAACGAGACCCCGAAAATCGGAGCGCGCAACACGCGCCAGCGCAGCGCCGTCGTCGACGTGCTCCAGGAAATCGACCGATTCGCTTCGGCCCAGTCCATCCACCGGGAACTCACCGACCGCGGCCAGAAGGTCGGCCTGACCACAGTCTACCGCACGTTGCAGACACTCACCGAGGTCGGCGCAGTCGACGCGCTCAACTCCGACACCGGCGAGACCCTCTACCGTCATTGCTTGACTGACCGTCACCACCACCACCTGGTGTGCACGAACTGCGGACGGAGCGAGGAGATCGACGGCGGCCCAGTCGAAGAATGGGCGAAGCAAACCGCCGAGAAATACGGCTTCGAGCTCAGCGGCCACGACGCCGAGATCTTCGGTGTCTGCGGGACCTGCAGGAAGCGTTAAGCGCCCACCACCGAGCCGAAGAGCGCGCCGAGCAGGTACGTCACCAAAGCAGCACCGAGTCCGATCACCAGCTGCCTGAACGCCCTCAGCGCAGGTTTCTTTCCGGAGAGCAGCCCAGTGATTCCACCGGTGATCAGCAACGCCCCGGACACGAGAATCAACGCCACGATCGCACCTAGGCGCGGGCTGGCGCCGAACAGGAACGGGATGATCGGGATGAAAGCGCCGGTGGCGAAGAAGACGAACGACGCGATCGCCGCCGACCAAGCGCCGCTGGCATCGGTGTCCTCCGGTTCCAACCCGTCCTCGACGTGGTGGTGCTGGTGCCCCGTCATCATGGACCAGAACACGTTCTTCGCCTGGGTGTCGGCTTCTTCGGCGCTCATCCCGCGTGCGCGGTAGACCAAGGCGAGCTCGTTCTGGTTCACGTCCAGTTTCGGCAGCAGGTCGCGGGCCTCGGGGGCGGGCGTCGATGCGTCGAGAAGCTCCGCCTGCGATTTCACCGAGACGTACTCGCCCGCCGCCATCGACAGGGCGCCCGCTAGCAGACCGGAAATGCCGGTGAGCAAGATGAAATTCGAGGACACTCCGGAACCCATCACGCCGAGCACGAGCGCGACGTTGGAGACCAGACCGTCATTCGCGCCGAAGACTGCCGCACGGAAGGACCCGGAGAGCTTCTCCCGGCCTTGAGAGGCCAGCGCGCGGACGACCTCCGCATGCATCGCCTCATCCGCCGCGATCTCGTCGGAGGCGTCCTCGTCGTCGAGGTACGGGGAACGCTGCTCCGAGGTCTGCATCAAGGCCAGGGCGAAAACGGGCGACACATTGCGCGCCATGAACGACATGAAGCGCGTGTGCAGGTCCGGCTTGATGGGCATTCCCACTTCCGGGCCGAGCTTGTCGCGCCAGTATTTCTCGTGGCGCGATTCCGCTTCAGCGATCTCCTCGAGGATCTCGCGCTCATCCCCCTCCCGCTTCTTCGCCAGCTCGCGGTAGGTGGCCGCCTCAGCCCGCTCGTTGGCCAAGTACTGGCGCCACTTGCGGATTTGGCTGCGGGTGGGTTGCTGCACCGGTGCGGTCCCTGTCATTTCACACCTCCGAACCTGCGGTCGCGCTTGGCGTATTCCAGCACCGCATCGTACAAATCATCGGCAGTGAAATCTGGCCAGAGGATGTCCCGGTACACCATCTCCGCGTACGCCGACTGCCACAGCAGGAAATTCGAGGTGCGCTGCTCACCCGACGGGCGGAGGAACAAATCCACGTCCGGCATATCAGGGCGGTACAGGAACTCGGCGAGCGTCTTCTCGTTGATCTGGCCCGCCTTGATCTCCCCGCGGGAGGCCGCCTGGACGAGCGAACGCGCGGCGTCGACAAGCTCGGCCCTGCCGCCGTAATTGATGCACATAGCGAGCGTCAGGCCCGTGTTGTTCTTGGTCAGTTCCTCGGCCGCTTCCAGCTCACGGATGACCGAGCGCCACAGGCGCGGGCGCCGGCCCACCCACACGATGCGCACATTCTTCTCGTGCAGCTGGTCGCGCTCTGCACGCATGATGTCCCGGGAAAAGCCCATGAGGAAGCGGACTTCCTCCGCGCTGCGCCGCCAATTCTCCGTGGAGAACGTGTAGGCGGAGAGCCATTCGACCCCGCCGAGCTCAATAGCCGCGTCGACCATGTTCATCAGCACCTTCTCGCCGACACGGTGGCCTTCGGTGCGCGGCATGCCGCGTTCCTGCGCCCAACGGCCGTTGCCGTCCATGACCATGGCAATGTGTCGGGGAATGAACTCGCAGGGGATATCGGGGATGGTGCTCACCCCGCCCATTATGCCTGCTCCATGATCTTCAGCGAAGACACGGCCGATTCCACATTGAACTGCAGGTGGGCGGTGGATAGCCGGTGCACCTGAATTGCCGTCGTCTCAGTCAGCTTCTGCTCCGCCGCGCCGCGGTAGCCCCCGGCGAGCAGCCACATGATGTGCAGGGTGTCCTCCTGGACATCGAAGGAGCCAGGCGGACGGCAGTGCACGCACGCCGCCCCGCCGACGGCCGGGTGGAAGGCGTGGTGCGGCCCCGGGCGGCCGCACTGGGCGCAATCGAACAGGCTCAGCCCCCAGCCGGCATGCGCGGTGGCCCGCAGGATGAATGCGTCGAGCACCAGTGTGGGGAAATCCGTGTCCTGCAGAGCCTCGAGCGCTGTTCCCACTTCCGCGAACAGGAAGGAATCCGCCTCGTCGGCGTAGCTGAGCTTCTCCGCCGCCTCCAGCACGGCGCAGGCGGCGGTGTAGCGGTCGAAGTCCTCGATGATGCCGCGCCCGTAGTACGCGACGGTGTCGGCCTGTGTGATGGTGGCCAGGTTGCGGCCCGGGTAGAGCTGCACGTCGATGTCCACGAACGGCTGCACTCTCGAACCGAAACGGCTCTTCGTCTTCCGCACGCCTTTCGCTACGGCCCGGACGAGACCGTGGTTTTCTGTGAGCAGCACGACGACGCGGTCGGCTTCGCCGAAGTCGTAGGTGCGCACGACGAAGGCGCGGTCGCGGAAGCTGGGTCTAGAAGCCAAGGCGCCCCAAATGCTTCGGGTCAGACTGCCAGTTCTTCAGCACTTTGATGCGCAGGTCCAAATAGACATTCTGGCCGACCAGCTCCATGATCTGCTTGCGCGAGCGCTGCACGATACCGGACAGGCGCCGGCCGTCCCGGCCCTCGATGATCGCTTTCTGGCCCGGACGTTCGAGGTAGATCACCGCGTAGATCTTGGCGCGGCCGCCTTCGTTGATGATCTCGTCCACCTGCACCGCCACGGAGTGCGGCAGTTCGTCGCGCAAGCCGCGCAGCGCCTCTTCGCGGATCAGCTCGGCGATGCGCGTCTCGGTGTCCTCGTCGGTGACGTGCCCCTCCGGGTAGAAACGGGGCCCTTCCGGCAGGTGGGAAGCCAACACGTCGAGAAGCACGTCCAGCTGGACATCCTCAGTCGCGGACACGGGCACGACATCGACGTTCTCGCTGCCGGTGGCCTCCACCAGCATGTCGTGCAGCCGCACCAGCTGCTCGCCCACTTGGTCCTTCCCGGCGCGGTCGAGCTTGGTCACGATGCCGACAATCGGGGTGCCCGGCTTCGTCTTCAGCACCGCGTCGAGGATCCAGCGGTCGCCGGGACCGATCTTCTCGTTCGCGGGAATGGTCAGTCCGATCACGTCCACGTCCGCGAAAGTGTCCTTGACCACCTCGTTGAGGCGTTCGCCCAGCAGCGTGCGCGGGCGGTGCAGGCCGGGCGTGTCCACAACGACGATCTGCGCGTCGTCGCGGTTGACGATGCCGCGGATCGGGTGGCGGGTGGTCTCCGGCTGGTCGGCCATGATGGCGATCTTCTCGCCCACCAGAGCATTCGTCAGCGTCGATTTGCCCGTGTTAGGGCGGCCGACGAAGCTGACGAATCCGGAGCGGAAGCCCTCCGGGGTGTCGGTGAACTGGGAAAGGTGGTCCATGCCTGCTGATGGTACGGCACTGAAACTGTCTTCCGGTGCCACGATGAGGTCCTGCCGCTCCACCAACGGCAACCCGGCGAAGCTGTTGTCCAGCCGGGTCGTTTTCTGCGCGGCCACGACCATGCCGTATAGGGACGCGGCGATGTGCTCGAGACGATCGGCTGGAGCCTCGTCGATGAGCGCGGTGTACATCGCGGCGGCGAGATCGCCGGCGCCGACGACGTTTCCCCCGATGCGCGGTGTTTCCACGTACCAGGCTCCCTCCTCGGAGATGTCTAGCATGCCGATCGTCTCAGGGTTCCCCGTGTCCACGCTGGTGATCAGGGCCCTGCTCTTCAGCGCCCGGGCGGCATCGACCGTTTCCCCGATGCTGTTCAGCTCCCTGCCGGTGAGCAGCGCCAGCTCCCACTGGTTCGGGCAGATGGCGTCGGCCAGCGGGATGATCTCCTCTTTGAAGATCGCCGGAATGTCGTCGTCGACGAACGAACCGACTTTGGCGTTGCCGATCACTGGGTCGCACACCCACTCCGCTTCCGGGTTCGCCCGCTTGATCTCCCCCACCGCTCCGACGATGACAGACGCCAACGCAGAGGATCCCAGGTAGCCGGTCAGAACCACGTCCACGAGCGGGTAGGCGGAGCACATTCCGTCGAGCACATCGGCGACATCTCGCGGCGCGATTTTCGGGCCGCGCCACGACGGGTATTCGGTGTGGTTGGAGAAATTGACGGTGTGCACCGGCCACACCTCGTGGCCGAGACGCTGCATCGGGAACACGGCGCCGGAATTGCCCACGTGCCCGTACGAGACCGCCGACTGGATGGAGAGGATATTCACAGCGCGGTGACCTCGAACTGCATGCGCGGGTTCGCGTAGAACTCCTGCGACTCCACCAGGAGCAGCTCCGGCGCATCCGCTTTGTAGGTGGCTTCCAGCAGGTCGAACACACTGCTCGCCGTCTTCGCCAGCGCATCCGCCGCGTCGCCCGATTCCATGTAGTGGCCGGTGAACAGTGCGCTCGCGACATCCCCGGAGCCGTTGCGCTTGAACGGCAGCCGCGGTGTCTGCACGATCCACGCGCCATGCTGGTCCACCGCGATCATTTCGAGCACGTCCGCTGGCTGGTCAGGCCGCTCCACGGAGGTGACCAGAACAGTCTCTGGCCCCATGCGCTGCGCCTCCTCGACCGCCTTGAGCGTCGAGTCGAGTCCGGAGCACTCAACCCCGGTCAGGTAGCCCAGTTCGAACTGGTTCGGGGAAATAATGTCGGCGACCGGCACGACTTTGTCGCGCAGCAGCGGCGGAATATTGTCCGAGACGTGGCAGCCGGATTTCGCGTTGCCCATCACCGGGTCGCACGCGTAGACGGCCTTAGGGTTCAGCTCCTTCACACGCGCGACGGTGTCCACGATCACCTCGGCGATGTCGTCGCCGCCCTGGTAGCCGGAAAGGACCACGTCGACATCCTTGAGGGCTCCGCGGTCGTCGATCCCCGCGATGACCTCGCGCACGTCCTCCGCCGGAATCATCGGCCCTTTCCACGATCCGTAGCCGGTGTGGTTGGAGAAATTCACGGTGTAGACCGGCCACACTTCATGCCCGATCCGCTGGAGCGGAAACACCGCCGCCGAATTCCCGACATGGCCGTAGGCGACCGCCGACTGGATGGAGAGAACGTTCTTCATGCACCTATTGTGCACCGTCGTGGTACCTGTCCTGTTCACGGGGCTGCTCCGGGACGTCGATGAGCACGGTACGCACCTTCACGCGCCCGCGGCGATCGTGACCGCCTTCCGCGGTGTAGCGCAACCCGTCGACTTCCACATACGAGCCCGGCAGCGGCACGCGCCCCAATTCATACGACAGCAGCCCGGCCACCGTCTCCACGTTGTCGGTGATTTCCTCGTCGAATTCGAGGTCGTAGTCGAGTTCGTCCTCGAGGTAATCGACCAGGTCATCGAGCGGAAGCCGCGCCTGCGCGCGGTATGTCCGTTCCTCGACCGGCTCGATCGGCGCTTCCTCGTCGGCGTCGTACTCGTCCGCGATCTCACCGACGATCTCCTCGAGGATGTCCTCCATTGTCATCAGCCCGGCGATCCCGCCGTACTCGTCGACAAGCACCGCGATGTGCGTCTGGTCCCGCTGCATCTCCGCGAGCAAATCATCCAGCGGCTTGGAGTCGGGGACGAATTTCGGTTCGCGCATGATGTCGGACACGGCGACGCCGCTGCCGCCGTCGGTGCGGTTGTAGGTGCGCTCCACGATGTCCTTCAAGTAGATCACGCCGACAATGTCGTCGACGCTCTCTCCGATCACAGGCACGCGGGAATGGCCGGAGCGGATCATCAGGTTCGCCGCCTGGCCGGAGGTCTTCTCCGCCTCGATCCACACCATTTCCGGGCGCGGCACCATCACCTGCCGCGCATGAGTGGTGGCCAGGTCGAAAATATTCTGGATCATGCGGTGCTCGACAGTCTCCACCACGCCTTGTTCCTGCGCGATGTCCACCGCCTCGCGCAGTTCCACGTCGGTGGCGTACGGGTTCTCCAGCGATTCCTCACCGGGGGTGACGAGGTTGCCGATCCAGATCAGCAGCTTCGACACCGGCCCCAACACGGCATAGACGACGGTGAGGATCTGCGCCGCGCGCAGAGAGATCGAGTACGGATTGAGCTTGCCCGCACGCCGCGCGATCACGCCGATGATGCCGAAGCGCATGAGCGTAACCACGATGATCGCCACCGTGATCGCCCAGCCGCGCTGCGGAATCAGGTCCAAGGCGGTCAGCAGGGCGAACACAGCGGCGAGCGTGTCCAGCACCGTCTGGATCAGCGCCAGCAGGCCCAGATGGTTCGACCGCGCGTCCACGACGCGCAGCAGCGACGCAGCGCCGCCGACATCGTCCTTCGCCATCGATTCCACCCGGGCGCGCGAGATGGGCACGAGCGCGGACTCGAGCATTTTCATCACGCCCGCCCCCAGCAGGGACACCAGCGAGATGAGCAGGTAGGTCACCCACAGATCCACTTATTCGCCCCGCTTCTCGACGAGCCCGTCAAGCTCCTCACGGTCCGCCGCCGACGGGAAGGCGTGCTTGCCGTCCGGTTTCGGCTGGAACTCCACCCCGCGGGCTGAGAGATCGTCGTACCAGTCGGCCAAGATCTCGTTCTGCAGCGCGAACATTTCGCGCTCGTCCGCCGGGGTCGCGTGATCGTAGCCGAGCAGGTGCAGGCAGCCGTGGACGGTCAGCAGCGCCATCTCGTGGCCGAGGCTGTGCCCCGCCGCGTCCGCCTGCTTCCGGTCATAGGCGGGACACAGGATGATGTCCCCCAGCATCGCCGGTCCCGGGGCAGGTGCGTCCGGTCGCCCCGAGCCGGGGGTGAGCTCGTCCATAGGGAAGCTCATCACGTCGGTTGGGCCGGGCAGGTCCATCCAGCGGACGTGCAGGTCCGCCATTGTGTCCGTGTCCACGCACGTGATGGTCACCTCAGTGTCGGGGTGCACATCCATCGCGGTCAGGGCGTAGGAGGCGACGTCGACAAGCATCTCCTCGTTGATGTCTGCCTCGCCCGACTCGTTGAGGACCTCGATGCTCACTGTTGCTCTCCCTTATCTGCTCGTTGTGCGTCGTACCGATCGTAAGCAGCGACAATGCGGCCGACAAGCTGGTGGCGCACCACGTCGTTTGCGCCGAATTCCTGGAAGTGGATGTCCTCGACGTCCTTGAGGATCCGGCTGGCCACCCGCAACCCCGAGATCACACCGCGCGGCAGGTCCACCTGCGAAATATCGCCCGTGACCACCATCTTGGAGCCAAAACCCAAACGAGTGAGGAACATCTTCATCTGCGCCGGGGTGGTGTTCTGCGCCTCGTCGAGAATGACGAATGCGTCGTTCAGCGTTCGTCCGCGCATGTACGCGAGCGGCGCCACCTCGATGATGCCGGCCTCCATGAGCTTCGGGATCATCTCCGGGTCGAGCATGTCCCGCAGCGCGTCGTAGAGCGGCCGCAAATACGGGTCGATCTTGTCGTTCAGCGTGCCCGGAAGGAATCCGAGCTTCTCCCCCGCCTCCACAGCCGGACGGGTGAGAATGATGCGCTTGACCTCTTTGGCCTGCAACGCTTGGACCGCTTTCGCCACAGCGAGATATGTCTTGCCGGACCCTGCCGGGCCGATGCCGAAAACAATCGTGTTGTCGTCGATCGCGTCGACGTACTCGCGCTGCCCCGCCGTCTTTGGGCGGATGATCTTGCCCCGGCGCGCGACGATCTCCTGGCCGAGGATTTCCGCCACGGATTCGGGCATGTCCGTGGCCATGATGTCCACCGCGTGCTTCACCGCGTCGGACGTGATCACGATGCCGCGGCGCGCCATCGCCTCGAGCTCGGAGAGCACCCGCGCCCCGTGTGCGACCTTGTCCACCGGCCCGCGCAGCATCACGGAGCCGCCGCGGGCGAAGAGGTCGATGCCCAGAATCTCGTTGAGGGCGCGCAGATTCCCGTCGGTGATGCCCAAAACAGCCTGGGCGAGTTCCGGGTCGAGCTCGTAGGAGCTGGAGACGAGTTCTGCCATGCGGTTCACCCTACCAGCGGGAAAGTGCCCCAATGGCACTCAATCCCGCGAAGGCCGCGGAAGCCGTGCGCAGGACTTCAGGCCCCAGCTTCACTTTCTGCGCGTCGAGCAGCTCGAGCTCGTCGTCGCCGATTCCACCTTCCGGGCCGACGATCAAGAACAGCTTGTCGACGCTAAAATCTACCTCTCCGATCTTCGTCTCCGCATCCTCGTGGAGGACCACGGCCGATTCTCCCCGGATCAGCTCCGCCAGCTGGTTCGTGGTCACCGGCTCGTGCACCTCCGGGATCCACGGCCGCCGCGACTGCTTCGCCGCCTCGCGGGCTGTCGCCCGCCATTTCTCCACGTTCTTGCCCACCTTTGCGCCCTGCCAGCGGGCGATAGTCCGGTGGGAGACCCAGGGGTAGATCTCGTCGGCCCCGCCCT
The DNA here is from genome assembly GCF_030503595.1 of Corynebacterium sp. P4-C1. Taxonomy (NCBI): domain Bacteria; kingdom Bacillati; phylum Actinomycetota; class Actinomycetes; order Mycobacteriales; family Corynebacteriaceae; genus Corynebacterium; species Corynebacterium sp. P4-C1. The sequence continues at coordinate 2,260,703 of NZ_CP129966.1, read as the reverse complement.
GCGTGGCCAGGTCGACGGCGAGCTCCGCCCGCTCGGATTTCGGGATCGCCTGCACCACAATCACAGCCGGCCCCGGCTTCGGCACCTCGGCCACATCCACAACACGCCCGGTCAACTGGTCCTTCCCGGAAATATCTTCGACTTCGACTTCGGCGACGGTCCCGCGGCCGTCGGAAAGCACAATGTGCTCCCCGACTTGGATGCGCTTGACTGTGACGGCGTGCCGCCCCTCCGGCCCGTCCAATCGGCCCGATGCGGGATCCTCGGCGATGAAATAAGGCAGGCTCATTAGCGGCGGAAACGGTCGCGGAGACGGGAGAAGAAGCCCTCGTCGTGGCCCGCTTCTTCTTCGACGTACGAGGAATCCCCGTGCGCGTCGCGCAGCTCTTCCAGGCTGCGACGCTGCTCCTTGGTCAGTTCCGTGGGCACGACGACCTGGACGTGCGCGACCATGTCGCCGGTGCCTTCCCGGCGCAGGCGCGGCATGCCCTGGCCGGTAAGCACGAGCTCCTCCTCCGGCTGCGTGCCGGCCGGAATGTCGATCGTCGTGGTCTCGCCCGCCAAATTCTCCACCTCGACGGTGGTGCCCAGTGCCGCGTCGTACATCGGCACGTTGACCTTCAGGTGCAGGTTGTCGCCTTCGCGCACGAACACCGGGTGGGTCTCCGTGTCCACCTCCACGTACAGGTCGCCGGCCGGGCCGCCGCCGTGCCCGACCTCACCCTGGCCGGCCATGCGGATTCGCATGCCGCCAACGATGCCCGCCGGAATCTTCACGGCGATATCCCTGCGCGAACGGACACGCCCCTGCCCGCCGCACTTCTGGCACGGGTCGGTGATGATCTCCCCGAAACCGGAGCACTTCGGGCACGACGTGGTGGTCATGATGTTGCCCAGGAAGGACTGCTGCACCTGCTGGACCTGGCCCTGGCCGCCGCATTCGTCACAGGTGACCGGCTTGGATTCCGATTCGGAGCCTGTGCCGTGGCAGTGCTCGCACAGCACAGCGGTATCCACGGTCACATCCTTGCGGGTGCCGGAATACGCCTCCGCCAACGAAATCGTTGTGCGCAGCAGGGCGTCGTTGCCCGGCTGCACGCGCGAACGCGGACCACGCCCGCCGCCTGTGTCCCCGAAGAATGCCTCGAAGATGTCCCCGAAACCGAATCCGCCGGTGCCGCCGGCTGGGCCTCCGCCCTGCTCCATCGGGTCGCCGCCGCGGTCGACGATGCTGCGCTTCTTCGGGTCGAGCAGAACCTCCTGCGCCACGGAGATTTCGCGGAATTTCTCCGCCGCTTCCTCAGTATCGTTAACATCCGGGTGGTACTTGCGCGCCAGGCGGCGGTACGCCTTCTTGATCTCCGCGTCGGTGGCGCCCTGGTCCACTCCGAGAATGCCGTAATAGTCGCGAGCCATCTAAAGTCCTTTTCCGCTAAATCTGTTCATCTTCTAATCGTGTGAAAACGCGGGGTGTCATCCGCCCTCTTCGCCGAGGATGTGGCTGATGTAGTGGGCCACGGCGGCGACCTTCTGCATGGTACCGGGGTAGTCCATGTACGTCGGGCCGAGGACACCCACCCCGCCGAGGGTTTCTCCGGCCGCACCGTAACCGGTGGTGACGATGCTCGCTTTGGACAGTTCCTCGTCCTCGTTCTCCGCGCCGATGATCACGCTGACGTTTCCCAGTTCCGGCAGGTTGGCCAAGAGTTTGAGCACCACCACCTGTTCTTCGAGCGCCTCGACAACGCTGAGCAGGTCGGTGGTCATGGGCACCAGGTTCGCGGCCCCCGCGATGAGCACGCGGTCGCTCGGGCTCTCCACCAGCGTGTCGATCAATACAGCAATGGCCCTGTTCAGCGGCTCGGCGATGGCGGCTGGGGCGTCGTCGGCAAGCAGGGCGAGCGATGTCGACGCATCCCCCATCGTCTTGCCTGCCAGGGCCCGGTTCAGGAGATCCCGCAGCTGCGTCAGTCCGTCCTCGTCGATCGGGGCGGCCAGCTCCACATTCCGCTGGTCCACTCTCCCGTTGTCCGTGATGAGCACGAGCAGCAGGCGCATCGGTGTCAGCGCCACCACCTCGCAGTGCTTCACGCGCGAGACCGCCAGGGTGGGAAGCTGGACCACAGCCGCCTGCCGCGTGAGCTGCGCCAGCAGGTGCGCCGACCTGCGCATCACGTCCTCGAGGTCGACGGAGGACTCGAGAAAGTCCGAAATCGCCCGGCGCTCCGGAAGCGACAGGGGCTTGACGTCGTTGATCGCGTCCACAAAGGCGCGGTAGCCCTTCTCGGTGGGCACGCGGCCGGAACTGGCGTGCGGCTGCGCGATGAAGCCCTCCGCTTCGAGGACGGCCATGTCGTTGCGGATCGTCGCGGAACTGACTTTGAGCTTGTGGCGTTCCACGAGGCGCTTCGAGCCAACCGGTTCCTGGGAAGAAATGTAGTCCGCGACGATCGCACGCAGGACTGCTTGCCTGCGTTCGCGCGCGACACCCGCCATACTTGGCACTCTCCTTCCTCGACTGCTAAGTCACGAGTGTAGCGCCCGCGTCACTCCGCGGCCAAGATGTCCGTGACCACCCCGTCGATCAGCAATCTTCCGGCGTCGGTCGCGGAAATTCTCCCGTCTTTCTCCGCCAGCACACCGCCGCGCACGTGCTTATCGACGACCCCCTGCGCCTTTCCCCCCACCCATTCCCGCGGGATTCCTTCTTTCAGGCGCAGCCCCAGCATGATCTGCTCGAAGTGGTGCTCCTCGTCCGTGATGATCTCGCTGCCGCCGACAGGAAGAGCGCCGTCCGCCAGCATCACGTTGTATTTCTCCGGCCGTTTGACGTTGAAGTACCGGTAGCGGTCCACGTAGCCGTGCGCCCCCGGCCCGGCACCCCACCAGTTGCCGCCGCGCCAGTAGATCAGGTTGTGCCGGCACTCTCCGCCCGGCTTCGCCCAGTTCGACACCTCGTACCAGCCAAAACCATTTTCCTCGAGCCGTGAAGCAATGATCTCGTACCGGTCCGCGTACGTGTCCTCTTCCGGCGCCGGCAACTGCCCTGACCGGATCTTACGCGACATGGCGGTGCCGTCCTCCACGATCAACGAGTAGGCGGAAACGTGGTCCACGTCCGCGCTGAGCACCGCATCCACCGACGTGCGCACGTCGTCGTCCGTCTCCGTCGGCGTGCCGTAAATTAGGTCCAAGTTCACGTGCTCGAAGCCGGCGCGTTTCGCCTCTTTGGCCGCCTCCACCGCACGACCCGGGGTGTGCTGGCGGTCGAGCACCTTCAGCACCGGGGTCGATGCCGACTGCATTCCCAGCGACACCCGTGTGAATCCCGCTTCTCTGAGGCCCGCGAAATACTCGGGGCTGGTCGACTCCGGGTTCGACTCGGTGGTCACCTCGGCATCTTTGGCCAGGCCGAATGTATTCCGGACCCGGTCCAGAATTCTTCCCAGCCCTTCGGCCCCCAACAGGGATGGGGTTCCCCCACCGATGAAGACAGTCTCCGCGGCCACCCCGACCTTTCCGGCGACCAGTTCAAGCTCCTTGTCCAGGGAGTCGAGGTAGGCGGAATAGCTCGTTTCGGTCTCCGACGGAGTGTACGTGTTGAAGTCGCAGTAGCCGCACCGGGTCGCGCAGAACGGGACATGGACGTAGACACCGAAACTCATGCGCCGCGGCGCGACCGCTTCGCCGCCACCTTCGCCACAATGGCGTCAACGCGGGCGCGCTCCTCCAGGAATTTCGGGGGGTTGGATCCGCGCATCGCGCGGGTGAAACCGGGGTGCTCGGCGACCACAGCGTCGAGCCAGCCGTCCACAGCCGACTCCACCAGCTCGCCGACGCGGGCGTACAAGTGCGGCAGCGACACAGCCGCCAGATTCTGCGCCACCATGTCGGTCTGCTCGAGGGTGTAGTCCACCACTTCCCCGAGGTGCTGCACGATCAGGTCTGTGCGCTGCGTGCACACCTCCGTCATGGCCTTCACCGGGGTAGGCGAACTCAGAGGGAACAGCTCGAACAGCCCCGCCGCATCCAGCGGTTCCGGCTCCGGAAGCCTTTCACTAGCGGGAAGAGCGGCTGAAATCGAGCCGGCCTTCACCCCCGACACCAGCGCCTGGCGCAGGCCGATCAGCTCGCCGACCACCCGGCGGGCATCGGTGCGTGCGTCATCTACGATCTCGGAGAACTCGGCCAGGCAGTCGTCGGTGAGCTCCCCGTCGTAATCCGCGACGGCCTCGGCGATGTGCTCGATGTACTCCGCGACCTCGTCTCCGATGTTGTAGACCTCTTGGGTCAATTCGCGGTGGCGCAGCGTCGCGGCAGTCCGGTGCACACTGGCCCCCTTCAACTCAAGTCCTGTTATGGCGTTCGAGCGTTGACTCTAGGCCAGAGTTTCACAGCGTTTTGTACGGCGCGCCGGGGAGCTACCCGTAAAGCTTCCGTATCTGGTGGCTGAAGGTCCGCAGCACCACCGGCCGCTTCCGTCAGGTCGCGGGGAAGAATGCGGAATTTCTTGATCTGTTCCGCCCTGCTGACGGATGCGTTCACCCGGTTCACCGCATCTTGCACCTCACCGCGCAACTCCGGCAGCTTCGCCAGCTTGTATGCGGGCAAGTCCAGCCCACGCGCTTCTTTCCACCGGGACAGCGCATCCTCGGCGAGGGCGATCAGCACCCCGATGAACGGCTTTCCGTCACCGACCACGACAGCCTGGGAGATCAGCGGATCCTGGCGCAGCATTTCCTCGAGCGGCTGCGGCGCCACATTCTTGCCGCCGGATGTCACCAGGATGTCCTTCTTGCGGCCGGTGATGGTGATGAATCCGTTCTCGTCGATTTCGCCGAGATCGCCGGTGTGGAACCAGCCGTCGATAAGCGCTTCTTTTGTTGCTTTCTCGTTCTGCCAGTACCCGACGAAGATTCCGTCACCCGAAAAACAGATCTCTCTGTCCTCGGTCGTCTTCGCAGAATAACCGAACATCGGCTTACCCACGGACCCAATTTTTGCGTCGTCCCCGAAATTCACGGCGGCCGCCGACGCAGTTTCAGTGAGCCCATACCCCTTGTACACGGGCAGTCCGGCCCCACGGAAAAAATGCCCGAGCGGCACCCCCAGAGCCGACCCGCCCGAAATGCCGTACTGCACATTGCCGCCGAGTGCCTCCCGGATCTTCGAGTAGACGAGCTTGTCGAAGATCGTGCGCTTGAGCTTCAAGCTTATCGACGGCCGCCCCCTCCCCTCCAGCGCCTTCGAATACTCGATGGCCGTCTTCTCGACCTCCTTGAAGATGCGGGCACCGATAGCCGAACCGTCCGACGCCTTCACGTATGCGGCGTTGCGCGCCTTCTCGTACACCCGGGGAACCCCAAGCACCACATCCGGCTGGGCGCGCTGGAATTCCGCGGCGACCGTCTTCACATCCGACCAGTGGGTTTGGAGCGTACCCGAAATGGTCGCCAGCAGGTGCACGGAGCGCGCCATGACGTGCGCCAGCGGCAGGTACGTCACCATCTTTGTGCCCGGCCCCGCGATCTTGCCGATCGGGTGCTGCTGCAGCCCTTCGAACGCCCCGTTGTGCCCGAGGTGTAGACCAGCGAAGCGATATCGTCGTGCCGGATCGACGCGATTCTTTCGTCCAGCACCTCGTCGCCGATGATTTGCCCGGCGCGTTCGAGATAGCCGACTGCGTCTTCGTTGAACAGCAGGATCTGCTCCACGGGCGAGTCGGTCAGGTGCGCGAATTTCACACCGTGGTCGCGGGTCTCCCCGATAGCGAACCCTGCTCCGGAATCCTCCACGATCCACTGGATCTAGTCCAGCGAACTCGTCGGGTAGATCGCCACCGTCGTCGCCCCGGAGGCCATGATGGCGATGAGCCCCTTCGCGACCTTCCGCACCTGCGCGACGAATTCAGCGGCGGTCACGTCCACCCAGTCGTGCTCGCCGGGGCGGGAAAACAGGACGTTGTCCGGGTTCTTTTCGGCGGTGTCCACCAGAGCGGAATAGCAATTCTCGTCCGGGGCGACGACGAACCCAGCGGGAACAGTGAAAGTGGTCACAAAAGCCTCCTTAGTTTTCAAGTACAAAGTAGTTGGTTTCCAGGAGGCTCGTGCGGTTTTAGCGGTAGAGACGCTCGATCTGCTTCGCGTAATTCTCGATGACCACGTTGCGCTTCACCTTCATGGTGGCGGTGATCTCGCCGTTCTCCTCGCTCAATTCCTTGGTCAGAATGCGGAACTTCTTGATCTCCTCGGCGTGGCTGACCGTCTTGTTCGCCTCGTTGATCACGTCCTGGACCGCGGCGCGCAGCTCAGGCGTCTTCACCAGATCCTTCAGCGGGCGCTCGCCCATGTTGTTCTGCTTGCGCCAGCGGCTCAGCTCATCTTCGTCAATGGTGACCAGCACGCCGACGAACGGCTTGCCGTCGCCGACCACCACAGCTTGGGAAATCAGCTTGTCCGAGCGCAGGATGTCCTCGAGCGGGCCCGGGGAAATATTCTTGCCGCCGGCGGTGACGATCAGGTCCTTCTTGCGGCCGGTGATCCTCACGTAGCCTTCCTCGTCGATTTCGCCCAGATCACCGGTGACGAACCAGCCGTCGACAAGAGCTTCCTTCGTTGCTTCCTCGTTGTTCCAGTAGCCCTTGAACACGCCGTCGCCCTTGAAGCAGATCTCGCCATCTTCGTTGATCTTCACCGAGTAGCCGTTGTTCGGCTTGCCCACCGTGCCGATCTTCGTGCCGCCCGGGTAGTTCACGCATGCGGCCGCCGCGGTCTCCGTCAGACCGTAGCCCTCGTAGATCGGGATGCCCATGCCGCGGAAGAAGTGCAGCAGATCGGTCGAAATCGCCGAGCCTCCGGAGATCGCCAGCGTCGCCTTCCCGCCGACCGCGTCGCGGAGCTTCTTGTACACGAGGCGGTCGAAGACCTTGTGGCGCACCCGGGAGCGCAGCGACAGCCGCTCCCCCGAATCCATCGCCTTGGAGTGCTCGATAGCGACCTTCTCCGCCTCAAGGAATGTGCGCGCCGCAAAGTCCGACCCTTCCGCCGCCTTGTTGTAGGCGCCGTCGCGGACCTTCTCATAGACACGCGGCACGCCGAGCAGCATCTCCGGCTCAAAGCGCTGCAGCGCCAGCGTCAAAGTCCGCATGTCCGCCCAGTGCGCCTGGTGGGCACCGCCCATGGAGCTCGCCAGCGCCACCGAGCGCGCCAGCACGTGCGCCAGCGGAAGGATCGTCATGTAGTGCGTGCCCTGCTTGTCGTTGATCAAGTGGCCGATCGGGTTGGTCAGCAGCGCCTTCGCCTGAGAGGCCCACACCAAGTGGGTGAGGATGCAGCCCTTCGGCCGGCCCGTGGTGCCCGAGGTGTACACCAGCGAAGCCAGATCATCGTGCTGGATCTTGGAGATCCGCTCGTCGATCACGGAGTCCTCGACCTCGCGGCCGTCCGTGGTCAACGCGCCCACCGCACCGGTGGCGAAAGACAGGGTGCGCTTCAGCTGGGTCGGCGAGTCGCGCAGGGGCGCCTTTCCCTCCTCGTTGAGCACCAGGTGGTCGTAGAGGCGGCGGTTCGACTCTGTGTCGGTCAGCGCCAGCTTCGCACCGGAGTCCTCCACGATCCACTGCACCTGGTGCTCCGACGACGACGGGTAGACCGGCACACTCGCGGCGCCCGCCGCCCAAATCGCGTAGTCGAGCAACGCCCACTCGTAGCTGGATTCCCCCATGAGCACCACGCGGTCGCCCTGCTCCACGCCGTTGGCCACGATTCCCTTCGCCACCGCGCGGACCTGGTCGGCGAATTCCTTGCCGGTGACCTCGATCCACTCACGGCCTTCCGGGCGGGAGAAGAATGTCTGGTCCGGATACTTCTCGCATTGCGCGAGCATCATGGTCAGGCAGTTGTCCCCCGGCGCCAGCGTGAATTCGGCGGGCTTGGTGAAGACTTTGGATTCTTGTGCAGTCACTGTGAAACCTCCCTCGGTGTGGGCTATCTAACAATGACCGTACCCTTGCCCCGTAGCTCACCGCTCACCAGTACCTGCACTTTTGCGCAGGAAATCTGTGGAGGCCGTCATTCTTTGGCACAATGACGTGTTGTGGCTGATACGGAACTGCTCGAGCAACTCGCGACCGCGTACGGGTTCACTTTGACGTACCGGGGCCAAAATAACGAGATCGTGGCCTCGCCGCGCGATTCCCTGGTCCTCCTCCTGAAAGCTCTCGATGTTCCGCTTTCCGACGACCCGGCCCCCGAGGAGCTCACCGACGCCCTCCAGGCGTGGCGCACCCACTGGGACACCCGCCCCTTACCCCCGGTGGTGATCGCGCGCGAGGGACGGGAGACCTACTTCAACGTCCACGTCCCCGAAGGTGCCCCCGCGCACGTGTGGATCACCCTCGAAGACGGTTCCGAGTCCCCCGCCTACCAGGACGAGAACTGGGCTCCGCCGACGGAAGGTTGGGGGGAAGCGACCTTCCATACCCGCGGCGACCTACCCACCGGTTGGCACACGATCCACCTCGAATCGGGCGACATCCGCGAGGAGTGCACCCTCGTCGTCACGCCCCAGGTGATCCGCCGCAACCTCGAGCTGCTGCAGAACCCCGCCTACGGCGTCATGGCGCAGCTCTACTCGGTACGCTCGGAGCATTCCTGGGGGATCGGCGATTTCCACGACCTGGGCGAGCTCGCAAAGGTCCTTGCCCGCCACGGTGCCGAATACCTGCTTATCAACCCGGTCCACGCCGCCCAACCGCTGCCGCCGATCGAGGATTCGCCGTACCTTCCCACCTCCCGCCGCTTCATTAACCCGATCTATATTTCGGTCGAAGACGTGCCGGAATACGCGCTTCTCGACGACGACACCCGCGCCGACATCGACGAGCTCGCCGCCGAGTTCAAGGCTCTCAACACCTCCCCCGCCTTCATCGACCGCGACCCGATCTTCGACGCGAAACTCGCCGCCCTGAACGAACTCTTCTACGTCTTCGAGGAATCAGGCGACCACGAGGAATTCGACCGCTTCGTCGAATTCGAGGGAGAGGGTCTCCGCAACTACGCCCGCTGGTGCGCGGAATTCGAGGTCGACGGCGATTCCGACGACCTGGTCCGCTTCTACATGTGGCTCCAGTTCGTCGCCGACAAGCAGCGCGAGCACGCCCAGAAGGTGGCGAAGGACGCCGGCATGTCCATTGGCATCATGACGGACCTCGCCGTCGGCGTGCACCCGGGTGGCGCGGATGCTTTCACTCTGCGCGACGTCCTCGTCCAGGATGCTTCCGTCGGTGCCCCGCCCGACGGGTACAGCCAGCACGGACAGGACTGGTCCCAGCCGCCGTGGAACCCGTTCAAACTGGCAGAAACCGGCTACACCCCGTGGCGCGAGCTGCTCCAGACTGTCCTGCGCCACTCGGGCGGGATCCGCGTCGACCACATTCTGGGTCTGTTCCGCCTGTTCTGGATCCCGCGCATGGGCACCCCCGCCGACGGCGCGTACATGAATTACGACCACGAGGCGATGCTCGGCATTCTCGCCCTCGAGGCCGACCGCGCCAATGCTGTCGTTGTCGGGGAAGACCTGGGCACCTTCGAGCCGTGGGTCCAGGAGGAGCTGCGCGACCGGGGCGTGCTGGGCACCTCCGTCATCTGGTTCGAGCACGCCCCCACCGGCGAACGCCCGATGCACCCGCAGGAGTACCGCAACCTCGCTTTGTCGTCGGTGGGCACGCACGACTTGCCGCCGACCGCCGGGTACCTCTCCGGCGCCCACAACGAGCTGCGCGCCCAGCTCGGCCTCGTCGACGAATCCCTCGACGAGATGGACGCCGAGGACATCGCCTGGCAGTCCCATGTCCTCAACACCGCCCGCGAGCACGGCTATTTCGCGGGCACTCCACTGGCCGACACCGATTTCGACGGCCTCGGACGGGACGAACGCGGCGACGTCGATGAGCTTGTCTTGGGCCTCACCCGCTTCATCGCCGACACGGGTTCAGCTTTGACCTGCACGAACCTCGTCGACATGGTCGGCGACACCCGCATCCAGAACCAGCCCGGCACCAATTCCCACCAGTACAAGAACTGGTGCGTCCCGTTGAGCGACGCACAGGGAAACGCTGTCCTCATTGAGAACCTCGAGGACATCGACCTGTTCCACCGGGTGGCTGAGGCCAGCGCTAGAACAGCCCGATAAGCCCCATCACCACCACGAGGGCGATGAGCACCCACAGTGCCTGGGTGACACGGGAGCGCGGGTACTTCCTGCGCGCCTTCGGCAGCTTCATGTCCTCTTTGCGCAGGTCTTCGGGGTTAGCCATGGGATCCTCCATTCAATACGGCAGCCAGCCAGTCCACTAGCCGCAGCAGCCCGACGGACGCGAGCCCAGCCAACGGAAGCGCGATCGCCAGAACAACCGGCAATTGCAGCCACGGACTCGCCTGCGTGAGATCGATCATGTCGCTTAAGCTTAGGCCCCATGAGCTCCCCGGTTGAAGTGACGTGCCCTGCCGGCACCATCATCGGTACCGCGCGCGGGGACATCTCCTATTTCCACTCCATTCAGTACTCGCGCATTCCGGCGCCCTTCGACGATGCGGAACCAGCACCGAAGGGCCTTCTTATCGACGCACAACGCCCCACCCCGGACACCACCGCCCTGTCCATCGTCGCCCCGAAAACCGGTGAGAATCTCCCCGTCGTCGTCCACATTCACGGCGGCCGCTTCGAGATGAGCAACCACGAGGACGAAGGCTCCCCCGGCGAAGACCTCGCCCGCAACGGCGTCATTCTCGTCCGCATCAATTACCGGAAGAAGCTGCCCGGTCTCGTCCCTTTCCCCGACGACCACCCCCACCACTACCGCGCCACCGATGACGTCGCCCTCGGCTTGGAATGGGTCCAGTCCAATATCGAGTCCTTCGGCGGCGACCCCACCAATGTCACCCTCACTGGGCAGTCCGCAGGCGCCGCTATCGTCCTGTGGTTGATGCGGAGAGACCATTTCCGCGGCGCTTTCCGCCGCGCGGTCGCCATGTCCCCTGCTTTTCCCCGCGGCAGCTTCCAGCAAAGAAAATCCTCGCTTCGCATCCCCACGACCCGACGTTGGCTAAACCGTGCACGCCCGAGAACTCTCGACCGCGCCTACAACCGACTGCGCCGCCGCTATTTCACCGACATGGCGTTGGGCCCATACCCCCTCGCACCGGAGGAAATGGCCGACATCGACCTCGTCGTGTCCTCCCACGAGCGGGAATTCCAGCACCCCATCATCGGGAACCGCCTGACCAACCGCATCATCCGCAACCGTGTCCGCGAGGTCATCGACCGCGCGCCCGGCACGGTCTGGAATGTCACCTTCACCGGTGACTCAAAGCACTGCGACGAACTATTCCCGCTCTTCAGCGGCCCGCTCACTCCGTGGCTGGTCGAGTTCGCGTCCTCCGGGGACCCACACCTCAAACCGGAAACTGAGCTAGCTCTTCCACCAGCCACGGAGAGAAGATGAATGGACAGCGGGACACTGCTTCCCGCAGATCATCCATGCTCACCCACTGGTATTCGCAGACTTCCTCAGGCCGCGGATTCAGGTCACCGTCAAGCGCGGCGAAGAAGACCGGGCACACTTCATTCTCCACGATCCCGGAAGCATCCACCGCACGGTAGCGGAAATCGGGGAGGACCGACTCAATGTCCTTCACCGCGGCCCCCAGTTCTTCGCGGCTCCTTCGCACCACCGCTTCCTCGAACGTCTCCCCCGGCCCTGGGTGTCCGCAGAAGCTGTTCGTCCACACGCCCGGCCACGTCAACTTGGACAGGGCACGGCGGGTGAGGAGAACGTTGCCCTCACCGTCGAAAAGCCATGCCGAAAACGCGAGGTGCAGCGGAGTGTCCGCAGTGTGCACCGAAACCTTCGGCGCAGTGCCGATTTGTTCGCCGTCCTCGGTGCACAGCACCACGAGCTCATCCACTAGTTGTTCAGGTTCCCTTCAAAGACGACGTTGCCGATCTTGAACGTCGCGTCGGAAAGATTGCCCGAGCTGACATCGAATGCGTACTGCACATTCATTGTCGCCCCCTTGCCCAGCGGGAGATCGAGCCCGTCGGTCTCGATACCGGCCTCTTCCGCGCTCATGCGGCTGGCTTTCTCCTTGCCGCCCTTGTACTTCAGCTCAGGTTCGCCGAGAGCCTCCGGCGGCATGATGTTGTCGGAGTGGTTCATTACCGCGACAGTGACCACGGTGCCGCCGTTCGGGGCGTAGGTAGTGCCCTGCCACTTGTAGGAGACATCCATGCCCGGATCCTCAACGACCTTGCCGTTAATCTGGTCGGTGGTCAGCGGTTCGGCACTGTGGGTCTCGAAAGATTCCGGTTCCTCCGTCGGTGTGGCCACGCCCGTGGTCGGGGTGATGGAACTTCCCTCTTGGTCGACAACTCCGCTGTCGCCGCATGCGGCCAGAATCAACGCTGATGAAACTGCCGCCACAATGCCAAGAGCCCTACGCGTCATGATGTGCCTTCCTATCGATGAAACTCCAACACACTTTACAGTGGAGCCTGTGCAGCCACTAGTACGAATCATCCGTAGCGCATCCGCCCTCTGGCCCTATTACGTCGGCATTATCCTCATTTCCACCGTCACGGCGGCGCTCAACCTCGTTTCACCGTTCATCATCCGTGAAGCGACAAACATCATCGTCGACGGCGGAAAACTTGGCACGGTCGCCTGGCTCGCCGTGGCACTGTTCGCCGCCTATTCCGCGAACACACTGATGCAGAACATCGGCGGCTACCTCGGCGATGTCGTCGCCGTCCGCATCCGACAAGTGCTGTCCACGCGCTACTTCGCCAAACTACTGGCTCTCCCGCAGCGCTATTTCGACGGCCAAGTCACCGGCACGATCATCGCGCGCCTGGACCGTTCAATCATGAACATCACCCAGACGGTCCAGACCTTCTCCAACACCTTGCTGCCGATGCTGCTGCAGGTTACGGCGATCCTGGGCATCACCGCATTCTTCTACTGGCCCCTCACCCTCCTCCTGCTCGCGCTCTTCCCCATCTACCTCGGCCTGACTGCCTTGACATCGAAGCGTTGGCAGAAATTCGAGAACGAGAAGAACGAGCAGATCGACCTAGCCAACGGCCGCTTCGCCGAGGTCGTCGGGCAGGTCAAGGTCACGAAGTCCTTCGTCGCCGAATCCCGCGAGCTTCAAGCATTCGCGAACCATTACGGAAAGACGGTCGGCCTCACCCGCCCCCAGTCGCGCTGGTGGCACAGTATGGATGTCGCGCGTGGACTGGCGATGAACCTGGTCTTTTTGGGCATCTACATGATCCTGTTCGTGCAGACCTACAACGGCCGTTTCACCATCGGCGACATGGTCATGCTCATCCAGCTGGTCACCATGGCGCAGCAGCCGGTCCACATGATGAGCTGGCTCGTCGATTCCGCCCAGCGCGCCATCGCCGGTTCCCGTGACTACTTCAAGGTGATGGACCAGGAGATCGAGGAAGCTGCCAACACCCAGATCGTCGCCGCCACCGAAGCCGCCGATGTTCCCGAGCTCGACACCGCCCCTGTCATCCCGTTGCCCGCCGCGGAGCCGACCATCAAATTCGACCGCGTTTCCTTCGCGTACGACGAGGGCGAACCTATCCTCGATGACATCACGTTCACCGCCCGCCACGGGGAAACGGTCGCCCTCGTCGGCGAATCCGGCGGCGGAAAATCCACGCTGGTCAACCTCCTTTTGGGGCTCTACCCCATCTCCACCGGTTCCCTGACCGTCTGCGGCAAGGACATCGACACCGCAGATGTCGAGCGCGTACGAGCCTCTGTCGGCGTCGTCTTCCAGGAACCCGCCCTGTTTTCCGGCACCATCCGCGAGAACATCGCCTACGGCAAGCCGGATGCGACCGAACAGGAGATCATCGACGTCGCCAAGCGCGCGAACGCCCACAGTTTCATTTCCAGTTTCACCGACGGTTACGACACCGTGATCGGCGAGCGCGGTCTGCGCCTTTCCGGCGGCCAAAAGCAGAGGGTTGCCGTCGCCCGGGCCATGCTCAAGGATGCCCCAGTTCTCGTCCTCGATGAAGCCACTTCCGCCTTAGACACCAAGTCGGAGAGATTGGTCCAGGCCGGTCTCGACGAACTGATGAAAGACCGGACCACCATCATGATCGCGCACCGCTTATCGACGATCGCCGATGTCGACACCATCATCACCCTCAAGGACGGAAAAATCGACGAGATTGGCACCCCCTCCGACCTCGCAGTCTCCGGCGGAATTTATTCAGAGCTGCTCGCACTTACCGCCTCGTCGTCGGCCGCCGACCGGAAGCGCCTCAAAGCCTTCGGCTTCAAGGCGTAGGTTGGGGCCATGCAGTTCCCAGATCTTGAGACCCTCCGCGCCCGCGGCACCCGCAAGTGGACCCAGTTCGAGGACGATGTCCTCCCACTCTGGGTCGCCGAGAGCGATTTCCCCACCGCCGAGCCGGTGAAAAGCGCGATCCAGGACGCGGTCGACCGAGAAATGTTCGGCTACACCCCTGCCCACCACACTCTCGGAGACTCCCTGAGCAGGTTCTATTCCGAGCAGTACGGATGGACACCGAATCCGGAGCACATTTTTCCCGTCGCCGATGTCGTGCGCGGCATGCTACTTGGCATCCAGTACTTCACCAAGCCGGGTTCTCCCGTCATCGTTCCGGTCCCCTCGTATCCCCCGTTCCTCGAGCTTCCCGAAACCGCCGGCCGCGAGATGGTCGAGGTTGGGGCAAAGGACGGCCTGGACCTGATGGAAATCGAGGCCGCCTTCAAGAACGGCGCCGGATCCATTCTCCTCGCCGCGCCCAATAATCCGTGGGGCTACACATTCGACGAAGAGGAGCTCGTCCAGATCACCAATATCGCCGACAAATACGGCGCCCGGGTGCTTGTCGACGAAATCCACGCCCCCATCGTTTATGAGGGAAAACACCACTGCGCCGCTGGCGTCAGCGACACCGCCGCGAATGTCTGCATCACCGTCACCGCCACCTCGAAGGCGTGGAATGTCGCCGGCCTCAAGTGCGCCCAGATGGTCTTCAGCAATGAAAAAGACGTCGACACCTGGAAGAACCTCACCGGAGTGGCGAAGGACGGAACCGGCACCCTCGGCATCGTCGCCGCGCAGGCCTGTTACGACCACGGAAAAGAAGCCCTGGATGACCAACTGAAAACCCTCAAGGCCCACCGAGATTATCTGATCGAGAACCTCCCGGAGGCAGTCCCCGGCATCCAGTTCACCAAGCCGGAGGCCACCTACCTCATGTTCCTCGATTTCAGTGGCACTGTGATCGAAGATGAAAAACCGGCTACCTGGATTCGTCGAGAAGCGAAAGTCGCCCTCAATGAAGGGGTCACGTTCGGCCCGGGCGGCGCGCACCATGCCCGCCTGAATTTCGCGACCAGCCCCGAGATCTTGTCCGAAGCGCTCGACCGGATCTCTACCGCTATTGTTAGGGGCCATGGACTCCACTGACGAGCAAGGCTTCCTCATCGAGGCAGACGCCAGCGAATACGCCGCACCCGCCCCCGCCCCCGGCAACGAGCCCTGGCAGCGCCCTGACCCGGAGTGGTACAAGGACGCTGTCTTCTACGAGGTGCTCGTCCGCGCCTTCTACGACCCGGAGGGTTCCGGGTCCGGGTCCCTGAAAGGTGTCGAGGAAAAGCTCGACTACCTTCAGTGGCTCGGTGTCGACTGCCTGTGGCTGCCGCCGTTCTACGATTCCCCCCTCCGCGACGGCGGCTATGACATCCGCGACTTCCGCAAGGTCCTGCCCGAGTTCGGCACCGTCGAAGACTTCGTTTCGCTTGTCGACGCCGCCCACAAACGCGGCATTCGCATCATCACCGATTTCCCCATCAACCACACCTCCGACACCCACCCGTGGTTCCAGGAATCCCGCCGCGATCCCGAAGGCCCGTACGGCGATTTCTATGTGTGGTCCGACACCCCCGCCCCGTACGCGGACGCCCGCATCATCTTCATCGACACCGAAGAGTCCAACTGGACCTACGATCCGGTGCGCAAACAGTACTTCTGGCACCGTTTCTTCTCCCACCAGCCGGACCTGAATTACGACAACCCGGATGTCCAGGACGCCGTCATCGATGTCATCCGCTTCTGGCTAGACCTCGGCATGGACGGCATCCGCCTCGACGCCATCCCGTACCTCTTCGAGCGCGAAGGAACGAACTGCGAAAACCTCCCGGAAACGCACGAATTCATCAAACGCGTGCGGAGGCTTTTCGACGATGAGTACCCCGGCCGTTTCCTCCTCGCCGAAGCCAACCAGATGCCCGACGAGGTCGTCCAGTATTTCGGAGACAGCGACGAGTGCCAGATGGCCTTCCACTTCCCGGTGATGCCCCGCATCTTCATGGGAATCAGCCAAGAATCCGCCCAGCCCATCATCGACATCCTTCGCGAAACCCCGAACATTCCCGATTCCGCCCAGTGGGGCATCTTCCTCCGCAACCATGACGAACTCACCCTCGAAATGGTCTCCGAGGACGAGCGCGACTTCATGTACACCAACTACGCGACAGACCCCCGCATGCGCGCGAACGTGGGTATCCGGCGCCGCCTCGCACCTTTGCTCGGCGGCCACCGCGACCGTCTCGAGCTCGCCCACGCCCTGTTGCTGTCCCTCCCCGGCTCCCCGTTCCTCTACTACGGCGACGAGATCGGCATGGGCGACAATATTTGGCTCCCCGACCGCGACGGCGTGCGGACCCCCATGCAGTGGAACGCCGACCGCAACGGCGGCTTCTCCCGCACCGACCCCGAGCGCCTCTATCTGCCTGCGATCCGCAACGACACCTATGGTTACCAGGCCGTCAACGTCGAATCCCAGATGGAGCGGGAGAATTCCCTCCTCCACTGGGTCCGCGAGCACGTGCACATCCGCAAGCAGTACAAGGCATTCGGCCGCGGCGACTACCAGGAAGTCCAACACGGCAACCCGCAGGTCCTCGCCTTCATCCGTGAATACGACGACGAGCGCATCCTGTGCGTGAACAACATGAGTTCCCTGCCCCAGCCAGTGGAAATGCAATTGTCACACCTCGCCGGCATCGTCCCGCGCGAGCTGTCCGGCAACGTCGAGTTCCCCGCCATCGGTGAGCTTCCCTGGCTTGTCACCCTCGCCCCGCACGGCCACTTCTGGTTCGACATCTCGTAGGGTTTCCAGCATGGATCTGAAAAGCACCCGTTTCTACGGCGCCAAGTCCGAGCCGATCAACCACCAGTCGGTCGTCTCGGAACTTTCCGCTGGTTCGTTCACCTGGCAGATCCTCGAGGTCGACCACGGAGCCGTCGACCAGTACCAGGTCCTAGTTGCTGGCGGCCGCGACGCCCTCGAGACCGAGGCGGGCGCGCAGTCCTATCTCGAGCACCTCCACAATTTCGGCGAAATCACAGGAGATATGTCTGGGGGCACCGCCGTTCCTTTGAGGGCCGACCAGTCGAACACCTCCCTCGTGGTCGACGGCACCTGGATGCTCAAGGTTTTCCGCAAACTCGAAGAAGGCATCAACCCCGACGTCGAGCTGCTCAGCTCCATCGGTGACTGCCCGCATGTCGCGGGCGTGCGCGGGTACCTCACCCACGACGGAAAAGTCCTGGCGATGATGCAGGAGTTCATCACCGGTGGCCGCGACGGCTTCCAATTGTCTCTCGACCCTGGTCTCGATAATGAGCACGATCTCGGTGCCGCCATCCGCACTGTGCACGAAGCGTTAGCCGAAGCATTCGGAGCGGAAACCGTTGCCGGGTCCCGCATCCGGGGTTCCCTCAATTCGCATCTCGACGAGCTTCTCACCCAGACCGACGCCCTTTCTCCCTTCGAGGGCAATTTGCGGGAAATCTACTCCCGCATCCCTGACGGGGACGTCGACATCCAGCGCATTCACGGCGACCTTCACCTGGGACAGACACTTCTCGCGGATCGTTGGTACCTGATTGATTTCGAGGGCGAACCTGCCCGACCCCTCGAACAGCGCAGGCTCCCCGACCATCCGTTGCGGGATGTGGCCGGCATGGTGCGAAGTTTCGGGTACGCGCATGCGATGGGCGGTAAGGCGGACGTCGATAAGCTGCTCGCCGGTTACGGCACCTCCCGCTCCCCTGTCTTGGATGCGTATATCGCTGACAAGGCCGCGTACGAGGTGGTCTACGAAGCGAACAACCGGCCTGATTGGGTGGACATTCCGCTGCGAGCAATCCGGGAACTCTCCTAGTCTTCGGGCGGCGGCTCGAATTCCGGGTCGTACGGTCCCGGCGGCGGCTCAGGGTGGAAGGGGAAACGGAGCTCGTATTCCCTCTCCAGCTCCTGCAGCTTGCCGATGCAGGCCTCGTAGTCGAAATCCTCCTCGAAATCGTCCAGGACACGGTGGCACTTGGCGAAAAACCGGGCATTTTTGCGCTTCAACCGCTTCACGTCATCCAGGGTGCGCGACCACTTCGGATTCGTCGGAGTTATCTGGCCTTCCAGCACGCTGTCCGGCTCTACGCGGGCATAGGTGCCGTTGGCGAACAGCCAGACGATCTCACCCGTGACCGGATCGGGAACATAGAAGGCCAGGCGGTCGGTCTTCATGTTGTGGTGGTGCTGGCAGAGGCAGAAGAGATTGTCGGCGCTGGTCAGCCCACCCTCGTCGAACGGGATGCGGTGGTCGAGCTGGCACGTCCACGCACTGCGGTCGCAGCCCGGGTAGATGCAAGTACCGTCGCGGCTGCGGACGAATGCCTTGACGGCGTCTGGCGCGACATACCCGGCGACGGTGCAGGTAGCGGCCGCGTCGAGGTCGACCACGTTGAGGCTGAAGGAGTGGAACATCTCGGTGCCCACTGCACCCGACCAGCCGAAGCCAGGAATGAAGACCGGCCTAGTGACATCGACGGAACCGTCTGCGTTTTTGGGTGCGTAGGCGAAGATCGTCGCGGGAAGCTCAGGAGTCAGGCGGCCGCAGATGAGTTTAAGGGCGGCATCCGAATCCGAGAGGTCGTGCTTGCGGGCCGTAGCGGCGATGGACGCTCTGGCGGCTGCCATCGAGGCATTATCCGCGGACAGGGTCAGAGCGGCCAATCCGACGCCGGAGGGATCAGGGTGGAACTCAACATGGCCGATCCCGGGCGGGCCTTCCGACCGCCTCTTCTTTTTGTCCGCGTCGAACGACACCGAGCAGTCGAGTGTGGCCAGAAGCTGGTTGAGTCTCAGCGTCACCATGTACGGCGTTGGCAGCTGCTGGTTTGGGTAGTCGGGCGTGAACAGACCGACGAGGAGCTCGTCGATCTGCCCGTAGTCTTCCTCCTCCACGTCATTGCCCAGACGGTTCACGGCTTTCTCGATGGCGGCGAGCCGTCTCACGTCCAACCGGTGGTTCTCGTCTTGGAGGGCACGGAGGCGGGGAAGCTGCTGGAGGCTCATGTAGGCGAACATGCCTTCCTTCACGTCACGGGGCGTCAGGCCGGTGGCGATGCTGACAGCTGTCACTTCCTCGTCCACATCGCGGGACCCGAGGAACTCATTCTGGTGGGCGTATTTCCCGAAGATGGCGTGCTGGTTCCGGCGGAACCCGGTTCCCGCGGCGGTCAGTGGGTCGTCGGGATTCTCACTGGCGAAGAACGCCCCAGTCGGGACGTGCGCTTCTTCTTCTGCTGCGGCAGTCACGGTCTTCTCCTTTCTGTGCTCGGAGCGGGTGCCGCCCGGGCGGCCTAGCACCACCCGTTCAAACGGCTGTGCGGACAGTGTTGCATGCGACCCGGACACCGCCCAGGAAAACTGCAGAGACTTATCCACAGATTCGATCACTTGTTCGATCGCCAATCCACAAACGGCAGGTCGCAACTGAATGATGGGATGGGAAATTCGAACAGCGAGAGGGCGTCGAAAAGCGAAATTTTCACGCAATGGGATTCTGTTCCGTAGCGTGAGATGATAGGGTGGCCCCTACATTTTGTTCATTTTCCTTGGGAGGCCCAATGTCTACTGCTGTGCCAAGCGGCAAGAAGACACAGACCAGCGCGATCGTCGTCACGGCGCTCGCACTTTTCTCGATGTTCTTCGGTGCCGGCAACCTCATCTTCCCGCCCATGCTCGCCGTGGAGGCGGGCGAGAATTTCTGGCCCGCGATCTTCGGCTTCCTGACCACGGGCGCGCTTCTGCCCGTGCTCGCGGTGATCGCGATCGCCCTCTCCGGCTCGAACGTGCGCGACCTCGCGCAGCGCGCCGGCACGCTCTTCGGAGTCGTGTTCCCCGTTCTGGCATACCTGTCGATCGGCGCCTTCTACGCCCTGCCGCGAACCGGCGCTGTGTCCTTCGAGGTCGCGGTGACTCCGCTGTTCGGTTGGGAAAGCACCCTGACCGCGGCGATCTTCAACATCGTATTTTTCGGCATCGCGCTCGCAATTTCCTGGAACCCGAACAGCATCACCGACACCCTGGGTAAGTTCCTCACACCGGCGCTGGTGGTCCTGCTGACCGTCATGATCGGCATGGCTCTGTTCACGATGACGAACCAGCACTACTCGCCGAGCGAGGACTACGCTTCCAGCGCTTACCCGACGGGTGTCCTGGAGGGTTACCTGACCATGGACTCGATCGCTGCGCTGGCATTTTCCATCGTGGTTATCTCCTCGTTGCGCTTCAAGGGCTTCGAGGAAGGCAAGCCGCTTGTCCGCGGCACGATCCTCGCCGCGGTCGTCGCCAGCATCCTGCTCGCCCTGATCTACCTGGGCCTCGGCCTGATCGGCCGCGCGATGCCGGACGCCGGGCAGTACGACTCCGGAGCGCCGTTGCTTGCCGACGCAGCACTCCAGCTCATGGGCCGCCCCGGCCAGACCGTTTTCGCGCTCATCGTTGTGCTCGCCTGCATGACTACCGCTATCGGCCTCATCACCTCGACCGCCGAGTACTTCTCCCAGCAATTCGCCGGCTCCTACCACACCTGGGCGGTCATCTTCGCCGTTGCATCCGCCGTCATGTCGACGCAGGGCCTCGACTTCGTCATCTCGATTGCCGGCCCCGTCATCGGCTTCCTGTACCCGCCGGCGATCGCCCTGATCTTCGTCACCCTGATCGAGCCGGCATTCCGTCGCCGCACGCGCCTGCGCTGGGGCTTCTTCCTGCCAATCTGGGTGGCGGTGGTCTGGTCCCTGATCTCCACCTTCACTTCTCTCGGCTGGGGCGCAGACGCTCTGTCGCCTCTGGTCGACTGGTCGCCGATGCAGGACTACGACCTGGGCTGGCTGCTGCCGACGGCAGTGGCATTCGCGATCGGTGTCATCATCGACTTCGCGAAACCGCATGCCCCGCTCGAAATCGGTACACAGCGCACCGTTGACGGCGACTCTTTGGAGGAGGCCGAAGCGCAGAACGTATAGGTGGAATGAGGTGGCCTTCCGTCACGTTGCACGGGGTGACAAGAATCCCCGAACGGAAGGACCACCATGACCCCGCTGTCCCTGCTGGATTTCTGCACTGTCCGCGACGATGAGACGCCGGGCCAATCCATGGCCCGCTCAGTCGAACTCGCCCAGACAGCGGAGAAGCTGGGGTACGACCGCGTCTGGTACGCCGAGCACCACAACATGCCGTCGATCGCATCGTCGTCGCCGGCGGTGCTCATTTCCCATATCGCCGCCAAGACCGAGAAGATTCGTCTCGGTGCTGGCGGCGTCATGCTTCCCAACCACTCCCCGTATGTGATTGCGGAGCAGTTCGGCATGCTCGCCGAGCTGTACCCGGACCGCATTGACCTGGGTCTCGGACGCGCACCCGGCACAGACCAGAACACTCTTGGGCGGGCCCTCCGCAGGGATCCGATGGCGGCGGAAAATTTCCCGGACGATGTCTTGGAGCTCCAGGGCTATCTCGCCGGGAATTCGGTGGTGCCGGGTGTGACCGCCATGCCGGGAGCCGGAACGAATGTGCCGCTGTACATTCTCGGATCTTCGATGTTCGGGGCGACATTGGCGGCGAAGCTGGGGCTACCGTATTCATTCGCCTCCCACTTCGCACCGACGCACCTGGAGGCGGCGACGACCTACTACCGCGAGAACTACCAGCCCTCCGAGCGGCACCCGGAGCCGTACGTGATCGCCGCAGTGAATGTCACTGCGTCAGATAGCGCAGCGGACGCCGCGCGCCAGACAGAACTTGTCCACCGCGCGAGGGTGCGCGCGCTCCTGGGACGCCAGGGGCGGACCCTCACCGAAGAACAGCTGGACAATGTGATGGCCTCGCCGCAGGGCCAGCAGATCGTCGGTATGCTGCGCTACACCGCGCAAGGCACTGGCGAGCAGGTCGCGGACTACCTGGAGAATTTCGCGGCGCACGCGAAGGCGGACGAGCTGATGGTTTCGTTCCAGTCCCCCACCCACGACGAGGCGGTCCGGGCAATGGAGATCGTTTCCGGCGCAGTCTAGATGAATATTTATGTCGGTGTTTTTGTACTCTAGCGAGAGGTTGTCGGGTAAAGTTTAGACAGTTTGACAAGTTCGAGCCAGGAGAATTCCCATCGCACGCCGACAGCAGCACGAGGAAATCGCGGACTATCTCCGCGGCTTGATCGATGACGGAACCCTCGCACCGGGCGATCCTCTCCCCTCCGAGGCGGAGCTGTGCGCGCAATTCGACACTTCGCGCGGCCCCGTGCGCCAAGCTGTGGCGAACCTGCGGGGCATGGGCCTGATCTCGTCCGGCCGCGGCCGCCGCTCGCTCGTGCTGGAGGCCCCGAAGACGAACAGCTTTAACGCGCTCATCTCCGCATCCGCACTCGTCGCGGAAGCGGGCCAGACCCCGGGCGAGAAGATCATCCGGGTCGCGAGGGAGCCCGCCGGCGAGAAGATCGCTGTGGCGCTCAACCTGAAGGTCAACGACCCCGTCGTGGAAATCGTGCGCGTGCGCTCGGCGAATGGGGTACCGGTGCTCATCGAAAGGCTCGTGTTCCCCCTCCGCTTCGGCGAGCGGTTCCTGGCTTTGACCCCGGAGAGCGAACCTGTGCACGACCAGCTTTTCGACGCCGGCGTGGTCATCGACAACGCGTCCCGCACCGCGCAAGTGGACAGGGCCACCGCCACGCACGCGGAGCTTCTGGAAATTCCGGAAGGCGACCCGGTTTGGCGGCTGGAAATGAGGGGTTTCACATTCCAGGGTGAACCGGTGGAATACGCGGAGAATATTTACCGCGGAGATATGGTCAAGGTCGAACTCAGCAGTGTGCGGGGTGCGTCCATTCCGTTGAGGTTTGAGATCACCGCAGCGCAAGAATAGCCTTTTGCACATGAGAGCACTCGGTACCGTCATGGCGGTACTTTCGGTCGGATTGCTGTCTGCGTGTTCCGCCGGCAGCACGGCATCGAATGTCGGCCGTATCGAACCGGACAGCGTGGTCGTGGGCACGACGTCGGCGCCCGCGTCGCTCGATTTCACCACCACCGGAGGTGCCGCGATCCCGCAGGCGCTCATGAACAACGTGTACGAGACGCTCGTGCGTATCGACGACTCCGGCCAGCCTCAACCCTTCCTCGCCGAAAGCTGGGACATCAGCAACGACAGGACCGAATACACGTTCCACCTCAAAGACGGTGTGGCCTTCTCCAACGGCGAGAAATTCACTGCCGAGACCGCCGCATTCTCAATCAACTACGTGCGGGAAAAATGGACGAACGGGTTGTCCGCACAGATGGCGCCAGTCAGTGGCGTCGAGGTCGTCGATCCGCTGACGTTGAAGGTGACACTTCAGACCCCGTCGAATAGTTGGCTGTGGTCGATGGGGACGCTGACGGGGGCGATGATGGCTCCGGGAGGCATCGATAAGCTCGCGACCGATCCTGTGGGGACCGGGCCGTACATCGTCGATCATTTCGCGCTCGGCGAGTCGATTTCCTTCTCGGCGCGCGACGATTACTGGGGTGATCCCGCGCGGCAGGACGCTGCGATCAGGTACTTCTCGGATGCTGTTTCGTCTGTGAATGCCCTGCGCGTGGGCGATGTCGATGTGGTGTGGGGGCTGCAGGCCCCCGAATTGCTGGAGACTTTGCCCGGTGAATTCGGCGTGGATGTGGGGACGACGAACGGCGAGGTTTTGCTGAGCTTGAACAATAAAGCCGTTCCGTTCAACGACCCGGATGTGCGCCGCGCGGTTGCGTACGCGATCGACAGGGACGCGCTCAACGACATCGTGTGGTCCGGCATGGCCGCTGACACCGGCGGTGCCCCCGTCGCGCCGAGTGACCCGTGGTTCACGGGGAACGATTATTTTCCCTACGACCCCGACAAATCGCGCAAGCTTCTAGCGGGAAAAACCCCAGAAGTGGAGTTGACCGTGCCGTCCCTCCCGTACGCGCAGGACGCGGCGGAACTGATTTTCTCGCAGCTCAAGGACGTCGGCTTCGAGGTGAAGCTGACCACCGTCGAATTCCCCGCGGTGTGGCTGAACCAGGTGCTCAAACAGGCGGACTACCAGTCGTCGTTGATCGCGCACGTCGAACCGCGCGATATGCCGCAGCTGTTTTCCCCCGAGTACTACGTCGGGTACAACTCCGAGGTGGTGCGGGACGATTTCGCCGGGGCGGATGCCGGCACCCCGGATCAGCAGATCGAGTTCATGCACGACGCCGTCGACTCGATCATGGCGGATGCGGGCTCCCTGACCCTGGCAAATCTGCCCAATATCGTTGTCACCGCCCCCGGCGTGAAAGGAGTCGATCCGGACGTGGTCACTGACGGACTCAGCCTGGCGGAGGTGACTAGGGGATGAAGGCGGTCGGACGCTTCGTGTCGCTGCTCTTCGCCGCGAGCGTGATCATCTTCCTGCTGCTGCGCGCAATTCCGGGCGACCCGGCGCGGATCGCGCTAGGTGTGACCGCCTCGGAAGAGGACGTGGCGAAACTGGCGTCGCAATTGGGCACCGACCGGCCGCTGGTCGTGCAGTATTTCGACTGGGTCGGCGGAATGCTGACGGGCGATTTCGGTACCTCCCTGACGAGCAAGCAGGACATCACTCCCCTGGTGATCGACAGGATGCAGGTGTCCCTGATCCTGACGGTGAGCGCCATGGTGCTCTCAATGGCCATCGCCGTTCCTTTAGGCACGTATCTCGTGCGGCGGCGCGGAAAGCTGGACACTGCGATTGTTTCGGCGTTGACCCAGGTCGGGATCGCGGTACCGAGCTTCCTCGTGGGCATTCTCGCCGTCGTGGTGTTCTCCGTGTGGTTGGGCTGGCTGCCGGCGAACGGTTGGGTCCCGCCCAACGCGGGATTCGGCGCGTTCCTGGCGCATCTGGTGTTGCCGGTGATCGCGCTGGCGCTTGTTCAGGCAGCGATCCTCACACGCTATGTGCGCAGCGCAGTCAACGAGGAACTGGACAAAGACTATGTCCGCACCGCCCGTGCTGTGGGCCTGTCCACCCGCCAGGCGCTGTACCGGCACGCCCTGCGCAACGCGTTTCTCCCTGTGCTGACAGTCACGGGACTGCAGTTCACCACTCTGATCGTGAGTGCGGTGGTCATCGAGCGCGTGTTCGCCCTTCCGGGGCTGGGCTCCATGCTGCTGGATGCGGTGGCGACCCGCGACCTCACCACGGTGCAGACCCTCATGATGCTCCTCGTCGTGTTCACCCTGGCGGTCACACTGGTGGTGGACGTGCTGTACAGGTTCATCGACCCGCGGTTGAGGAGCCAGGCATGAGGAAGTGGCTAGGCCTCCTGTTCGTCGGTATGGCGGTGCTCTTCGCTGTGGTCGCGATGGTGTGGACTCCGTACGACCCCGTGCACGCAGTGCCGGCGGAGAGGCTGCAAGGATCAACGCTCGCCCATTGGATGGGGACGGACCAGTACGGGCGCGACGTGCTCAGCCGCGTGATGGACGGGGCACGGACCACGCTGACAGTCGCGGTGGCGTCGGTCGCGCTGTCTGCCACGGTCGGGGTTCCGCTGGGAGTGTGGGCCGGCATGAGCCGCGGCTGGACCGAGCGGCTGATCATGCGGGGCAACGATTTGCTCCTGGCATTCCCCGCGCTGCTGTTGGCCATCGTGTTCACAGCGGTGTTCGGGAGCTCGATGTGGATTGTGGTGCTGGCCATCGGCATCGCCGGTATCCCCGGGTTCGCACGTGTCTCGCGGGTGGGGACGCTGCAGGTGATGGCGCAGGACTACGTGCTCTCGGCGCGGATCTCCAAGGTCTCCGGGGTCGTGATTGCGTGGCGGCATGTGCTGCCGAATATCACCGCGACGCTGGCGGTGCAGGTCTCGGTGGCGCTGGCTTTGGCGATCCTGGCGGAGGCGGGGCTGTCTTTCCTGGGCCTGGGAACGCCTGCGCCGTACGCCTCTTGGGGGCGGATGCTGCAGTCGTCGCAGGCATTCCTCTCCACTGCTCCCCACCTGGCGCTGTGGCCGGGTCTAGCCATCGCCGCGACAGTGCTGGGCTTCAACCTGCTCGGCGATGCTGTGGCTGACAGGAGGTCCCACCGGTGACACTCGTGCATGTTGAAGATGTGTGCATCGACGGGATCCTAGACCGGATCTCATTCGATATCGCGCCCGGCGAACGTCTCGGCCTGATCGGCGAATCAGGCTCCGGCAAGTCGATGACGGCCCTGACGATCATGGGGCTGCTGGATGAGCGGCTCCCGGTGTCCGGGACGGTCACGCTCAACGGGACGGACATGATCGGCTCGTCGCCGCGGGTGAAGCGTAAGCAGCGCGGTTCGACGGTGTCCATGGTCTTTCAGGAGCCGATGACGGCGCTCGACCCGCTGATGACGGTGGAGCGCCAGGTGGCGGAAGCGTGCTCCATTCATAAGGCGCGCGAGCTTCTGCGAGAGGTGGGTGTCGACCGCACGGACGCGTACCCCCACCAGCTTTCGGGCGGACAGCGGCAACGAGTTCTGATCGCCATGGCCATCGCGGGCGACCCGGACCTGCTGATCTGCGATGAGCCGACGACGGCTCTCGACGTGGAGGTGCAGCGGCAGATTCTCGTCCTGCTGGACACACTGGTGCGGGAACGGGGGATGGCGCTGCTGTTCATCACCCACGACCTCGCCGTGATCAAGAAAATGACCGACCGGGTCATTGTGCTCAAGCACGGACAGATTGTGGACCCCGACGCTGATTTGGATAACCCGCAGGTCGACTACACCGCGCAGTTGGTGGCGGCGTCGAAACCGGGCCTTCCCGCGAAGCTCAGGGAGACCGGCGGGCCGGCGATCGAATTGCGCAACGTGACTTGGAGACGCGGCGGCACGGTGGCGCTCGACGACGTGAGCTTGTCGGTGCGCAAGGGCGAGCGGATCGGCATCGTGGGCGGTTCCGGCTCGGGCAAGACGTCGCTCCTGCGGATCATTTCGGGGCTCAACCAACCGGATTCGGGAACGGTGAACGTCGACGGGGGCCTGCAGATGGTCTTCCAGGACCCGTACTCGTCGCTCAACCCGCGCCGCACGGTCCGCGATTCGATCAAGGAGGCGGGCGCAGGCGACACACGGGCAGACGAGGTTCTCGCGCAGGTCGGACTTGAGGGAGTTGGCGGCCGCTACCCGAGCCAATTTTCGGGCGGCCAGCGGCAGAGGATCTCGATCGCGCGCGCCGCGGCCCCGCACCCGGAGATCCTCATCGCGGACGAACCGGTCTCAGCCCTCGACGTGTCCGTACGGGCGCAGGTGCTGGAGCTTATCGACGAACTGGTCGTCCACGACAACGTCACCCTCGTCTTCGTGTCCCACGATCTGTCCGTTGTCCGGCAGGTCTGCCCGACGATCGCGGTGCTCCACCACGGCCGCATCGTGGAGACAGGCCCTACCGAGGAGGTGTGGGCGAACCCGCGGCACGAGTACACCAGGAAATTGCTCGCGGCGATTCCGTAGGGTAAAAGCATGGCTTTCAACATCGTCGTGGTCGGCTCCGTCAACGCCGATCTGACCGTTAACGTTCAGCGGCATCCCCACCCCGGCGAGACGCTGCTGGGCAGCGGCGGCGGCATCACGCCCGGCGGAAAAGGGGCGAACCAGGCCGTCGCGGCGGCGCGTCTGGGAAGCTCCGTAGCGCTCGTGGGGGCGACAGGAAACGACGCGCACGCCGACGACGCGAAGCAGTTGCTTATCGACGCCGGCGTCGACCTCACAGCCGTCGAGACATCCCCCACCCCGACCGGACTGGCGGTCATCACAGTTGCGGCGGACGGAGAGAACACCGTGATGGTGGTGCCGGGGGCGAACGGTGTGGTGGGGGCAGGTGTCGTCGATAAGCATGCTGCGTTGATTGCCGACGCGGAACTTGTTTTGTTGCAGGGCGAGATCCCCGCGGATGGTTTCGCGCGGGCGGTCCAGCTGGCGCGCGGGCGCGTGGTGGTGAATCTGGCGCCGGTGATCGAGGTGGACCGGGAAGCTCTGCGAAGAGCCGATCCGCTGATCGTCAACGAGCACGAGGCGCAGCTGGTGCTCGGAAAGAAGTCTTCGCCTGAGGTCTGTGCGGACGAGCTGTTGCGCGAATTTCCTTCTGTCGTCGTCACGTTGGGTGCAGACGGGGCGCTGGTGGGAAATGGCGGCGGAGTCGTGCGGGTCGCATCTCCCCGTGTGGAGTCTGTCGATTCCGTTGGCGCAGGCGACGCCTTCACGGGCGCGCTGTGCCACCGCCTCATTCAGGGCGATTCTCTCGTGGAAGCCGCCCGTTTCGCGGCGAAGGTGGGTGCTTTCGCGGTCACGCGCCCCGGCGCTCAGCCCTCGTTCCCCTGGGCGGGCGATATCTCGTGAATCGCGCGGAATAGTTCTTGTCCGTGGTTGTAGATAGCGTCGTGGTCCCACTCCGGGTGGGTCCAGACGGTGAGATTGCCGATCGCGGAGGCCGCCTGTTTTGCCAGGTCAATAGGGACGAACATATCGCGCTCGAAGAGGGCGACGGTGGCGGGGACCTCGTTTTTGGCGAGCTGGGTTTCGTCGAAAAGCGGGGGCCAGTCGTATGTTTCCATCTCCTCGACCGCGGCTCTGAACGGCTTTAGCGCGGGATCTTCCTCAAAATGGTGCCGGAAGAAATGGTTGCCGAGCAAATAGTAGGACTCAGCTGAGGCCGGATCTGCTGCGAGGTGCGATTGCCCCACCGCATCCGAAGAACCGATGAGGGTTTGGTGGACGACCGGCCACAGCGGGTTGACCTCCGTGCTGATGAAGCCGCTGACCTGGGCGAGAAAATCCTTTCGGAGCCGCTTTTCGTGTTCGTAGAAGGGTGATTCCAGCAGGTTAGCCAGCATGGTGAAGCCGAATTCTGCGCCCAACGCCACGCCGATGAAACGGAAGCGGTTCGCGGAGAGTTTCTCCCCCGTCGGCAAGAATTCGTCTGTTTCTTGCAGGTGCGCGCACACTTTTCGGACGTTCTCCTCGGCGAAGGGAACAGCGTCGTAGAACTCTTGGCAGCGCTTATCGACGAGATTCAGCGTGATCTCATTATACTCGTCCGGGGTCCAGCCGATGTGGGGAAGAGCGCCGGTGAGAAATGCCCTTCCGAGTCCTTCCGGAGCGAACGATAGATAGGCGCCCACGCACAACGCGCCGAAGGAATTACCCAGCACGTCCCACGTCTCGAATCCGAGATGGCGCCGCAGATCTTCCGCGTCCGCCACCACGTCCGGGCAGCGCAATTTCGACAGGATCTCTGGGCGGATGAGGTCCGGGGTGCCCTTGTCGATCTTGCCGGACCGGCCGGTGCCGCGTTCGTCGAGAAGAAAAACGCGGTAGTGCTTGAGCGCCTCCGGGATCCATCCCTGCACCATGCGCGGCGCCGGATTGCCCGGACCGCCCTGCAGGAACAACAGGGGCGGAAGGGACTCGTCCGTGTACAGCTCGCGCGCAAAGAGCGTGAACGTGCCGAGATCCGAGTTTGTCCGGTCCCACGGCACCTTTAACTCATGCTCACGGGTGGACGCGTTCGGCGGAATGATCGTTGAAAACACGACCCGAGTATAAGGGGGTCAGTCGAGGGGTGCTCCGGCAAGGAATTCAAATGCATCAATCCATGTCACGGAGCCCGTGGAGGGAGGAATCCGGTCAGCAGTGATCAGATAGGTGCGGGCGCGGTCCGCGTTTGCCGCCAAGGGGCGCAGCTCGCGCTCGAGCGTCGACGCATCATCGGTGGAGTACGCCACCTGGATGAAAGCCGTATCCTTGCCCCGCGTGGCCACGAAATCAATCTCTGCGTTTTTCGAATGCCCGGTGGAGACCCGGTACCGGCGTCTCCTCAATTCCAGGTAAACCATGTTCTCCAGATCGTGCCCCCGGTTCACATCCCGCGATCCGAGGAGAGCAGTCCGGAGACCGGGGTCGACGAAATAGAACTTCCCGTTCGTTTTCAACCACTGTTTTCCCTGGGTATCGTACCGGGAGCACCGGTATATCAAGTGGGCATCTTCCATCAACCCTAGGTAGCGGTCGACCGACTCCGGCGAGGAGGAGTAGCCCTGGCTCTTCAAATGGCTACTGATTTTGTTGGTCGACAACGGGGATCCCGCGTTATCGAAAACGAAGCGCGCCACGCGAAGGAAGACTTCGGTGTCGCGGATCTGGCCGCGGGTGGCGATGTCCCGGGTGAAGATCGAATCGAACAGGCTGGAATTGATCTGGTCTGTGATGTCCGGGTCCCCAGCCAGCACTGCCGCTGGAAACCCACCGATATCCATCCACGTCCGATACGCCTCCGCGCTGCTGCCCGAATCCTTCCTGAATCTCCGGAACTCGGCGAGCGACAGGGGGAGCATATGGAGCTCGATATACCTGCCGGCGAGGTACGTCAACGACTCACCGGAGAACATCGTGGCATTTGATCCCGTGACGCATATTTCGAGACCGGGATTCACCCGCAATGAATTGACTACACGGGACCAGTCACCTAGCTCTTGAACCTCGTCGACGTGGAGATACCGGACAGAATTCACTTCGACCTGCTCGAGAACATGAAGGAGAAACGCATCAGGTGAGCGCAAAGCGTCGTTGGCGGCATCCTCGAAGTTGATGGTCAGGATCGACCGCGGGTCCGCTCCTGAGGCCACGAGTTCTTCCCGGTACAGCTCAAGTAGCGTGCTCTTGCCGCAGCGGCGCACACCGGTGATGATTCGCACCAAGTCTCGTTCGTGAACGCGGCGGAGAAAATCTAGGTAGTCGTCTCGCGGAAAAGCCCTCATGTTTTTCAGGTATACCTGAAAAACTCGCAGACCTGGAATAGTTTTTCAGGTATACCTGAAAAACTATTCCTCGTCGGTGGACAGGGCCTCGACGAATGCTTCCTGGGGCACCGTGACGGAACCAATCGACTTCATGCGCTTCTTACCGGCCTTCTGCTTTTCCAGCAGCTTACGCTTACGGGAAATATCGCCGCCGTAGCACTTGGACAAGACGTCCTTGCGCAGCGCGCGGATATTCTCGCGGGCGATGATCTTGGAGCCGATGGCCGCCTGCACAGGAACCTCGAACTGCTGGCGGGGAATCAATTCCTTCAGCTTCTTGGTCATCTTGTTGCCGTACCACTGGGCGGAATCGCGGTGGACGATGGCGGAGAAGGCATCGACCGGGTCGCCCTGCAGAAGGATATCCACCTTGACAAGGTCGGCGGGCTGCTCACCGGCTTCCTCGTAGTTAAGGGAGGCGTAGCCCTTCGTGCGGGATTTGAGCATGTCGAAGAAGTCGAAGATGATCTCGCCGAGCGGCATGATGTAGCGCAGCTCGACGCGCTCCTCAGAGAGGTACTCCATATTCTTCATCTGGCCGCGCTTGGACTGGCACAGCTCCATGGTGGCGCCCACGAATTCCTGCGGGACGATGAGCGTCATATTCACGACCGGCTCGTAGATTTCCTGCAGTTTCCCGCCCGGCCAGTCGGAAGGGTTGTGCACCAAGGACTCGGAGCCATCCTCCGCAATGACGCGGTACGTGACGGACGGCGCGGTGGAGATCAGGTCGAGATCGAACTCGCGCTCAAGGCGGTCGCGGGTGATCTCCATGTGCAGCAGGCCAAGGAAGCCGCAGCGGAAACCGAAGCCGAGGGCGACGGAAGTCTCCGGCTCCCAGGTGAGGGAGGCGTCGTTAAGCTGAAGCTTCTCCAAGCTCTCGCGCAACGTCGGGAAGTCCTCCTGGGACACCGGGAACAGGCCCGAATACACCATCGGCTTCACGTCCTCGAAGCCGGCGAGGGGTTCGGAGGCACCCTTGGAAGCCCAGGTGACGGTGTCGCCGACACGGGTCTCGCGGACATCCTTCACGC
Source organism: Corynebacterium sp. P4-C1 (assembly GCF_030503595.1). Classification (NCBI taxonomy): domain Bacteria; kingdom Bacillati; phylum Actinomycetota; class Actinomycetes; order Mycobacteriales; family Corynebacteriaceae; genus Corynebacterium; species Corynebacterium sp. P4-C1. Next base: position 2,228,409 of record NZ_CP129966.1, on the reverse strand, counting down.
CGGTGATGAGGTAGCCGACCTCGCCGGGCCCGAGCCCCTTCGTCTTCTGCATCGTCGGGGAGACAATGCCGATCTCGAGGATGTCGTGGGTGACACCAGTGTTCATCATGGTCACCTTCTGGCCTGACTCGAGCTTGCCGTCGATCATGCGGATGTAGGTGACCACGCCGCGGAACGTGTCGTAGACGGAGTCGAAGACGAGCGCGCGGGCCGGCGCGTCGGCCCCCTCTTCGGCAAGAGACGTCGGCGGCGGAATCAGCTCGACGACCTTGTCCAGGAGCTCCGCCACGCCTTCGCCGGTTTTACCGGATACGCGCAGGACTTCCTCCGGCTCACAGCCGATGATGTGGGCGATCTCTCCCGCGTACTTCTCTGGGTCGGCGGCGGGCAGGTCAATCTTGTTCAGCACCGGGATGATCTCGAGGTCGTTCTCCATCGCCATGTACAGGTTGGCGAGGGTCTGGGCCTCGATGCCCTGGGCTGCGTCGACAAGCAGAATGGCGCCTTCGCACGCGTCGAGCGAACGCGACACCTCGTACGAGAAATCCACGTGGCCCGGGGTGTCGATCATCTGCAGAATCGTCTGCTGGCCGTCCTTCGTGGTCCACGGCAGGCGAACGTTCTGGGCCTTGATCGTGATGCCGCGCTCGCGCTCGATATCCATGTTGTCGAGGTACTGGTCGCGCATGTCGCGCGCCTCGACCACGTTGGACAACTGGAGGATCCGGTCCGCGAGGGTGGATTTGCCGTGGTCGATATGCGCGATGATGCAGAAATTCCGGATCTGCGCCGGATCCGTGAACGTCGTCAACGCGAAATTGGTGCTCGTCTTCGCCATCGCCATCCCTCCTGAAAAACTAAGGTCACCATACCGTGAGCGCACTGCCGGAGGGCAATCGCCGTCACGCGCTAAAGTATGCAGCAGAAAGGGAGGCTGCAATGAACGACAACAGTCCGTGGCTCGGTGCGCAACCGGTGCGCCGCGACTGGCAGGCGTCGACCGAACTGTTCCCGAAAGACTTCAGCCGCTTCGTGCTGCCCCAGAACCTCGACCAGCTCATGGACGGCACCAACGCGCACACCTTCCGCACCTACGACGAGTTCATCCGCTTCATCGAGCCCGTCGCACCCGCGCCGCCCGCCCGGAAGACCTCGGGCATGGCCACGTCGTGTTCAGTCTTGGCGGCGACCTGCGCCGTCATCTCCGTGATCGCTATCGCGGCCGGTGCGGTGATCCCCAACCTCGATGCCGTCCTGGCCGGCATCGGTGCCGCTTTCGCCGCCTTTGTTTTCGGTCTCGTCGCCATGGGCCAACAGATGATCTTTAGCTCCGCCCAGAAACGGCAACTTCCGCCGCAGCAACGGTTGATCCAGAAATTCGGCGGCGAACCGGCAGCGGCCCTTCCCGTGTTCATCGTGGACCGGCTGACCATGACAGCCGAGGAAAACGACGTTCTCGATCAATGCTTGGGCATGTACAACTACTGCCAGGCCAATCGGCTCCCCCTCAGCGCCGACCACTGGCGCGCGCTCACCCAGCAGGCCCTGGCCCAAACCCGCTTCGCGCGCCACAACGGCGAGCCAGAGGCGCTGGCCGATCTGCGCGCGAATATTGAGCGCCTGGAACTCTAGGACTACACAATGAAATTCTTACGGCGGTTTGCCGATAGGACGACGGCGCTCGACCAGGGGCTGGAGATCCTCAACGACCGCATGGGCAACTCCCCCACCAGCCAACGCCGCCGTGCCGCCCGGGCGCGCGTCGTGCCCACCGGGGAGATCTCACGCAACATCTTCTACGCCCCTGACATGGACGGGCAAGCCGAACCCGGCGAAGTGGTATGGTTCAACATTCCGACTGTTCCGCTGCGTGAAAGGGCTCTGCTCGTCGTGGGGCGCGACCACCACGATGTCCTGGGGCTGCTGATCTCCGCCAACGAAGACCACGCCGACGAGGCGAATTGGCTTCCCATCGGATGCGGCGAGTGGAACCCTTCCGGTGAGCCGTGCTGGGTGCGGCTGGACAAGACCCTCTACGTTCCCGAGACCGACCTGCGCCGGCGCGGAGCGCTGTTTCCCGCCCGCCTCTTCGAGCACATCGCCGAGCACCTGCGCAAGCGCTTCGACTGGGCCTAGGACGATTTTGGACGACGACGTTCCGGCTGCTAGGGTATGACAGGTTATTCGCACTGATTGTTCGGGTGCGCCGCGCGCCGCGGGCAGGACCTTGGGTCCGCGGCTCCCCTCCACAAGACGTGGCGCAGTAGTCCCAGAACCAGTCAGGTAGTCGAATGCACGAGATCATCCGACAAGATTCAAGAGGTACCTCATGGCTAACATCAAGCAGCAGCAGAAGCGCGTCCTGACCAACGAGAAGCGCCGCGTCCGCAACAAGAGCATCCGTTCCGCAGTCCGCACCGAGATCCGCAAGTTCAACGAGATCGTTGCCGGCGGCGACAAGACCGCGGCTGAGGAGCAGCTCCGCATCGCGTCCCGCAAGCTGGACAAGGCAGTGACCAAGGGCGTCTTCCACCGCAACAACGCGGCCAACAAGAAGTCCAACATGGCCCGCGCCCTGAACAAGCTCGGCTAATTATCTGCCGGCTTCCATCCCGTCCGCCTTCACGGCGGGCGGGATTTTTCCTTTGAGCCCCCAAAGTGACACCGCGGTCCCGGAGCCGTAATATCCCCCTCATGAAAAAATTTCGCCGAGTTTCGTGCGCAGCATTCACCGCCGCAATGATCGCGCTTTCGGTCCCGCCCGCTGAGGCCTCCGCGCAGCTTTCCTCCACCGGTTCCAGCCAGGCTGCCGGCGTGGCCAAGTCACTCTCCGAATCGGGGCTGGACTTCCGCGTCGTCACCGTCGACGGCATGGTCCGCCCGTACACGCTGGTGCTGCCGCGCAACTACAACCCGCTGCGGGCGTACCCGGTGATCATCGGTTTCGGCGGCTGGCAGCACAGCGCTGGCGGGACCCGGTCGTACCAGCAGCTGGAGCGCGCGGCAGGCGACCGTGCAATCGTCGTCTACCCGCAGGGCTTGGACAACGCGTGGGGCGGCGCCCCGTACGCCCGCACGTCTATGAGCGGCGATATCCGTTTCGTCCGCGCCGTGGTGAATAATGTCGCCTCGATGCACAAGGTGGACCGCAAACGCATTTACGCGGCTGGCCTGTCCAACGGCGGCGGCATGGCGGCGGCGCTGGCCTGCCACGCACCAGATCTCGTCGCCGGTGTGGCGAGCGTCGCCGGGGCGTACTACAACCCGACGGTGAGCAACTGCGCCCCGGGCAAAGTGCCCGCATTGATCATGCACGCGGATAACGACGACACCATGCATTTCGACGGCGGCTCCCGCCATGGCGCACCGTACCGCTCCGTGCCGAGTGTTTTCGCCGACTTCGGCCGCCGCAACGGCTGCGAAACGCAGAAAGACGGCACGCTCACTGGCTGCGACGCCCGCACCGAGCTGCACAAGATCCACGGCGGCGGCCACATCTGGTTCCCCGGCGCCACCGACCGTGTGGTGCGCTTCTTCCTGGGTTAGGAGCCCAAACCGACGATTCCGCGCACGACCAGGAAGGTACCGGCGGCGATGAAGAAACCGCCGGCACCCATGTCGATATAGGGCCCGGCGCTGAACAGGCGGCGGCGCACACGGTTGGTGGACACGACCAAGCTGAAGCTGATAAACAGCAGGAATGCCGTGAACCACAGCGCGAAAATCACGACGGCGGCGGTGCCAATGCTGGGACTCGGCGGCAGCAGCGGCGCGACCAGCGCCGCAAGGAACAGCACGATCTTCGGGTTCGACAGGTTCGTGGTCAACCCCTTGATGAAGCTGTCGCGCGTCGTGCCCAACCGGTCCTCCGCGTCATCGAGGTCCAGCGGCGGGTTTTCGCGGTCCCTCCACCCCTGGCGCGCGGTGGTGTAGCCCATGAACATGATCCAGGAGCCGCCGGCAACTTGGATCAGCTCCAGCAACCACGGGAACGCGGTCAGAACAGCCGCGGCACCGAGAACCGTCAGGGTGATCCAGAAGAACGCCCCGACGTAGATCCCCAGCGTCGCCGCGATGGCATGCCGGCGTGAACGTGTTGCCAGGCGCGTGAGCAGGACAATATCTGGCCCAGGGGTGGCTGCACCGGCCAGGTTGAGGAGAACGATCGCCGCGAGGTCCGCGGGATTCACTTGCTCATCTTCTCCACGAGGTCGTCGCGCTCGAACATCTTCGCCGTGGCGATCGCGTCGGGGGTTCCGGCGGTGGGGTCGGCACCGGCGTCAAGGAGGACGTCGATAAGCGCGTCCTCCTTCTTGAACACAACGCCCGCGAGCGGCGCCTGGCCGCGGTCGTTGAGCTTGTTCACGTCCGCGCCACGCTCGATGAGGCCTTTGACCAGCTCAACATGGCCGGAGTAGGACGCGAGCATGAGGAACGTGTTGCCGTCCTGGTTGGTCATGTCCACGGCGACGCCCTGGTCGACGTAATCCAACAAGGTCGTGTCGCCGGAGCGCGCCATGTTGAACAGGCGGGTGGCGAATTCTTGCACGTCTGCGGGAATCTCAGTCACGCTGACGCACATTATCACGCGAGTTGGGCAATGCGCCGGACAGCATCCTCAACTGCGAATTCGGGGTCGCCGCCCTGACCTTTGACCACGGCGTCGAGTTCGGCGACGATGATCACCGCCTCGCTGACGGCGTGGCCGGACCAGTTGCGGGCCACCTGCATTGTTTTCTTCGCGACGAACGGGTGCATCCCCACCGTCCGCGCAATCTGGTCGGGATTGCCGCGGGTCTGGTACAGCTTCGCGATGTCGCCGACTTTGTTGGCCAACGCCGCCGTGATGGCGACCGGACTGATCCCGAGTTGGAGGGCGCGGCGGGTACTGGCCAACGCGCGGTCGGTGCGACCCGCGACCGCCTGGTCCGCGATGTCGAAGCCGGAGACCTCCGCCACGCCTGTGTAGTAGGCGCGCACGGCCGAAACGGTGATTTCCCCTTCGGTGTCCTCGACGAGCTGCTCGATCGCGGATGCAAGTTCACGGAGGTCCGATCCGACCGATTCCAGCAGTGCCCCGATCACGTCCGGGGTGGGGCGCACCCCGCGGCGGCGGAATTCTGACGTGACCCAGCTTTGCCTTTCCCTCTGGTTGAGTGTTTTCGCTTCGTGCACTTCGGCAGCTTTGCTGAATTTCGGCACGTACGACTTGTTGCGGCCTTTGCCGCTGTGCACGATCACGAGGGTCATGCCCGGCGCGGGGTCGACGGCGGCCTGCAGGAGCAGCTCCGTCGGTTCTTTTCCGGCAAGTTCGGTGTTGGTGACCACCACAACGCGCTCTTCAGCGAACAGCGACGGGCTCGTTGCCTGCGCAAGCTCGGAGGCGGTCACTTCCCCGGCGCGCAGTTTGGTCACTTCCGCGGCGGGGCCAGCTTCGTCGATGATGCTCTGCATGGCGCGCTCGGCGAGAAACTCATCTTCGCCGACGACGAAGTGGACCGGACTCATCATGCCGGTCATTCTACGGATAGATCACGGGGATGCCGTCCTGCGTGACGGTAGGCCGGTCCCGATGCCCGTCGCGCACCACCACGACGGTGGTTCCGGGCGGGATGGGCTCGATCTCGGCTTCGGAATCGACGACGTGCGGATGCCGCTTATCGACGTCCACACGTTCCACCTCCCCCACCATCGCAATCCCCACGACGAGCGCTGCCGCGGCCACCGTGGCCCGCGGGCGCGACGCGATGAAGCCTGCGATGACCCAGCCGTAGAACACCGCCACCACTGCCGGACGTGCCTGGACCGTAGTGGCGGGAAGGTGGTCGGCCGAATCCGCGACGGTGCGGATCCACCCGGCGAGCGGCTGGATGATCCACAGCAACGGCGCGGCCAGAAGGTGGTGGAACTGCGCCAGAATCGCAGCGGCCATGCCCAGCACTGTGACGGCCCCGACGACGGGAGCCACGAGCACGTTGGCGATGACGGCGACCAGCGAGACCCTGCCCGCCATGCCCGCGATGATCGGCGCTGTGGCCACATCCGCGGCAACCGCCACCGCGACCGCTTTGCCCACGATGTCGGGCCAACCGAGCGGCGCCAACGCACGGTAGATCAGCGGTGAAATGGCCACGATGCCCGCAGTCGCCGCGGTGGAGAGGGCGAATGCGTAGTTGACCGCGAGGTCGGAGTCCACGAGGATCAGGCCAATCACCGCTAGGCACAGCACATGGATGGGTTCGGCGCGGGCCGAGCAGATGACCGCCGTGAAGCCGACGAGCCCTGAAACTGTCGCCCGCAGCACGCTGGGTTCCGGGCCGACGAGGCCCGCATAGACCAGCAGGGCGGTTCCCGCCGCGAGAAGCTGCCCACGCAGTCCGAGCCGGCATGCCCGCGCGATGAGCAGCGCCGCGGTGGCGACGTACATGCAGTTCGCGCCGCTCACCGCACTCAGGTGGCTCAGGCCGGTGTCGATGTAGGACTGCTGCTCCTCCGCCGACTGCATCGACACATCTCCCAGCACCATTCCCGGAATGAGACCTTGGGCATGCTCGCCCACCGACGCTTCCACCGCTCCGGCGAAACGTTCCCGCACAGCCGCCGCGAAAGCCGCGAAGCCTTCTGGGGGCGCCACCGTTTCCACATCCCCGTTGAAGGTCACGGTCCCGAGGCCGGGGCGTGTCGATTCGGAGGCGGTGCCGTCCACTGTCACGGTGGTGCCGGCGACAATGCCGTCTGGGATATCCTCCGCGAAGACGGGCACGGGGACCGGGTAGCCCTCCACGTTGACGTTGACGATCCAGTTACCGGCCGTGTCGAGCTGCTTCGGGGCACCGCTGACTGTGCCTGTGATGGCGCCGCCGAATTCAGCTGTTTCGGCGAGCGTGCGGCGGGCCCATGCCACGGCGGCGGAGCACGCGCCGATGCCGCCGGAGAGAATCGCCTGGCCGTATTCGCGCAGCAGGGCGCACGCGGCGGCGAACGCCGCTATGGTTCCCACCGCCCACAGCGGGCCGGCGAGAATGACGGCCAAGGCGGCAGCCCACACCGCCGCCGCGGCAGGCACCAGGCGGAGCTCCCCCATCAGAGACTGACCAGATCTTTGATGGCGTCGAATTTGGCGGGGCCGATGCCCTTGACGTCGAGAAGCTGCTCGATGCTGCTGAAGGTGCCGATGGATTCGCGGTGCGCCACGATCGCCGCCGCCGTCGCCTCCCCCACACCCGGAAGTTCAGTGAGTTCCTGCGCGGACGCCGAGTTGAGAGAGATTCCGCTGCTGCCGCCGTCGCTGCTCCCCGCGGGCGCCTCTCCTTGTTTCTGGACGACGATCTGCTGGCCGTCGGCAAGCACTTGAGCAAGGTTGAGGCTGATCAAGTCCGCCTCCGGGAGCGGCTGGGCGTGGTCGAGGGCATCGGCGATGCGCGCACCGTCGTCGAGGGTGACCAGTCCCGGCGCGGCCACGGCACCGACGACTGAGACGACGATTTCGGCGGTCGGGGCTTGGGCTTGGGTGTGCTCCCACTCGGGCTCCGGCGCGGTGTCCCCGCGTATGAGGAACCATCCGGCGACGAGCACGAGTACGGCGCCGACGGCCGCGGCGGCATGTTTCGGCGGGACAGAAATTCGGGGTTCGGGGTAGTCCACCGCCATCAGGTCTTCTTCCCCAGTCGGGCGGGTGAGTTCGGCGAGACGCTGCGATACGTTCATGGCGCTCACGCTACGGCGCGCGGAGCGAGCCCCAAAGAGCTTTGTCCTGGACCTGTGGATAACCGCGTTGACGCGTCACCGAACTGTGGACAGAGCTAGTCCTTCGCCGGCGTGGTGTAGAACACCGATAGCCCGATTGCGCCTTCACCGGTGTGGGCGGCCACTGCGTCGGTGAGCGGGGTGAGGTGGACGGACGAACCGCTGACGAGTGCTTCTTCCAGCAATTCTTTCAGCGTTGCCGCGTTGTCCGCGTCGCCGCTGTACTGCACGGCGGCGGCGACAGGCATGCCGTCGGCGCGGTCGACGACATGGGAGACGAGCTTCGAGAACGCCTTCGACTGCGTGCGGGTCTTGATCGCCAGTTCGAGCTTGCCGTCGTTGACCCGCAGGATGGGCTTCGTGGCCAGCAGCGCGGCGGACAGCATAGCGGTCGTCGCGGAGAGGCGGCCGGACTTGCGCATGTCGTCGAGCTGCCGCAGGTACAGCCAGGTCTCCGACATGGCGAGGGCGGCTTCCGCGGCTGCGGCGCACCCGTCGAGGTCGGCCCCGGCGCGCGCGAAGGACGCCGCGGCAATCGCCGCCGCCCCCACCGCCATGCCTGCGGAGTCGGTGTCAACGACGCGAACAGCATCGTCGAACACGGCCGACGCACTCACCGCCGCAGACCAGGTCGAGGAGAGGCGCTTCGACAGGTGGAGGGCCACGATCCCGTCGTCGCCACCGCGCTCCAACTGTCGGGCGTAGGCAGCAGCGAGCTCGAGCGCCGAGAGCCCGGAGGTGGATGCTTCCTCGTCCTCGAGCACATGCAGGTCGAGGACGGTGATATCCAGTTCTTCTGCCAGTTTCGCCGGAATACCCGACGATGAATCAGTGACGACGCGGACTGCCATCAGCGCGCGGCCCCCTGGTTCCACGCCTCGAGGTACCACTGCGGGTCGTCCCACGAGCCGTCACCGCCGAGACGCGGGCGCGCAGACAGCTGCGAGGTGTTCGTGTTCCCCAGCCCTTTGAGCAGGGGGTATTGCGAGTGCGCAAGCCCCAGCAGGTTCGACGTCAGCGCCGAGATGGTACCGCCGTGCGCGACGAGGAGGATAGTGGCACCGTCCCAGGCGTCGTCAAGCATGAGCTTATCGACGACCGGACGCGCTCTTTCCGCCACATCCAGCCGCGACTCCCCCTCCGGCGGCGCCCACGCCGGATTATGGCGCCAGGCCGCGCGGGCTCCGCTGAACGCGCCGTCTACCTCGTCGTGCGTCATTCCCTGCCACGTGCCCAAGTGGGTTTCACGCAGGCGCGGCTCAAGTTCCACCTCGAGATCCAGCTTCTTTCCGATAATCTCGGCTGTGGTGCGGGCGCGGCTCAGATCGGACGACACGATTTTGGTGATTCCCATGCCCGCGACCCATTCGGCGGCGGCGTGGGCTTGAGTCAGACCGACATCGGAAAGCGGCGTGTCCAACTGTCCCTGCATGCGGCGACCAGCGTTGTACGTGGTCTCGCCGTGCCGCATCATGATCAAACGTCGGCTCATGACTGCCTACAGGTCGTCGTTCGCGGGGCCCTCGCCGGCGAGCGGCAAGTCGTCGATGTCCTCGAGCCCGCGCACATTCGCGCCGTCGGCGAATTGGCCGGGGCGCGCCGGCGGCTCGATTCCCTCGACCTCGATGAGGGGGCAGTCCGCGTAGAGACGGTCCAGTCCGTAGAATTCGCGCTCGGCGTCGCGCTGCACGTGCACGACGAACATGCCGTAATCCAGCAACACCCAGCGGAATTCACGGTTGCCCTCGCGGCGTTTCGGCTCCGCGCCCGCCTTGGTCAACTCGTCCTCGACTTCCTCGACGATGGCAGCCACCTGGCGCTCGTTGTCGGCGGAAACGACGACAAAAATATCAGTGATGGCCATAACGTCTGTGACGTCGATAACGGCAATGTCGCGGCCGAGCTTCTCGTCGGCAGCTTTCGCGGCGACGACGGCCAATTCCCGGGCGGTGTCCGAAGCAGTCAAACGTGCAATCCTTACTCGAGCTGGGTCAGAGCGATCTCAACCTACGCATTGTTCCACGTCGGCGTCAGTCTGGCCAATTGGCGTACATCTCGTTCTTGGCGATGTACTGCACCACCCCGTCTGGCACCAAGTACCACACGGGGCGCCCCTGGGACGCGCGCTCGCGGCAGTCGGTCGAAGAGATCGCCATGGCCGGAATCTTGATCAGGTGGGTGCGTCCGCGCTGCACTTCCGGCAGCATGTCCTCCGCCAGCTCGTACCCCGGCCGCGTGACACCGACGAATTCGGCGAGGTCGAACATCTTCTCCCAGTCGTGCCACGACATGATGGAGGCCAACGCGTCGGCGCCGGTGATGAAGAACAAGTCGTCGTCCGGGTACAGCTCGGCAATGTCCGTGAGGGTGTCCACGGTGTAGGTCGGGCCGCCGCGGTCGATATCGACGCGGGAGACATGGAAGCGCGGGTTGGAGGCGGTGGCGATCACCGTCATCAGGTAACGGTCCTCGGCGTCCGACACACGCCGGTCCGCTTTCTGCCACGGCTCCCCCGTAGGCACGAACACGACCTCTTCGAGGCCGAAGACATCCGCGACTTCGCTCGCGGCGACAAGGTGGCCGTTATGGATCGGGTCGAAGGTGCCACCCATGATCCCGATACGGCGCGGGGACGCGCCCGCGGGCTTGCCCTCGGTAGGGAACGCAGCCGGTGTGTTCGCGCCCGTCATAGCGTGATGGGTGTGCCCGGCTGGTAGTACATGATCAACCGGCCCGAGGGGTAAAGCTTGTGGAACAGCGCCGCCAACCCCGCTATGACCCCGCCTGTGACCAGCAACGGCACGAGCCAATCGACGACAGTCGGTTTCGGCTTGTTCCCGTCTTCTTTCGGCTTGGCCGGTTCTTTCTCTTCCACTTTCCCGTTCGGGTCCGGGTACGGCAGGCCTCGGTCGGGCACGTTCGGATCCACGGGTAGCTCGCTGTCAACCTTGCGGTAGGTGCCGTCGACGAGAACGTAGACCGCATCACCGATAATCACTGCCGGCGGCGCGGACTTAGGAACCTCGACCGGGGTGTCCACTACCTCAATTTGGGCGTGGGCGGCAGGTGTGGCGCAGACGCTACTTGCCACTGCGACTGTTGCAGCCACAACCAATGAAGCGAAACGCATCCCGATCTTCTTTCTCCTAAAAATCACCCTTTTGCTGGGCTTTTGCGGTTTCCGCAGCGCGCGTTTTACGGAAACACACAGACCCCGTTAACCAGCTTCTACCGGTATCGTACCCCATCGACCCATTTACCGAAACGATCGGCGACGACGTTGTCCCACCGCGACGGCCAGACGAAATAGCGTCCGTGGTTACCGCCAGTCGCCTCGGACGCACGGAGGGTGGCCAGCGAGAAGTCGCACACGCCGTCGAGCGGCAGGCAGTAGTTGGCGCGGTTGCGGGTCGCGGCAGCAGTCTTAGAATTCAGCGGCGACCAGCCGACCAGACCGCCCGCACCGCCGCCGGCCACACCGACGGTGGCAGGATCGCCCGGCGCGGTCATCGGGTTGCCCAGGTAGACGGCACCGGCGAGCTGTCCGCGGCGCGCGAGTTCACGCTCAGCGTCCTGCAGGATCATCGCTCCCTGCGAGAATCCGACGACGACGTACTGGGGGCGGCATCCGGTGGCGCGCTGGTAGTCGTCGATCTGGCGGATCACTCCGACGCGGCCAGTGCCCACTGAACCGACGAAGTCGCGGGCCGCCTGTGCTCCCATCTGGAACAGCGGGAGCGCGTAAACGCCCACGAGGTTCAACGTCTGCGCGAGGGTGCGCGGCAGCGCCGGGACGGTGCCGTGATACTCGGGCATGAACGCCGGGTAGTACTCGGGGCCGAGCCCCAGGACCTCGACGTTATTCATCAGGGACTTGCCACTGTGGGTGGCGCGGTAGCGGCTTTCCGAGGTACGCAGGAAGGCGCGGATATGCTCGCCCTCCCAGCCGTTGGACACCCAGGGGCTACTCGCGTAGCTAGTGCGGCCGATGTTGGGCTGCCCGGAGCCGCGGGCGGCGACGACGGCGACAGCCGGGCACGCGCGGGCTTCAGCGCGCTTGGGTGCGGCGGGAACGACGGTGCAGGTGACAGCGAGGACGAAGGCGAGGACGACTGCGAGCGCGCGACGGCGCGAGACAAGGTGGGACACGGCGGGGATGTTCCTCTGTGTGAAGTTTTCAATGACGGGAACATCCTAAACCGAAACTAGTCGCGCGTCTGTCCAGTACCCTCCAAAATCCACTTCGTGCTAGTCAACTCCGGTAGCGCCATGGGGCCGCGGGCGTGGAACTTCTGGGTGGAAATGCCGATCTCGGCTCCCATTCCGTACTGCTCGCCGTCAGTGAAGGCGGTCGAAGCGTTGATCATGACGGCGGCGGCGTCGACCTCCGCGGCGAATTTCTGGCAGGTGTACGCGTTGAGCGACGCAATCGCCTCAGTGTGTCCCGACGTGTACTGCGCGATGTGGGCAATTGCCCCGTCCACCCCGTCGACGATCTGCACGGCGATGTCCATCGAGAGATATTCGTCGGTCCAATCTTCCTCCGTCGCGGCGACCACGTTCTCCGCGCCGAGAGCAGAGAGCTTATCGACGTCCCCGTGCACCGTCACCCCCGCCTCCTGCAGCTCAGTGATGACGCGGAGCTGGTCGCGGGGGTCGAGGGCGCCGTCGATAAGCACTGTTTCGGTCGCGTTGCACACGGAGCAACGGCGCGTCTTTCCGTTGATCGCCATGGCGATTGCTTGGTCGAGGTCCGCATCGGCGTCAATGTAGAAGTGGCAGTTGCCCGTGCCGGTCTCGATAGCGGGCACGGTCGCTCCTGTGACCACCGCCTCGATGAGGCGGGCCGAGCCGCGCGGAATGACAACGTCGACGAGTCCGCGCGCGGTGATGAGGTCCTGGACCGAATCGTGGGACTCGCACGGGAGGAGCTGCACGATCTCGCGCGGCAGGCCATACTTCTCCGCGACGTCCTGGAGGATTTCCACGAGCGCCTCATTCGAGTTCCGCGCCGACTTCGACCCGCGCAGAAGCGCCACGTTGCCCGACTTCAACGCAAGACCGAAGGCGTCGACCGTCACATTCGGACGGGCTTCGTAGACCATGCCCATGACGCCGAGGGGCACGCGGACCTGCTTCATTTGGATGCCGTTGTACATGACTCGGCCGCGCAGGACCTCCCCCACCGGATCCTGCAGCGAGGCGACCTGGCGCAGCCCGCCGGCGATCCCCTCGATCCGGTCGGCATCGAGTGCCAGCCTGTCGATGAGGGAGCCGCTCAACCCGACTGCTTTTCCTTCCTCGATATCGCGCTGGTTCGCGGCGAGAATCTCCTCGGTGCGCGCGACGAGTTCCTCCGCCGCCGCGTGCAACACCGCATCCTTTTCGGCGGTGGGCAACGTCGCCAACCTCGGGGCGACGGCTTTAGCCGCCTGTGCTTTGGCCATTACCTCTTCGCGTTCCAAGTCTCTCGTATCACTCATGATGGCCGATCCTACCGATTAATACCCCTGCTCCACGTCGACTTCGGTGAGCATTTGCTCGCCGCGATTGAACGCATCCCAGTTCTGCAGGGCGAGTCCTCCAATACGCTCCTTACCGAATCGCGGGGTGCTTCCGGTGTGCGGAGTGATCAGGCAGCGATCTGATTCCCACAACGGATGATCGGCGGGCAACGGTTCCGGGTCGGTGACATCCAGAGCTGCCCCCGCGATCGTGCCGTCGTTAAGCGCCGCTACGAGATCATCGGTGACCACCAGCGGACCTCGTCCAACATTGATTAGGACCGAATTCTTCTTCATCTTCGCTAGCACTGACGCATCGACCATGCCGCGCGTCTGCTGCGTCAACGGCGCAATGAGGACAACGACATCCGCACGGCCCCACACCCCGTCCGCGTCATTGATCGGAATGGTCTCATCCGCACCGTCGACGGGGTTGCCGGACCGGTTCACCGCGAGAATCTCTGGTTTGAACGGGGCCAAGAAATCTATCAGTTTCTTGCCGATACCTCCCGCACCGATAATGGCCACCGTCATGTCCTCCACGAGGTAGCGGGATTCTTCCTCGATGACTTTCTTCGCCGTACCATCCGGGGTGACCCGCTCGAACTGGTGCAGCGCCCCAAGGATGAGCGCGAGAGCGGATTCGGCCACTGCATCGTCGTACAGCCCCGCCGCATTCGCCCACCGCACACCTGAGCGCTTGAGAGTCCCCGCCCCGTCGAGAGCGTCGATGCCCGCCCACGCGAACTGGACGAGTTGGACACTGTCCGGCAGGGCTTCCGGGAATTCCTCCGCGCCACCGTGATAAATCAGCACGTCGGGGTTGTCTTCGATGTCCACATGATGGTGGCCGTGGCCTTCCAGCTCGTCGACGGTTAAGGACCACGGCGAGGGCAAGATCGCGAACTTCATGCCTTAAAGCCTAGATGCGTAATTGGACAGGTAGTCCGCGTGCACCACGGAGCGGCGCTGATGCTCGGGCAGCTCGTCGGTGCGCTTGCCCAGCATGCCGGTGAGCTCGGCGGCGTCATAGCCGACCACGCCGCGCCCGATAGCTTGGCCGTCGGGGCCGAGGATCTCCACGATGTCGCCGGCGTGGAAGTCGCCGTCCACGCCAGTGATTCCGACTGCGAGCAGGGAGGTTCCGCCCCGGGTGACAGCATCGACGGCGCCTTGGTCGAGTCTGAGCACGCCCTCGGCATCGGCGGCGTAGAGGACCCAGAATTTCCAGGCGGACAGCTGCGATTCGGGGCGGGTGTGGAAGACGGTGCCCACGCTGGCGTCGCCGAGCGCCTGCTCGATGTTCTCCGAAGAGGTGAGCAGCACGGGCACTCCCCCGCGCGTGGCCAGGCGTGCCGCGGAGACTTTCGAGGCCATGCCGCCGGTGCCGTAGACGCCGCCGTCGCCGGCGACAATTCCTTCGAGGTCCTTGCCGGAGCGCACCTCCCGCACGAAGGTGGCGCCCGGTTCTTTCGGGTTGCGGTCGTACAGGCCGTCCACGTCCGACAGGAGAATGAGGGCATCGGCGGCGGTGAGCGTTGCGACGATCGCCGACAACCGGTCGTTGTCACCGAACCGCATTTCCGACGTGGCCACTGTGTCGTTCTCATTCACGATCGGGACGGCCGCCATCTGGCGCAGCCGGTCGATGGTGCGCTGCGCATTCCGGGCGCGCTCGCGGACACCGGCGTCGGACTGGGTCAACAGGACCTGCCCGATGGTGCGGCCGTAGCGGGCGAAGGACTCGCCCCAGGCCTGGGCCAAGTGAATTTGCCCGACCGACGCGGACGCCTGCTTGGTGGCCAGGTCTTTGGGGCGCACCGTCAGGCCGAGAGGGAGCATGCCAGCCGCGACGGCGCCGGAGGACACGACGATAACGTCGCCCCCGCGGTCAGTGCGGGCCTCAATGGCGTCGACAATGCGGTCGATCTTCTCGCGGGAGACGGCGGAGGAACTGTCGACAAGGGAGCTTGTGCCCAGCTTGACCACAATCTTTTTCGCGCCGGCTATCTCGTTTCTCAGCTCTTCACTCATGCTTATCTATTGTAACGAGCCGATACGATAAATCTATGAAACGAGAGGGCGATTATCCCTGCCAGCGCTCGCGGTCGGCTTCCTGGCGGTCCAGGAGGTCATCGCCGAAGTCGTATTCGTCGATGAGCCCGCGACGCGCCTGGGAAGCGCGCTTGCGCTCCGCCGCCGACATGCGGTTCGTGCCGCCCAGACGGGCATCCTGGCCACGGCCCGCGGCTGTCGGATCGCCGCCGATGGACGGCTCCCAGTCGAAGGAGATCTCACCGATGGTGACCGTGTCGCCCTCCTGCGCTCCAATCTTGCGCAGCTGGTCCTCTACCCCGGCCTTGTTCAGGCGGTCGGACAGGTAGCCCACCGCTTCGTCGTTCTCGAAGTCGGTCTGGCGGATCCACCGTTCGGCCTTCTCACCGGTGACCAGCCAGCCTTCGGGGTACAGCGGATCTCTGACGACCATGATGTCGTCGTTGTGGTCGACTGCCTTCGGCCGGATGACCTGCCCTTTGGCCGCCTCGTGCTTGACCTTCGGCTGGGACTTGCGGGCGGTCTGCACGATCTCCCACAAAGCCCACTTCAGCTCGTCGAGGCCCTCTCGGGTTGCGGTGGAAATCATGTAGATCGGCCACCCGAAGGCCTCGGCGAGGTCGTCATGCAAGAACTCGGCGAGCTCCTTCGCCTCCGGGATATCGAGCTTGTTCAGCACGATGATGCGTGGACGCTGTCGCAGATCACCCAGACCGGAATCGCCGTCTTCGGCCTCGATCAGATCGGCATAGGAATCGAGCTCGGCTTCCAGCGCCTCAATATCGGACTGCGGGTCGCGGCCCGGCTCGAGCGAGGCGGTGTCCACGACGTGGGCGAGGACAGCCGTGCGCTCAATGTGGCGCAGAAAATCCAAGCCGAGACCCTTGCCCTGGCTCGCCCCAGGGATGAGGCCGGGAACGTCGGCGATCGTGAAAGTATCGTGGCCGACCGACACCACACCGAGATTCGGCTGCAGTGTCGTGAACGGGTAGTCCGCGATCTTCGGCTTCGCCGCCGACAGCACGGAGATCAGGGAGGACTTCCCCGCCGAGGGAAAGCCCACCAGGCCGACATCAGCCATGGATTTCAGCTCGAGAATCAGGTCGTGGGCCTCCCCGGGCTCGCCCTTGAGGGCGAAACCGGGGGCCTTCCGCTTCGCGGTCGCCAGCGCCGCGTTGCCGAGACCGCCGTAGCCGCCCTCCGCCGCGATGAACCGGGTCCCCGGCACCACCAGGTCGGCGAGCATGTTGCCGTCCTCGTCGCGGACCACCGTGCCCACCGGCACCGGCAGCACGAGATCCTCCCCGCGCGCACCGTTGCGGTGGTCGCCCTCGCCATTGCCACCGCGCTTCGCCTTGACGTGCGGACGGTACTGGAAATCGAGGAGGGTGTGCACCTGCGTCGACACCTCGAGAATGATGTCTCCGCCGTGCCCGCCATTGCCGCCGTCGGGGCCGCCCAAGGGCTTGAATTTCTCACGGTGCACAGACACACACCCGTGGCCGCCGTCGCCGGCTTGGAGATGGAGCACTGCACGGTCAACAAACTGCGCCACGCGGATGCCTGCCTTTCAGTGTCGGGGAGGTGGTGATCCCTGTGCCAGCGAGTCTACGAGCTGGGACAGGGAGCCGTCGATAAGCGAAAGCGCCGTAAGACCCGGCAAACGGGTCCACGGCGCCTTCAAAGAATGTCGCGTAAACGGCTTACGCGGTGGCGGACTTCTCCTCGACGACAGCGTCGTCGACCAGGCCAGCCTCGTTGGCGGCCTCGAGAACCTCAGAGGAAACGCCCTCTGCGTCAGCCGGGATGATGTTGACGATGCGGCGCTTCTTCTTGATGCCGAACTGGACAGAGCCCGCAGCCAGAGCGAACAGGGTGTCGTCGCCGCCGCGGCCGACGTTGTCGCCCGGGTGGAACTTCGTGCCGCGCTGACGGACGAGGATCTCGCCCGCCTTGACCTGCTGGCCGCCGAAGCGCTTCACGCCGAGGCGCTTGGACTCGGAGTCGCGGCCGTTCGAGGAGCTCGATGCACCTTTCTTGTGTGCCATTGTGGTTGCCTCCTAAGTGGCGTCTCGGTTTACTTGATGCCGGTGATCTTCAGCGTCGTGTTCGGCTGACGGTGGCCCTGGCGGACCTTGTAACCGGTCTTGTTCTTGTACTTCAGGATGTCGATCTTCTTGCCCTTGCCGTGCTCAACGATCTCAGCGGAAACGTTGACCTTGGCGAGGTCCTCGGACTTGGAGGTGACGTTTGCGCCGTCGACGAGGAGAACCGGGGTGAGCGCCACAGAATCGCCAGCTTCACCCTCGATCTTCTCGACCCGGACGAGGTCGCCTTCGGCAACCTTGTACTGCTTGCCGCCGGTCTTGACGATCGCGTACATAGCGGGTTACCCCTTTCTTCAACTCGGACGGCGCCGGCATGCATCGGCACCGAATACCATCTAATACTTCAAGCGTTCCGGGGGTTTACGTGGATATACGTCGCAACCTCGCTCGCATGCGTGTTCAGCGCAAGGGCGCGCCCCAAAACAGCGACTGTCAAAGACTACACCGCGCGCACGGTAAAGACCAAACTGCTCGAACGGGAACATTTTGCGGATCCGCCTCATTACACTGGCGGAAGACATAAGGTTTCACTCGGCGAAAGGAGGTCCAACGATGAACGAGTTCAACGAACCCACGGTTCTTCCACCGTTCGGCGAACTTTTCGCCGACTCCGCCCCCACCGACGATGCCCTGCAGCGTATGCTCGACATTGCGGTCGACCCGTCGATGCCGGATCTCAGCGATTCCCTCGTCCCGGATTCGCAGGATGTCGCGCTCGACGATTTCGACGAGCACGTTTCGCTTGACGACGGCGAGGTGCCCGACCACGGCGATTACGACAACTCCGACAACTCCAACAACAACGACCCGCTTCTCGACGAATCGGAAGACCCCTTCGCCAGCTCCCCCGTGCCCGACACCCCGGTTGACTACGGAGACGATTACTCCGACCAGTTCCCGCAGGACCCGGCCGGCGGTGCGGGGGAGGAGCTGCCCGACGACCCCTTGGCGGATTTCTAGGTGCTTAGTGCCTAGGACATAGGTGAGTGAGGATTGACGTGGACCGCGAACGCGAACTGGAGTTGGTGGCCAAAGCCCAGGCGGGCGACGAGAAGGGCCGGGCGGCGTCCACTGAGAGCGGCGACGGCGGCATCCTCGTCGACCTGGACGGCGACGGTTACGCGGACATGGCGGCCTACGACAACAACGCCGACGGCATCGTCGACCACCTCGAGGTCGACGCCGGCGGCGACGGGTACTACGACCAGGAGCAGGAGATCACAACCGAGAACATCGCACCGGACATGCCGACGACTGACCAGCTCGGCTACGGCGGCGCAAACGCCGGCTACGAGGACAGCTACGGCGACGACGCCCCGACCGACATCGCATAACCACCTACACGGGTGGCCCCGCTCCTGCCGGATCACCGGCGGGAGCGGGGCCGTTTCACGTTGCCGCCGTTAGCGCGACTTCCGCGTTGCGCGACGGCGTCCGCCGGGGCTCTTGCTTATCGACGCCGCCCCCTGCTTCCGCTCCTGCTGCCCCTTCCCGGGCTTGCCAGGCTTGCCGGAATTCCCGGAATTCTGGTCCTGCTTCGGCGCTGCGGAGGTAACGGACTTCCGCGTCGCGCGGCGGCGACGGCGCGTGCCACGCGAAGGCTGGGACGCACGCGAGGATTCTTTCGTTTCCGTCGGTGCGGCGGATTCCGCCTGGGCCAATGCCGCGGCGGCCTCGTTGATCACGTCCCCGGTGGAGACATCCTCGTAGTCCTTCGGGTCCGGACGGTAGTCCGATATGGAGTTGCCGCGGGTCTTGCGCTTGCGGCGCGGCGAACGCTCGAATTCCGCGACCGCCTCCTCATACGTGTCAGTCTGCTCAGACTCGGGTGCTTGACGGGACTCGTTCTGCTGCTCCTGCTGGCGCCCCCGGCCGCGGCCCGAACCGCGCCGGCCACGACGGCGGGAGCTGCGCCTGTTCTGTCCACCGGAACTGTCAGAACTGTGGTCAGAACTGTCATCGGAGGGGGAGTCGGACTCTTCGGACTCTTCGGGGGCGGCGATGACGGCGTCGACAAGCTCCTCTGCGCTCTTCCCGCGCTTGTCCTTCGACTTCGCCGCCGTGCTGTTGCCCTGGTCCTGGGGCGGCTTGCGGGAGCTGGAGTGGGTGTGGGAGTCGGGGTCCACGGGGTCCTCGGTGAGCAAGATGCCCCGGCCGCCGCAGTGTTCGCACGTGGTGGAGAAGGTTTCCACCAGCCCGGTGCCCAGGCGCTTTCGGGTGAGCTGGACCAAGCCGAGCGACGTGACCTCGGAAACCTGGTGGCGGGTGCGGTCGCGGCCGAGGGCCTCCTTGAGACGGCGCAGGACCAGATCCTGGTTCTCGGGGAGGATCATGTCGATGAAGTCGATGATGATCATCCCGCCGATGTCGCGCAGACGCAGCTGGCGGACGATCTCCTCGGCGGCCTCCAGGTTGTTGCTGGTCACCGTCTCCTCGAGGGAACCGCCGGAACCTGTGAACTTGCCGGTATTGACGTCGATGACCGTCATCGCCTCCGTACGGTCGATGACGAGCGTGCCGCCGGACGGCAGCCACACCGTGCGCGACAGGGCTTTCTGGATCTGCTCGTCGACGCGGTACACGTCGAACGCGTCGCGGCCGTCGTGGTCGCGGCGGTCGAATTTCTCCAGGCGGTCCATGAGGTCGGGTGCGACCGACTGGACGTAGTTGTGCACTACATTCCACGATTTCTTGCCGCCGACGACGAGTTTGTCGAAGTCCTCGTTGAAGAGGTCGCGCACGACTTTCACCAGCAGTCGCGGCTCCTCGTAGAGGGTGACGGGCTTGGCGCCCTTGGAGGACTTCTCCTTCTCCGCCTCTTCCTTAATGCTCTCCCACTGGGTGTGCAGGCGGTTGACGTCGGCGGCGATGGCCTCCTCCGGGGCGCCCTCGGCAGCGGTGCGGATGATCGTTCCGCCCTTGCCCGGAACGACGCGGACAAGGATGTCCTTTAGGCGCTTGCGCTCAGGCGCGGGAAGTTTACGGGAAATACCGGCGCTGCGGCCGCCCGGGACGTACACGAGGAATCGGCCCGCCAGGGAAATCTGGGTGGTCAGACGCGCTCCTTTGTGGCCCACCGGATCCTTGGTCACCTGGACGAGCACTTGGTCACCGGACTTCAGCGCCTGCTCGATGCGGCGGGAGCGGCCGCCCAGCCCGGCGGCCTTCCAGTCCACCTCGCCGGCGTAGAGCACACCGTTGCGGCCTTGCCCGATGTCGATGAAGGCGGCCTCCATGCTGGGCAGCACATTCTGCACACGGCCGAGGTAGATGTTGCCGATCATGGACGTGTTGTCGTCCGCGTCGACGAAGTGCTCGACCAGCAGGCCATCCTCGAGAACGCCGACCTGGGTGATGGTGCCGGGGCCGTCGTGACGCTTGCGTTCGCGCACGACCATGGTGCGCTCGACGGACTCGCGGCGGGCGAGGAATTCCGCCTGCGACACGACGCGGGAACGTTTGCGCTCCTCCTCACGGCGCTCGCTGCGGCGGCGACGTTGCGCCTCAAGGCGCGAGGAACCCTTGATCGCCTTCGGCTCCTGAATCGGCTCGTCGACGGTCTCCGCCTCAGCGGAGTCGCTGGATGTCTTCTGTTCGGGAGCCTCGCTTGACGACGCATCCCCCGCCCTCCGCGCCCTCCTCCGCGAGTTCCGGGGAGCCGCCTTGAACACCGGGGTGTAGAGGCCAGCGGCCTCCTCGACCTCTTCAGGCACCGGAGTGATCTCCGGCTCGATATCGGTAAGCAGGTCCGCTTCGACCTTCTCCTCGATCTGATGGATCTCGTTCTCGACGTCCTTGCGGACGCGGTGGCGGATCTTCTCCTCAGCCTCGTCCTGGGACGGGGCTTGGGTTTGGGTCTGTGTTTGGATTTGGTTTGAGGCCGTGCCGGGCTCGTCGGTATCGGACGGCTCAGCTCCGTCAACCGCCCCGTCCGGTTCCTCGCCCGCTCCTTCCGCGGCAGGTTGAGGTTCCGCCTCAAGCGCATCGAGAACCTGCTCGGTCTCCGCCTTGCTCAACGACGACTGCGCAACCTTGACCAGGCCGAGCTCGTTAAGCTTGAGCACCAGCTCTTTCGAGGTCATGCCGAGCGCCTTCGCCAGCGTGAACACACGGACTTTCTCCCCCAGCTGGGAACGGTCAAACTGCGCCATCCCAGTGTTCTTCACGGCTTCCGCCGTCTTTTTGCTTGTTGCCTTGCTGGTCTTCCTCGCGGTCTTCCTGGCGGTCTTGTTGGCGGTTTTCTTAGTTGTCTTCTTCGTCGTCTTCTTGGCGGTCGAACGTGCCCGGCGCTTGCGCGGGGTGGTTGTCTCGTCGCTGTCAGCCACGGAAATCTCCTATTGAATTGCCGCGCACGATGGCGCTCACCGGGCGCTGGTGGAACGTGGGTTCACCGCCGCCGCACAGTGGCGCGCCGCTTCGCAGAAAGCGCGGGAAATATGAAAGCTTCTAAGCCTCCGCACCCACCGTAGAGGGAGGGCCGAATGCTACGGCCCCATTGTTGCACAGCTCGTGCCCGAGGTGGGCGCGGCCCGTGGGCTTAGTTGCCGCGGAGGATCTCTTCGGCGAGAGCCACGATGGACTGGGAGGTGTCCTCGTCGAGCATGGCGCATACGGTGACACCGACGAGCGAACGCACCACCTGGCGGCCCGTCAAGGCGGTGTACTGGGCGGCATCGAGCACAGCCTGAACGGACGCGATCACGCCACGCCAGTGGGCGGTGAGCTCAGAGATGAGTTCGGGACTCTCGTGCTGGACGTCGACGGTCGCAGTGACGAGGCCGGCAACATGCGGGATCTCGCCGCCCGCGACGACGCGGACAACGAGTTCCGCCAGCGCAGTCGGGTCCGCGGGCACGTCGCCGGCAGCGAGTTCGCGGTCCACCAGCTCACGGCGGGCCTGCGCGATACTGTCGAAGCACGTGGCCAGCAACCGCTCGCGGTTGGAGTAGTAGTACCCGATCGACCCAACGGGGACGCCCGCGTGCGCGGCGACGTTCCTGTGGGTCACCCCGCGCAGTCCCTCGCTGTAGAGCAGCTCCGTGGCGGCCTCCAAGATCGCACGGCGCTTCGCCACAGCACGGGACTGTTCAGCGCGTTGAGGCACCGGTGCCACCCCTCTCGACCGCTCTAATTCGCAGAAACTTATGTGTCGAGACAGAATGTATACGCAAGGCTAGGGAAACTCGAACTGGTACAGCTGCTCAAACCCGGAGCGGGGGTAGACCTATTTCTGGAAACCCTTCCCAGCCACCCACGTGCGGGAAACCGCCAGACCCGCAGACGCGCCCGGATCCTCCACGTCAGAAACGCGGTAGAAGTCCATGACCACCTTGTCCTTGGACACACGCGCGATGCCATAGCCGTGGGAATCGAAGTCCACGTGGTTCACCCACGGGTTCGCCGAGTACATCACCCCCTCGACGAGGTGGGTGATGCGGTTGTCCTCCGGGGCGTATGTCTTCGTGTATTTGGTGACGATCTCATCCACGTTCGGTGCCGTGATCGACGCGCAGACCATCTCGCAGCCGATCTCCTGGCCCTTGTGCTGCACCGAGTGGGCCCACTCCGAGTGGATATCGCCGGTGAGAAAGAGGGTGTGGGGTGCGGTGTTGGAGAGGACGTCGAAAAGCCGTGCCCGCTCGGCGCGATAACCGTCCCACTGGTCAGTGTTGACTGCAATGCCCGCGGACTTCGTGAACTCGTTCAGCACATCGTTAGCCGTGCGGTTATCGGAGCTCGTCGGCGGCAAGTGGCCGATCTCCATCGGCGAGACCATTACGGAATTGCCGAGCACGTTCCACGCCGTGGTGGCAGTTTCCACCTCGCCCTTGACCCAGTTGAACTGCTCGGAGCCGAGCATCGTGCGGTCCGTCGCATCCTTGTCGCGGCTAAGTGCCTTGACCTGCTTGTCACGGTAGGAACGCAGGTCCATCATCGTGAGCTTGATCAAGTCGCCGAACTGGTAGCTGCGGTAGATGTGCCCGCCTTCCGAAGGACGCACCGCGCGCACCGGCAACCACTCGAAATACGCCTGCTGCGCCCAGGACTCGCGCTGCTTCCACTCGCCTTCCGCCCCTTCGGTGTGGTTCTCGGCGCCGCCGGCCCACGAGTCGTTGGCGGTCTCGTGGTCGTCCCACACGACCACCCACGGCGCGGCCGCGTGCGCCGCCTGCAGGTGCTTATCCGTGCGGTAACGGCCGTAACGGATGCGGTAATCCTGCAGGGACACGATCTCGTGCGCCGGGTGGTGCGGGCGGGACACACCGCTCTTACCGGCGTACTCCCCGGTCGGGTACTCGTAGATGTAGTCGCCGAGAAAGACCACGAGGTCGATCTCGCCGGCTGCGGCGCGCTCCGCCATGTCACGGTACGCGGTGAAATAGCCGCACTCGTAGTTGGCGCAGGAGGCGACGACGAGCTTGTATTCATCCACCTTCGCCGTGTACGCCGGAGCCGTGTGGGTGGCGCCCACCGGGGAGACCTGGCCGTTCCAGCGGAAACGGTAGAAATAGTCCGTCGCCGGCTTCAGGCCGCGCGGGTCGACTTTCACCGTGTGGTCGCTCGCCGCGCTGGCGCGGTGGGTGCCCTTGCGCACCACAGACGCAAAGTCGCGGTCGGTGGCGATCTCCCACTCGACAGTCGCGTCCGCACCGGCCCCGGAGCCGGGCATAGCTTCCGGGGACACCGTCACGCGGGTCCAGATAATCACGGAGTCCGGCGTCGGATCACCTGAGGCGACACCGTGCATGAAGGCTGCGTATTCAGGGGGCTTCGGAGCCTCCGGCAGGCGTGCCGACGACAACGCCCGCGACGAGGACAGCTGCGCATTCGCCTGGGCGTTACCGGCCACAGCGACACCAGCGGCGGCTGCGGCGGAGCCAGCGAGGAAGCGGCGACGGGGAAGGTTCTTATTTTCAGTCATGCGATAACTCTCGAATGCCCCACTGGGGTGCGCAACCGGAATGTCTCCCCGCCCACAAGTGTTCCGCACGAATTCACGGTGGGTTCACTTTGATGGGGTGGGGTGGAGGCGTCGGCAAGCATGCGAAAAGCCCGCGCAGGCGGCGCGGGCTTAAAGCGGTGAAACGGCTTAGAGGTTCGGGAACCAGATAGCGATCTCGCGCTCAGCGGACTCCGGGGAATCGGAGCCGTGGACGACATTCTCGCCGACAGTCAGAGCGAAGTCGCCGCGGATCGTGCCCGGGGTAGCCTTCTCAACCGGATGAGTGCCGCCGGCCAGCTGACGCCATGCGGCGATCGCGGACTCGCCCTCCACGATGCCCGCGACCAGCGGTGCAGAGGTGATGAAGTCGACCAGCTCACCGAAGAACGGCTTGTCCTTGTGCTCGGCGTAGTGCTTCTCGGCGGTCTCACGGTCTGCGGTGCGCAGATCCATCTCGACGAGCTTCAGGCCCTTGCGCTCGATGCGGGAGATGATCTCTCCCACGTGGCCGTTTGCGACACCGTCAGGCTTAATCAGAATCAGAGTGCGTTCAGTCATGGCCCCAACACTACCGCCTGCTAAACGACGCCGCGCACAACAGCCGACGCAGTCTCGTAGTCCGTGTTACGGAACCACAACTGCACTTGGCGGATCGCCGAATCCTCGCGCCCCTCCCCCTTCAGGCGCCGCACCGTCTCCCGCTGCTCATCATCGAGCTCAATCGGCGCATCCCCCGCCGCGCTGAGGGCGTTGTACTTCTCCCGCAGACCGAGAAAGAGGAACACCGCGGCCGCCGCAAGCAATGCGATAGCCACCCACTTGGGCACGTTCATGAACGCGAGGACGATCGCGATCAGCGAGAACATGGCGGCGAGAGCGAGTGAGAAAGCTTGCATGGCATTCAGCGTACCTGCAGCGTACATGAGGTGAATCTGCGGCGTACCTGGCTGCGCGCGTGAAAATTGATCTGCTTTTCCGTGCAAAATGATGAGATCCGAGCCGCAATAGCAGCATAGTTTTGCTCCGGTAACTTCCTGGGCGAAACGTGACAGCCTTCGATCCAGAAAGGACGGTGCAGCATGACTGCGACCCTGACTTCGACGCCTTCCACCATTTACTCCAGCCCGTATCCGGACCTGGAGCTCTTCCCCGGGGCCGTCTACGAGCAGATCTTCGAGGGCCTCACCGCTGAGGAAGCCGGACTCACCGCAGTCACCGAACTGACCACGGGCGCGACCATTACCTACGGCGAACTGCAGCGGCGCGCCGACGCGGTCGCCGGCTACCTGGCAGAGCGCGGGATCGGGCCCGGCAGCGTCGTCTCGCTGCAGATCCCCAACTCGATCAATTTCGCCGTCGCCCTGTTCGGCATTTTCCGCGCCGGCGCCACCGTCAACCCGATCGGTGTTCTCATGAACACCGACGACGTGGAGAAAATCTCCGGCATGGCCGGGGCGGACCTCTTCATCGGTCTCACGGACACCGGGAATGTGGACCATGTGGGGGAAAGTGAGCTGGAAGGGATCGTCGATAAGCGGTTGCCCGCTCCCGACGTCGATGTCGACGGAACCACGCTCGCCTCGGTCCCCTTTTCCTCGGGCACGACCGGCATGCCGAAAGGCGTGATGCTCACGCACAGCAACCTCACCTCGAACGTGCTGCAGGCGCGGTACATGCTTGAAAGGAACGGAATGGCGCAGAACTCCGCGACGCTGTCTCCCCTGCCGTTTTCCCACATCTACGGCATGACGGCACTGCTGCTCACCCCGCTGCTGCTCCGCTCCAACGTGCACACCATGCCGAAATTCGACCTCGAGACCTTCCTGCGGGCGCACGGCGAGCACCGCATCGAACTGACCTTCATCGCCCCGCCCATGGCCGTCGCGCTGGCAAAGCACCCGGCCGTCGACCCCGCCGCCTTCGCAGCGAACAAACTCATGTTCTCCGGTGCCGCGCCGCTCGACGAGGAGATCGCGCGTGCCGTCGAGCGGCGTCTCGGCACCGACTGCATCCAGGGCTACGGCATGACGGAAACATCCCCGGCGGTCAACATCGGAATCAAGGGCGACACCAACCCGGGCTCCATCGGTTTCCCCGTCCCCAACACGGAATGCCGCGTGGTGGATATCGAGACGCTCCAGGACGTCCCGCAAGGCGAGACCGGCGAACTCCTCGTCCGCGGACCGCAAGTCATGCAGGGCTACCTCAACAACCAGGAGGCCACCGACGAGACCTTCGTCGACGGCTGGCTGCGCACCGGCGACGTCGCGCGTGTCGACGAAGGCGGCCACTTCTACATCGTCGACCGCGCCAAAGAGGTGATCAAATACAAGGGCTACCAGGTCGCGCCCGCCGAACTCGAGGCCCTGCTGCTCACTCACGACGCAATTGCCGACGCCGGCGTGGTCGGCGTCGAACGCGACGGCCTCGAGATTCCGCGCGCTTTCGTCGTGCTCCAGCAAGGGGCGGAGCTCACCGCCGACGAGCTCATGGCCTGGGTCGCCGAACGCGTCACCCCCTATAAGAAGGTGCGCGCGGTGACATTCCTCAACGAGATCCCGAAGAACCCCACCGGCAAGATTCTGCGCAAGGACCTGCGCCTCATTCCGCTGGAGGCGTAGCCGGACTCCTCTTTTCCGCCGAGCACCCCATCCGTCGCGGGGCGTGCGACGAACGCCGCAAAAATCTGCGCGAATTCGTTTGTAAAGCACTGCGACATAAGTCACAATTAAGGGTGTTATGGTTTTGCTCCACATTTCCAAGGGGCGGACCCCGGACCCAAGAAAAGAGGGAATCATGGCTGACAACCCAGTCCACGAGCTGCTGGACCCGAAGACCGACTACTACCAGGTATTCGCCGACATCGAAGGCGAGGACCTGGAGTGGTGGAAGAAGGCCCGCGACTTCGGTGAATTCGCCCGCCCCCACATCAACGAGGGTTGGGAGAAGGCCGAGTACCAAATCCCCGTCGTCGCCGAGGCCGGCAAGCGCGGCCTGTTCCGCGACGCCATCGAAATCGAGGGCGAGCCGCACATGTCCGTGCGCGCTTCCCGCCTGATGGCATTCGAGTTCGCACGCACCGATGCCTCCCTGGGCACCGCGTTCGGCGTGCAGGCCGGCCTGGCGATGCAGTCCATCGCGATGTGCGGCTCCGAAGAGCAGAAGGCCAAGTACCTGAGGCCGATGTGCCACCTGGAGATCCGCGGCGCCTTCGCGCTGACCGAGCCGGACCACGGCTCCGACTCCATCGCCCTGGAGACCACCGCCGAGAAGGACGGCGACGAGTGGGTCATCAACGGCGAGAAGAAGTGGATCGGCCACGGCTCGGTCGGCCACATCACCATCGTGTGGGCGCGCGACACCGCAGACGGCCAGGTCAAGGGCTTCATCGTCGACCAGGACCAGGAGGGCTACGAGGCGGAGACGATCGTCGGCAAGGCATCACTGCGCGGCATCCCGCAGGCGCACATCAAGCTGAACAACGTCCGCGTCTCCGACGACCGCCGACTGCCCGGCGCGAATTCCTTCCGCGACTGCGCGAAGGTGCTTGCCGGCACCCGCGTCTCCGTCGCATGGGCTTCGCTGGGCCTTGCCACCGACTGCTATGAGAAGGCGCTCGACTACGCGCAGCGCCGCGTCCAGTTCGGCCGCCCGCTGGTCAAGAATCAGATCATCCAGCTGCGCCTCGCCGACATGCTGCAGGACCTCACCTCGATGTTCCTGTACTGCCGCCGCCTGCTGGAGCTCGAGGAGTCAGGCACGCTGACCGAGCAGCAGGCCGCGCTGGCAAAGGTCCACTGCACCCGCGCCGCACGCAAGATCTCCGCTGACGCCCGCGACATGTTCGGCGGCGTGGGCATCCTGCTCGAGAACGATGTCGCGCGCCACCACGCCGACATCGAGGCGCTGCACACCTACGAGGGCACCGACACCATGCAGTCCCTCATCGTGGGCAAGTCCATCACCGGCGTCGGCGCATTCGCCGGCTAGTCCCCTCCCCTCTGGCTATGAGCTGCACCGTTAGTGGGCCCGAGCCCGCGGTGCAGCTTTTGCCGACTTCACAACTGACGGTTTTCAAGGACGTTCAAGGACGCTTAAGGAAAAGACATGACTCAGACTGACGAGAACCTGACCGGGGTCGCCTCCCTCCTCGACCCGAAGACGGACTACTACCAGGTCTTCGCCGACGTGGACGGCGAAGATTTGGAATGGTGGAAGAAAGCCCGCGAGTTCATGGAATTCGCCCGCCCGTCGATCAACGAGGCGTGGGAAAAAGCCGAGTACAACATCCCGGGTGTCGAGGAAGCAGCGCGCCGCGGCCTGGTCACCGACGGCATCTCCATCGACGGTAAGCCCGGAATCTCGATCCGCGCCAACCGACTGATCCAGATGGAACTCGCCCGCACGGACGCCTCCACCGCGACCGCGCACATCGTGCAGTCCGGCCTGGCCATGCGCTCGATTTCTGAGTGCGGCTCCGAGGAGCAGAAGGCGAAGTACTTGGGCCCGATGTCGCGGATGGAGATTCGCGGTGCGTTCGCCCTGACCGAACCGGACCACGGTTCGGACTCGATCGGCCTGGAGACCTCCGCGCGCCGCGAAGGTGACGAGTGGGTCATCAACGGCGAGAAGAAGTGGATCGGCCACGGCTCGGTCGGCCACATCTCGATCATCTGGGCCCGCGACGAGGAAGACGGCGAGGTCAAGGGCTTCATCGTCGACCAGGACCAAGAGGGCTACGAGGCAGAGACGATCGTCGGCAAGGCGTCGCTGCGCGGCATTCCGCAGGCGCACATCAAGCTTAACGACGTCCGCGTCTCCGACGACCGCCGCCTGCCCAACTCCCACACGTTCCGCGACACCGCGAAGGTGCTCACCGGCACCCGCATCGCTGTTGCCTGGGTCGCGCTCGGCATGGCGATCGACTGCTACGAGAAGGCCCTCGACTACGCGCAGCGCCGCGTCCAGTTCGGCCGCCCGCTGGTGAAAAACCAGATCATCCAGCTGCGTCTCGCCGACATGCTGCAGGAAGTGACTTCCATGGCGCTGTATTGCCGCCGACTGCTGGAGCTCGAGGAGTCCGGCACGCTGACGGAGAAGCAGGCAGCGCTGGCCAAGGTCCACAACACCCGCGGCGCCCGCAAGATCGCTGCCGACGCGCGCGACATGTTCGGCGGCGTCGGGATCCTCCTCGAAAACGACGTGGCACGCCACCACGCCGACATCGAATCCCTGCACACATACGAGGGCACCGACACCATCCAGTCCCTCATCGTGGGCAAGTCCATCACCGGTGTTTCCGCCTACCGCTCCTAAAAGCGCTCCGGGCACGCCGGAAGGCCGCTTTAGCTCCGCTTTGCTGGGCTAAGGCGGCTTCCGCTTTTCCAGGGGCTATCTCGTTGGCGGGTCGGGGCCGAACAGCGTCCTCATCGCGCCGAACGGATGCCAGGTCTGCGGGACAGGGGTGCCGCGAGGCGAGATCCAGACGGGCGTCCCGCCGCGGAGCTCAATGCGCCCACGCTTCTGCCGCGACGGATCATCGTCGTTGATGCGGTTGTGGTAGCGACACAGGGGCGCGAGATTCTCCACATTGGTCTCACCTCCCCGCGACCAAGGGGTGACGTGGTGGATTTCGCAGGCATCCGCACCGTGCCGGCAGAACGGCTGGGAGCACGTCGGCATCGCCGCCCGCGCCAGATCGCGCTGCTTCTGGTTGGCAAAGCGGCTCAGGCGGTACAGATTCACCGCGCCCTCCGCCGGGTGGAACACCGCCGCTTCCAGCTCATTGCTGGCAGTAGCGATGAACCGGTTCAGGAACTCGGCGCCGGTCATGGTCGTGCCGTCGGTGAGTCCAAGGACGACCTCGTCGCCGTCGCCGCGGACAATATCCACGAAGTCCGGCAGACCAACAAGAACGAGTGGCCGCGGTTGCGAGTGTGGGACGCCCGCGGCGGAGGCACGGGCAGATGCGGGCTCGTCGTCGGTTTTGCCGTCGGGGGTGCCGTCGAGGTTGCCGCGCAACAGGTCCTCGAATCTGGACACCATCTGGGGCATGGCGGGCTTTGAGGAATCGATGCCGTCGCGGAGGAAATGCTCGGTATCTGCGAGCAGGCGCTCGTTGGCGGTCACCGTCATGGACCGCTTCCCCATCCGCGAGCGGCCGAATTTCACGGCGTTTTTGGGCGGAGCCGGTTCAGGATCCGGCCCCAGCTTCTTCGCGCGGCGTTTCAAAGCGTCGAAACTGCCGCGGAAATTCAGGAGGGAAAGGCGGGTGTGCCAGGAGGTGGAGGGGTCGCTGATAAGCAAAAGGCGTGATTCAATGAATGCGAGCTGGTCGATAGAAAGCTCACTGGTCCGTGCTTTATCGAGGGCCTTTCGCTGCCATTTCGTCCACTTCGTGCGGCCGAAATACGTGCGGTGCACTGCTTCCCACTCGCGGACGCGCCGCGGATCGAGCCCGGCGGCGAGCGCGGCCTCCCGATCGAAGTCGGCGAGCGAATCCACGACACTGTCGGCCAGTGCCTGGAGCAGTCCGGAGAAGTTCATGGTTCGCACGCTACTGCCCCGCAGCCCGAACCGAAAGCGTTGTTTGCGCACTATAATGCGCAAAACCGGCACCCCGCGCGATGCGGGATGCCGGTTCCGTGCCGCACTGACTAGTTATTCAGCGGCTTGCGCGTGGTCGCCATGGCGACGGCGCGATCGTGGTTCTCCTGGCGCTGCAGCACCTCGGTCGCGGCGTCGACCTGGCGCTGGGCCAGTTCGTCCTCGGTCGCGGTGCCCTCGCCGGTGAAGACCTTGGCCAGGGCTTCGCCGATGGCCTTGTCCGTCTCGGAACCGTCGGTGTAGGCGAGGGTGTCGCCGGTGAGCGGGAGCTCGGCGTCAGCGGGTGCGGAGTAACCCTCGGCAAGCTTCTTCACCAGCTCAAGGGCGCCCTCGACGACGTGGTCCGGGGACTGGATGACCTCGTCGTGCTCGCGCCAGAAGTCGACGTTGACCGCCGGGACAGGCTTGACGTTGAGCAGGACGCCGAACGCCGTCGCGTGCGGGTTCGGTGCGCCGATCTCGACCAGGCGCTCCAGGAGTCGAACCGGGCCGGACCAGGCCGGGAACAAACCGACGTTGCGCTCCGGGAAGCCCACGCGGGACTCGGCGTGGATCACGGACGCATCGGTGTGCAGCAGCAGCTCCATGCCGCCGCCGAGCGCCACACCGCGGACAGCACCGACGACCGGGTACGGGGCGACACGGGCGCCGTGCAGACCGTCGATGCCCTGCTTGATGGTGCGGGCGAGCTCCTCACGGTCGCCCTCCGGGCCGGACAGCTTTGCCAGGGTGCCCAGATCGGCGCCGGCGGAGAAGGCGCGCTCCTCGTCGTTAGCGATGACCAGGCCCTTGAGGTCCCATTCCGGCGCGTGGGTCCACAGCTCGGTGACGGCATTAGAGTTGGAGTTCATCGGGGTCTTGTAGACGAAGACACCGAAACCGGCGTAGTCGCCCTCGGTCAGCTTGTACACCGTGGCGTCGCCGTTGCCGGCGATCTCTTCTGCACCAGCGACCAAGTCAGCCACGCGGATGACGCCCTCGCGGTTCGGCAGGTCAGTCAGGTTTCCGTCAGTGCCAAGAACCTTGCCGTCGGCATAGAAGCCGCCGGCCTGCTGGGCAGACTTGAGGAGGGCCGGGGTGTCGTCGATAAGCGATGCGACGAAGTCGATACCCAGCGAATCCGCGAGCGCGAACGGGCCCTTCTTCCAGCCGTAACCGAGCTGCATCGCGATGTCGATCTGGTCGACCGTGTCGGCGATCTCCGGGGCGGTATCGCAGCAGTACTTGATGAAGGTCGCGAAAACCTCCTTCGCGTAATCGCCCTCCGGCGTGCCCGATTCGATGAGCTCCTTCGGGTCCTTGCCGACCTCGAACTTCTCCTTCGGACGGTAGTCCCCCGCCGCGAAGTCGTAGACCTCGTCGCGGCCTCGGTAGAAACCGGACTCGGCGGTGCGGCCGGTGAAGCCCTTGTCCAGGAGAGTCTTAAACTCGTCGCGCTCGACAATGTTGTAGTCGTGGTACGCGTCGGACTCCGGCAGGGCCTTCAGCAGCGAACCCCAAATGCCCGGGACGAGCTGGATGCCGACGTAATCGAACAGGCCGAAGATGCCGGTGCGCGGCACGCCGAACGGGCGGCCAAACGCGACGTCAGCCTGCTCTGGCTTGATGCCGGTGTCGAACGCGGTCTTCGCGCCGACAGCCATCCAGAAATTGCCGATGCGGTTGGCGATGAAGCCCGGGGTGTCGCGGCAATCCACGACGACCTTGCCCATCTGGCGCTCCAGGACGTGGTGCATCTGCTCCTTGACCTCGGCGGAGGTGTCCGGCCCCTCGACGTACTCCACCAGGCGCATCACGCGCGGCGGGTTGAAGAAGTGGGTGATGGAGAAGTCGCGCTTGAACTCGTCGGATGCCTCACCCAGGAGGACCTCCAGCGGGATGGTGGAGGTGTTGGAGGACACCGGAGTGCCCGGTGCGCGGTGCGCGTCGACCTTGGCGAAAGTGTCGCGCTTGACGTCGATGTCCTCGAAGACGGCCTCGACAATCCAGTCGACCTCGCCGAGACGGTCCAGGTGGTCCTCCGTGTTGCCCGGAGTGACTAGCTCCGCGTTCTCCGGGCGCTGGAAGCCGTGGCGCTTCAGCTGGGTGTCGATGCCCTTCTGGGCGCGGCCGTCGCGGTTGTCGCCCTCCTCGAGCGGCAGGTCCAGGAGGTGGACCTTGATGCCCGCGTTGGCCATGTGCGCGGCGATGCCGGCACCCATGGAGCCGGCGCCGAGGACTGCTGCTGTCGTGATGTCTTTAGCTGCCATGTGTTTTAAACCTCCAGAATGAGTGCGATGCCCTGGCCGCCGCCGATGCAGGCGGTGACGAGGCCGTATCCGCCACCGGCGTTCTTCAGCTGGTGGATGAGCTTGGTGGTCAGAATGACGCCGGTAGCGCCGATCGGGTGGCCGAGCGCGATAGCGCCGCCCTGGATATTGGTCTTGTCATTGTCGAAGCCGAGTTGGTCCGCGACAGCGATGCACTGGGCGGCGAACGCCTCGTTGGACTCGATGAGTTTGATGTCCTCGATCTTCAGGCCGGCCTTGTCCAGCGCCTTCGGCACAGCGGCGACGGGGCCCAGGCCCATGGTGGCCGGGTCACAGCCAGCGACACCCCAGGAGACGATCTTGGCCAGCGGTTCCAGGCCGAATTCCTTCAGGCCGGACTCGGTGGTCATGACGGTGGCGGCAGCGGCATCGTTGATGCCGGAGGAGTTTCCGGCGGTGACGGTGCCATCCTTCTTGAAGGTCGGGCGCAGGCCGCCGAGCTTCTCCAGGGTGGTCTGGCGCGGGTGCTCGTCGGTGGTGAAGTCGCCGACCGGGACGATCTGCTCGTCGAATTCGCCGTTCGCGATCGCGGCGGCCGCACGCTCCTGAGACTGCAGAGCGTACTCGTCCTGGCGCTCGCGGGAGATGTCGTACTTCGCGGCGATGTTCTCGGCGGTGACGCCCATGCCGCCGTTGCCCATCGGGTCGGTCAGCGCGCCGGTGAGCCAGTCGATGAGGCGGCCGTCGCCCATCTTGCGGCCCTGGCGCATGCCCTCGACGGAGTACGGTGCCTGGGACATGACCTCAACGCCGCCGGCGAGGGACAGCTTGGCATCGCCGGTGATCAGCTGCTGCGCCGCGGAAACAATGGCCTGGACGCCGGAGCCGCAGAGGCGGTTCACACCGTAAGCGTGGGAGCTCTTCGGCAACCCAGCCTCGAGGGCGACTGCGCGGGAGGTGTAGTTGTCGCGCGGGATCGTGGTGACCACGTTGGCCCACACGGAGGAGTCGAATTTCTCGGCGGGGACGCCGGAGGCTTCGATCACGGCCTTAGCAACGTGAGTGCCGAGGTCGATGGTGGCCATACGCGACAGCGAACCGCCGAACGTGCCGACGGGCGAGCGCTTGGCCTGGGTGATGTAAATAGGCTCAGACATGGATCTCCTTCAAAGATTGTGCTGGATTACACATCTCCACAATTATAGGAAAGATCACACTCGAGTTTCGAGCCCCGATCACTTTTTTCGTTCGGGGTAGCCCCGCTCACATGTTCGCGGAGCTTATCGACGGTCGCCCCTCGAGCCCGCTACCCCTCGTCGGCGGTGCCGAGGTGCTGCGTGGTGAGCAGGCCGCGGCGCTGGCGCTCCAAGATGTCGGCCCGCATTTTCACGATGAGGAACCAGACGATTCCGAACATGATTCCCACGGCGCCGACGGACCAGTGGATGAAGAAACCGATGACGATCAGGGGGACCTGCAGCGCCACGTCAATCCACAGCGCGCCGGGGCGGCGCTGCAGGAAAGCGGCGATGAAGTGCGCGAAACCCATGACGGTGATGAAGACCCAGTTGAAGGTGGTCCACATTTCGCCTTCGTTGATCTTGAGGATCACGGTCAGGCACAGCCAGATAGTGATCGCTTCCATCACCAGCGTTCCGGACAGCACGCCACTCAGCCCCTTGATTGGGTCTTTGACGGGCGCGGAGCCGGGGCCGAGCGGGCCGTATTCGACTTCCTGGTGCGAGCGCGGGGTGCGGCGGGACATTATTCGGGGTCCTTTCCAAACAAGGCGCGGGCCTCGCCGGCGGTGACGACGGAGCCGGTGATGAGCACACCGGATCCGGACTGCATTCCGACGGCCTCGAGGGCCTCTTCGGCGAGTTCGACAGCCAGCGAGTAGGCCGACGGGAGGTGCTCTTCGACGTGGACGCGCTCTTCGCCGAAGATGTCGCGGGCGGTCTCGGCGAGCTCGTACGCGTCGGCGGCGCGCGGCGAGGAGTTTTGCGTGACGACGACCTCGCTCAGTACCGGCTCCAGCGCCTCGAAGACGCCGGCGGCGTCCTTGTCGTCGAGAATGCCCACCACGCCGATGAGGCGGGCGAAGTTGAAGTCGCGCTCGATAGCGGCTGCGAGCGCACGCGCGCCGTGGGGGTTGTGGGTGGCGTCGACGAACGTGGTCGGCGTGGAGCGGACACGCTCGAGGCGGCCCGGGGAGACAGCGGCGGCGAACCCGGCGCGGACAGTGTCGGCGTCGAGAGGTTTCTCCGCCCCCGCCCCGAAGAATGCTTCCACAGCGGCAAGCGCGACGGAGGCGTTGCGGGCCTGGTGCGGACCGGAAAGCGGCAGGAAGATGTTGTCGTAGGTGCCGGAGAGCCCGCGCAGGGTCAGGGTCTGCCCGCCGACGGCGACGCCGGCTTCCTCGACACCGAATTCGCTGTCCAGGCGAGCGACTGCGGTGCCGACAGACACTGTGCGTTCGAGAATGACGCGCATCGCCTCAGGCTCTTGGTCGGCGACGACGGTGACCGACTCCGGGCGGCGGATGATGCCGGCCTTCTCCCCCGCGATCTCCGCGATGGTTTCGCCGAGGTAGTCGGTGTGATCGAGGCCGACGGGCATGACGACGTCGACGTCGGATTCGACGACATTCGTCGCGTCCCACGTGCCGCCCATGCCCACTTCCACGACCGCGATGTCGACGGGTGCGTCGGCGAAGGCGGCGAGAGCGATGGCCACGGTGACCTCGAAGTAGGACATCGGGTGGCTGCTTTTCGCGTCGACAAGCTCGATGAAGGGCTTGATCTCTTCGTAGACGCGCACGAAATCCGCGGGGTGGATCGGCTCGCCGTCGATGCCGACGCGCTCGGTGATCGACTGCAGGTGCGGGCTCGTCGCGCGCCCGACGCGCGCGCCGAAGGAGCGCAGCAGCGACTCGATCATGCGCACGGTGGAGGTCTTGCCGTTCGTGCCGGCGACGTGGATCACCTTGTAGGCGCGTTCCGGGTGGCCGAGGAAATCCATGAGCATCTCGATGCGTTCGAGGCTCGGGTCGATTGTCGTCTCGGGCCAGCGGGCGAGCAGTTCGGCCTCCACGCGGGCGAGGTCGGCGAGGTCGGACTCGCTCACGGGGCGCGGAACAGGGACCGCCGCTGCGCCGTCGCCGGACTCGTCGGATTCAGCGGACTCGGCGACGCTCTCGTCTCCCAGGTTGAGCACGAGCCCGTCCTCGTCCATCCGGATCTCGTATCCGTCCGCCACTACTTCGCCTCCGGCAGCGCCTCGAGGCGGGCGGTGACGCGCTCGACCTCTTCCTGCGCGATCTTCTGGCGCTCGCGGATCTTCTCCACGACCTCGGCCGGGGCCTTGGACAGGAAGGACTCATTGCCGAGCTTCTTGCCCGTGGTGTCCAGCTCCTTCTGCGCGGCGGCGAGCTCCTTTTCCAGGCGCTTGCGCTCGGCCGCGACGTCGACGGTGCCCGAGGTGTCCAGGGCCGCGTCGAGGGTGGTTTCGCTCAGGCGCACCTCAACGCTTGCCGAGGCCTCGAAATCCTCGCCCGGCACCTCCACCCTGGCGATGGAGCGGATCATCTCTTCCTGTCCCGCGAGGTCCGCGGCGGCGAAATCGAGGCGCGCCGGCACCTTCTGCGACGGCTTGACGCCCTGGTCGGAGCGGAAACGGCGCAGTTCGGTGATAAGCGCAATGGCATCCTCGATGCGTCGCTGGGCGGTTGCGTCGACCTCGGCGCCGCCGTTGGTGTCGTCGGCGGTCGGCCACGGGGCGAGGCAGAGGGATTCTTCCCCGGTGAGCGCTTTCCAGAGGACCTCGGTGACGAACGGCATCGTCGGGTGCAGGAGGCGCAAAACCACGTCGATGACTCGGCCGAGCACGATCTGGGTGGTGCGGCCGCGCGCCGTCTCGCCGTCGCGCGGGATCTGGGTCTTGGCGATCTCGAGGTACCAGTCGCACAGCTCATCCCACGCGAAGTGGTAGAGCTCCTCGTTGGCTTTAGAGAACTGGTAGTCATCGAGAAGCGTATCGACGTGTCCGCGCACTGTTTCGAGCCTGTCCAAAATCCAGCGGTCTGCGTCGGTGAGTTCCTCGCGCGCTGGCAGCTGACCGACGGCCGCGCCGTTCATCAGGGCGAATTTGGTGGCGTTGTAGAGCTTGGTGGCGAAATTGCGGGCGGCCGCCGCGTTGTCGTCGCCGATCGGCAGGTCGATGCCCGGGTTCGAGCCGCGGGCCAGGGCGAAGCGGAGGGCGTCCGCACCGTAGTCGCGCACCCAGTCCATCGGGTCGATGCCGTTGCCCAGCGACTTAGACATCTTCCGCCCCTTCTCGTCGCGGACGAGGCCGTGGAGGAAGATGTTATCGAACGGAATCTGGGGGCGCCCGTCGGTCCCGGCCCCGAGGATCTCCGGGGTCTGGGTGCCGGCGAAGGTGCCGAACATCATCATGCGGGCAACCCAGAAGAACAGAATGTCGTAGGCAGTGACCAGCACCGACGTCGGGTAGAACTTCTCCAGCTCCGGAGTGCTGTCCGGCCAGCCCATAGTGGAGAACGGCCACAGGGCAGACGAGAACCAGGTGTCCAGGACATCCGGGTCCTGCTCGTAGCCCTCCGGCGCTTCCTCGTCGGGGCCGAGGCAGATGATGTCGCGGTTACCGTCGGCATCCTCCGGGCCGTACCAGATCGGGATGCGGTGCCCCCACCACAGCTGGCGCGAGATCGTCCAGTCGTGCATGTTGTCCACCCAGTCGAAGTAGCGCTTCTCCAGGGATTCCGGGTGAATGACGGTGTCGCCCTCGCGGACAGCCTCACCTGACATGCGCGCGAGCTCGGAGACCTTCACAAACCACTGCAGCGACAGGCGCGGCTCGATCGGCTCGCCGGTGCGCTCGGAGTGGCCGACGGAGTGGACGTATGGCCGGACTTCCTTGACGATGCGGCCCTGCTCCGCCAACGCCTCGCGCACCTTCACGCGGGCTTCCTCGCGAGTCAAGCCGTCGAATTCGGTACCGGTATCGGCGATCCGGCCTGTTTTGTCCATGATGATCGGCATGTCCAGGTTGTGGCGCAGGCCCATCTCGTAGTCGTTCGGGTCATGGGCCGGGGTGATCTTCACCGCGCCGGTGCCCAGCTCCCGGTCAACGTAGTCGTCGGCGATGACCTTCAGCTTCAGGTCGTCACGGAACGGGTGGTCGAATTCGGCGCCGATCAGGTGCTGGTAGCGCTCGTCGTCGGGGTGGACGGCGATGGCCACATCGCCGAGCATCGTTTCCACGCGGGTGGTGGCGACGACCAGGTGGGGTTCATCGTCGTTGAGCGAGCCGTAGCGGATGGAGACGAACTCTCCCTCGACGTCCTTGTACACGACCTCGATATCGGACACGGCGGTCTCGAGCACCGGCGACCAGTTGACCAGGCGGTAATCCTGGTAGATCATGCCAGCGTCGAAAAGCTGCTTGAAAATGGTCACGACGGCGCGGTTCAGCCCCTCGTCGAGCGTGAAGCGCTCGCGGGACCAGTCAACGGAATCGCCGATCGCGCGCATCTGCGACGTGATCGTGCCGCCGTACTTCTCTTTCCACTCCCACACGCGGGAGATGAACTCCTCGCGGCCGTAGTCGTAGCGGTCCTTGCCCTCGGTCTCCTTCAGCATCGCCTCGACCTTCGTCTGGGTGGCGATGCCGGCGTGGTCCATGCCCGGCAACCAGAGCGCCTCGTAGCCCTGCATGCGCTTGCGGCGGACCAGCGAATCCATCAGCGTGTGGTCGAGCGCGTGCCCCATGTGCAGCTGGCCGGTCACGTTCGGCGGCGGCAACACGATCGAATAGGCGGGCTTGCCCGATGACGGGTCGGCCGTGAAATACCCCTTGGCCACCCAATCTTCGTAGATGCCCTGCTCGTGGTCCTGAGGCTCCCAGCTCTTCGGCAAGGCATCCGCCCGGCTAACACCGATGAGCTGCTCGTTGTACTTCCCGCTAGATTCAGTCACGGTAAGACAGTGTAGCTGCCGCTTCCCCGCGGGCTCCGAGGTGCTAGAAGAGTTTGTCGGCGATCTCCGCCTCGGAGCGCAGCGCCTCGATATTCGCGTCGATGCGGGCACGTTGGGCGTCGGAAAGCTCGAGGCCCTCGACGGTGCCCCAGCGGCCGTTGATGCCGATGACTGGGAAGCCGAACACGAGGCCCTCGTCGACTCCGTAGCTGCCCTGCGAAACGACCGCGGAGGTAACCCACTTGCCTTCCGTGCCGTTCACCCAGTCGCGCATGTGGTCCACCGCCGCCGACGCCGCCGACGCCGCCGACGAGCGGCCGCGCACCTTGATGATCTCGCCGCCGCGCTTAGCCACGCGCGGAATGAACTCGTTTTCGTACCACTCGCGCTCCACGCGGTCCGCGACAGCCTCGCCGCCGACGGTGGCATACGCGATGTCCGGGAACTGCGTATCGGAGTGGTTGCCCCACACGACAATGTTCTCGAAGGCGCTCGCGTGCTCCCCCAGCTTCTCCGACAGCATGGAGATCGCGCGGTTGTGGTCGAGCCGCATCAACGCGTTGAAGTGCTCTGGGGCTACATCCGGTGCCGCCTTGTTCGCGATGTAGGCGTTCGTGTTCGCCGGATTGCCCACGACGAGTACCCGCACATCCTCAGCCGCGTGGTCGTTGATCGCGCGGCCCTGCTCAACGAAGATCTTGCCGTTGGCGGCCAGCATGTCGGCGCGGGACTCGCCCTCTCCGCGCGGCTTCGCGCCCACGAGGAACGCCGCGTTCGCACCGTCGAAGGCCTTCGCCGGCTCGTCGGTGACCGTGATCGAGCGGACATTCACCAGCGCCGAATCGTTGAGCTCCATGGCCACGCCCTCGGCCGTACCCACGGCATCCGGGATGTCCAGCAGCGTCAGGTCCACCAGGGTGTCCGCGCCGAAGACCTCGCCGGAACCGATCCGCCACAGCAGCGAATAGGCGATATTTCCTGCGGCACCCGTGACGGCGACCTTGACGGACTTAGTGAGTTCGTGCGGATGGGTCATGAAATCTCCTTCGCTTCTGGGCCCTCCGGGGCGGTGACGGGACCCCCCGAATAGGCGTGCGCGGTCTGTGACACCGTCCATGCTACCCCCGTTGCACTAGGCAATTTCCACATCTTGCGCCCACTTTCTTCCGT
This sequence comes from Corynebacterium sp. P4-C1, assembly GCF_030503595.1. NCBI lineage: Bacteria > Bacillati > Actinomycetota > Actinomycetes > Mycobacteriales > Corynebacteriaceae > Corynebacterium > Corynebacterium sp. P4-C1. The sequence goes on along the minus strand of NZ_CP129966.1, from coordinate 2,188,032 downwards.
TCATTCGGCGCGAGCTACCCCGTTTGGGCACGATGATAGGGAGAGGGCGGGGCGTCCGCGCCCCTCCCTGAACTCTTTTTGCGAGCTTTCAAAGGAGACGCTGTGACGGAGTCCCCGCAACCCGGCCCCCTGTCCGGCGGCGAGCCGGCCGACAAGGCCGATTCCGCCACCCTGGACCGCGCCGTGGACATTGCGCTGACCCATTTCGCGCGCGAGGGTTACGCCGCGACCAAGCTCGAGACGATTGCCCGCGAGGCGGGCATGTCCAAGCGCATGCTGCATTACCACTTCGGCGACAAACGCGGTCTGTACCACCGGGCGCTCACCCGCGCGGCGTGGAGTTTCTCTCCGCTCCAGGAATTCCTGGACCGGTCCTACGCCGTTCCCGTCGAGGGCATCCGCCGCTTTGTGGACGTGCTGTACAACCGCATGATCCAGCACCCGGATTCCATCCGCCTGTTACTTCGAGAGAACCTCGATCCGGTGCTCACACCGGAGGAGATCAACGCGGCGCGCAACGATTCGGAGGTGCTCCTGCAGATCGAGCGTCTCCTGCTCATGGGGCAGGACGCCGGCGCGTTCCGCCCGGGTGTTTCCGCGACCGATGTGGTCGTCCTCATCGCGTCGCTGACGTTCTTCCGCGTGGGCAACCACGCGGCAGTGGAAGAATTCGGCTCGATCAACCTGCTCAGCCCCGCGAACACTGAGGGCATGCGTCGCCTCACCATCGACGCGGTGCTGACGTTCCTGACGTCGAATATCCCGAACTCGGGCTACGAGTCCTACCTGTCTTACCCCACGCCTCAGATAACCGAACAGCAAGACGAGGAGGAGTCCAGCGAGGGCGACTACATCGCCGACACGCTTATCGACGACATCTACGACCCCAACTACACCGCCACACCTTCAGGGGAATAAGCGGGGACGGTCTGCGCCCCGGTTTTTCAGCCGGCTACGCGGACTTCTTGGTCTTGCGCAGGACGTACTCCGGTTCGCCCGCGCCGTTGATGACATCGGCGTCGACGACGACTTCCTCCACATCCTCGCGGTCGGGCAGGTCGTACATGATGGGGACGAGGGTGTCCTCCATGATCGCGCGCAGGCCACGGGCACCGGTGCCACGGTCGGCGGCCTTCTTGGCCACGGCGGAGAGGGCACCATCGGTGAAGCGCAGCTCCGCACCGTCCATGGAGAACAGACGCTGGTACTGCTTCACCAGCGAGTTCTTCGGCTCGGTGAGCACCCGCACGAGGGATTTTTCGTCGAGGTTCTCCACCGCGGCCACGATGGGAAGGCGGCCGATGAACTCGGGAATGAGGCCGAATTTGACCAAGTCCTCCGGCTGCACCTGGGCGAGCATATTCTGTTCCTCGCGTTCGGCGGCGCTGTCGATCTCCGCGCCGAAGCCGATGCCCTTCTTACCCACGCGCTCCGCGATGACCTTGTCCAGCCCTGCGAACGCACCCGCGACCACGAACAGGATGTTGGTGGTGTCCACCTGGATGAATTCCTGGTTCGGGTGCTTGCGGCCGCCCTGCGGCGGGACAGAGGCCACCGTGCCCTCGAGAATTTTCAGCAGCGCCTGCTGCACGCCTTCACCGGAGACATCGCGGGTGATCGACGGATTCTCCGACTTCCGGGAGATCTTGTCCACCTCGTCGACGTAAATGATGCCGTGCTGCGCCCGGTCCACATCGAAATCCGCGGCCTGGAGCAGCTTGAGCAGAATGTTCTCCACATCCTCGCCCACGTAGCCGGCTTCAGTCAGGCTCGTGGCATCCGCGATGGCGAACGGCACGTTGAGCATCCGAGCCAACGTCTGCGCCAAGTAGGTCTTGCCGGAGCCGGTGGGGCCGAGCAGCAGGATGTTGGACTTGGCGATCTCGACGTCCTCGTCTTTCTTCCGCAGCCCGTCCTTTTCGGTGCGCACGCGCTTGTAGTGGTTGTAGACCGCCACGGCCAAAGTGCGCTTAGCCTGATCCTGGCCGATCACGTACTGGTCGAGGAAAGCCGTGATCTCCGACGGGCGCGGCAGCTTGCCGTCGTCCCCGTTGTCCTGGGACTGGGAACCCGCCAGCTCTTCCTCGATGATCTCGTTGCACAGCTCGATACACTCGTCGCAGATGTACACACCGCCGCCGGCGATGAGCTTGCGCACTTGCTTCTGGCTCTTGCCGCAAAAAGAGCACTTCAACAGGTCCGAGCTGTCTTGTGTCACTGCCATGTGGTGTTCTACTTCTCGCTTTAACTCGTCTAATTCGTCCGTGTTAGACCCCAACGCTACCCCGTGGGGTGAACATTCCGGATACTGCCGGTACAGCGGCCACTGCCCTGATTATTCCCCCACTATCTCAGATGGCTGCGCCCGACCGCGGGAAGCATCGCCGGGTGCCTGCACACCGTCGAATTTTTGGGGACAATGAGAGGCATGACCACACTGCATTCCATCGTATCCGGCAACGAAACCAGTGAGAAAACTGTGGTGCTCCTCCCGTCGATAGGCACCACGCACGAGGCGTGGGAGCCGCAGCTTCCCGCACTGGAAGCTGATTACCGCGTCGTGCGCATCGACCACCGCGGCCACGGCGATTCCCCCACCCCTGCCGTGGATGCGGGGACAACGAGTGTCGACGACCTCGCCAAGGATGTCCTGGAGACCCTTTCCTCCCTGGGTATCGAGCGCTGCACCATCGTCGGGCTCTCGATGGGCGGGGCGATCGCCCAGTATCTGGCGGCCACCTCCGACCGAATCGAACGGGCCGTGTTCGCGTCCACCGCGACCTTCCTCGGCGGCGCCGGCAAATGGCATCAGCGCTCCGCCACAGCGCGCAACGAGGGTATGTCCCCCATCGTCGACCCCACCGTGGACAACTGGTTCACGGAGGGATTCAAGGAAAGCTCGCCAGAGGTCGTCGACAAGTTCAAGGCGATGGTCGGCTCCGTCGATCCCGAGGCCTACGCGCAGTGCGGCGATGCCCTGGCGAAATGGGGCTTCGACGACCGCCTGCAGGAGATCACCGTGCCAGTGCTCACGATCGCCGGCGCCGAAGACCCCTCAACGGGCCCGAAGCAGCTCCAGGAAATCGCCGCGGGCGTGACGGGCGAGGCACAGTGCGTCACCATCGAATCCGCTTCCCACCAAGTCGCCACAGAGCAAGCCGGCAAATTCAGCGAGGCGCTACTGGCGTTTTTGGAAAAGTAGTTTGCAGCCTATGACGTTCCGCCGCTTCGCCGCTGCCGGCTGTGCCCTCACTCTCTCGCTCACCGCGACCGGGTGCTCCGGAAGCCAAGAATTCGCCGAGCCGAAATTGACCGTCTCATCCTCGAGCGAGACGTCCAGCGAGCCCGCCGAACCCGAATACTCCCTCGTCTCTTCCACTCCGTTTTTGGATGAGCGGGGCGAGACTGCCGTCATCGAAATGGACAAGGCGGGCACGAACTATTTCTGCGTCCTGGGCGCGGCATCTGTCGCGTGTTCGGCGAACCCCGACAATTCGGTACCGAACCTCGAGGACATGCCTGGGCAACCGTGGGCTCCGTTCACCGGGCGCCCAGGGGCCGTCTTCGCCAGCGACGACGGCGTTTCGTGGGGCGTTTTAGAAGGCATTCCTTCCGGCGACGGGCAGCTCGCCCCAGGTGAGCGCCTCGAGCATCTCAACGGGTGGTGCCAAGCCCCCGATGAGGAAAGCCTCGAATGCGGCTATAACGACGCGTCGTTCACCGTGACGGGACCCGACCGCACTGTGGTCCATTAGCCAGCGCTGGTCCGTCGGGTGGTTCAGGTGAAACGTTAAGGTATCCGTGAACGAAATTCGACGCACAAAGGAAGCTCACACCATGACCATTCGCCGCCTCACCGCCGCATTCTTCGCACTCACCCTGCCGCTGGCTGCCGCCGCCTGCGGTACCGACGATGAAAACCTCGCGGAACCGGACCTGACCTCCGCGCCGGAGACCTCTTCCACCGCGGAAGGAAGCGAGAAGGAGACGTCCAGCGAGCGCCCATCAACCACCGTGTCCACGGTCTACGAGTCCGCCGACGATGACGCGGACGACGCTGAAGACGAGAAGAAGAAGGAAGAAGAGCAGGGCTCCGAGAAGGGCCCGTGCCACTGGACACCCATGGAGGAGGGCACGCCGGGCGAAGAAGTCTCGGTCTACTGCGACGGCCGCTTCGCAAAGGTGGGTTCGTACGCCACTGATGCCACCAGCTACATGCGGTGGGACGGCAAGGAGTGGGCCGGCATCGAGTCCGCCGGCACCAGCTACACCGGCTTCAAGTGCTACGACGAGGCGCAGATCGACGAACTCGGTGTCCCGGCCGAACTCAAAGAACAGATGATCCTCTGCGACTAGCCGGGGCCCGCAACACCGAAACCCGCCGCTCCACTCGTGGGAAGCGGCGGGCTTCTTGCGTCGATAAGCTTATGCGTTGAGCTTGCGGTAGTCGAAGACCTGGTCGATGATGCCGTACTCGACAGCCTCTTCGGCGGTGAGGATCTTGTCGCGGTCCGTGTCGATGCGGACCTGCTCCGACGTGCGGCCCGAATGGCGGGCAAGCGTGTCCTCCATGAGGCGACGCATACGCTCAATCTCCTGCGCCTGGATCTCCAAGTCGGACACCTGTCCGCGCGCACCCTCAGTGGCCGGCTGGTGGATGAGCACACGGGAATTCGGCAACGCGGCGCGCTTGCCCGGCGCACCGGCCGCGAGAATCACGGCGGCGGCGGACGCGGCCTGGCCCAGGCACACCGTCTGGACATCCGGGCGGACGTACTGCATCGTGTCGTAGATCGCCATCAGCGACGTGAACGAGCCGCCCGGGGAATTGATGTACATCGTGATGTCGCGGTCCGGGTCCTGCGACTCCAGAACGAGAAGCTGCGCCATGATGTCGTTCGCGGACGTGTCGTCGACCTGGGTGCCCAGGAAGATGATGCGCTCCTCGAACAGCTTCGAGTACGGGTTCGTCTCCTTCGTGCCGAACGAGGACTGCTCGATGAAGCTCGGCAGGACGTAACGGGAGTTGGGCATCTGGAAAGACATAGTGATTTTCTCCTCTGTGTGTAGCTCTGCCGGTTAGTTGCTGATCGTGCCCTGGGCGCTGGAGATCACGTGGTCCACGAGACCGTATTCCTTCGCCTCCTGGGCGTTGAACCAACGGTCGCGGTCCGAGTCCTTCGTGATCTGCTCGAAGGTCTGGCCGGTGTGCTCCGCGATGAGCTCCGCCATCTCGCGCTTCGTCTGGGCGAACTGCTCAGCCTGGATGGCGATGTCCGCGGCGGTGCCGCCGACACCTGCGGACGGCTGGTGCATCATGATGCGCGCGTGCGGCAGCGCGAAACGCTTACCCTTCGTGCCGCCGGACAGCAGGAACTGGCCCATCGACGCCGCCAGGCCCATGCCGTAGGTGGCGATGTCGCACGGGGAGTACTTCATCGTGTCGTAAATAGCCATACCGGCCGTCACCGAGCCGCCCGGCGAGTTGATGTACAGCGAGATGTCGCGGTTCGGGTCCTCCGCGGACAGCAGCAGGATCTGCGCGCACAGTTTGTTGGCGATCTCGTCGTTCACCTCCTGCCCTAGGAAGATGATGCGCTCGCGCAGGAGGCGCTCGTACACCGAGTCACCCAAGTTCATGCCGGTTGCCGGAGAAGTCATCGATGTGCTCCTTTAATCAATATCAATCGTTTCTCGCCTACGATAACGCCCCACCCTAGTTGCGGATTCCGCGGGCGGGGCTGTGTTCGCTGACAGCGTAGAGGTGCCGGCGCCGCGGGTCCGCGCCGGAATGCAAGGATGCCGGGATGCCGCGGAAGAGGCTGGGCCGGGATCGCCGCGCAGAACTCCCCCACAAAGTCCAAATACCTATTCCTCGATGCCTATTGTCAAGGTCGGCTCACTCGGCAGGAGCACGATCACCCAGTGAATAGGTATCGCGGAATAGGTATTTGGGGTGCGACGGGGTCAGCCCCGGGGCCTACTTGTCGGCTTCGTCGGCCTTCTGCTCCGTCTCAGCCTGTTCAGCGACTTCCTTGTCGGCGGCCTCCGCCTCAGCGATCTCTTCGTCGTCGATCTCGCCGAAGTAGTCGTCCGGGTCGATGGTGTTGCCCTCGTCGTCCTTGACGGAGGTGCGGGAGATCGCGGCGGCCAGAGCCTTGCCACGACGGACGTCAGCGAAAAGGTTGGCGACCTGGCCGGACTGCTGCAGCTGCATGATGAACTGGTTCGGGTCCATGCCGTAGGACTGCGCGGTGAACAGGATGTGGTCGGTCAGCTCCTGCTGGGAGACTTCCGGCTCTTCCTGGTCGGCGACTGCGTCGAGGAACAGCTGGGTGCGGACGGACTCTTCCGCCTGCTCGCGGGACTCCTTGTCGAACTCCTCGCGGGTCGTGCCCTGCGCCTCGAGCATCTGGGCGAAAGCGGCCTCGTCGTGAGCCATCTGGCCGAGGATCTGGTGCAGCTGGTTGTGGACCTGCTCGTCGACGACTGCGGCGGGCAGCTCGAACTCGGTCTGCTCGAGAGCGGCCTTCAGCACCTCGTCGCGGATGTCGGCGGCCTGCTGCGCCTTCTTGTTCTCCTCGAGCTGGGAGCGGGTGGACTCGCGCAGCTCCTCGACGGTGTCGAACTCGGATGCCATCTGGACGAACTCCTCGTCCAGCTCCGGCAGCTTGCGCTCCTTGGTCTGCACGACGGTGGCCTTGATGGTGGCCTCTTCACCCTTGTGCTCGCCAAACTGAATCTCGGAGGTGAACTCGGCTTCCTCGCCGGTCTTCAGGCCCTTGATGGCCTTGTCCAGACCCTCGATGAGGTCGTCGCGGCCGATCTCGTAGGAGATGCCCTCGGTGGAGGCTTCCTCGATCTTCTCGCCGTCGATGGATGCCTCGATGTCGATGACAGCGAAGTCGCCCTTCTTCATCTTGCGGCGGGTGTCCTTCAGCTCGCCGAAACGGGCGCGGAGGTTGTCTAGCTCCTCGTCGACAGCCTCGTCGTCGATCTTCAGGGCCGGGACCTCGACGGAGATCTTGGAGAAGTCCGGAACCGTGATCTCCGGGCGGACGTCCACCTCAGCGGTGAACTCGACAACGTCGTTGTCCTCGATCTTGGTGATGTCGATCTCCGGCTGGCCGATGACCTTCAGGTCGTTCTCCGTCACAGCGGCCTCGTAGCGGGTCGGAAGCATGTCGTTGACGACCTGCTCGAGGATGGGGCCGCGGCCGAAGCGGGCATCGATAAGCTGGCGGGGTGCCTTGCCGCGACGGAAACCCGGGATGTTGACCTGCTGGGCGATGGCCTTATACGCCTGGTCGATTTCCGGGCCGAGCTCGTCGAACGGAACGGTCACGGTCAGCTTCGCGCGAGTGTCGCTGAGCTTGTCCACGGAAGTCTTCACGGAAATTCTCTCCTGGCTAGATCTAGATTGCGGAATCGTTCAAAGTATTTCGGGGAGACTTCGTCTCCTTGTCGGGGCGACAGGATTTGAACCTGCGACCCCCTGCTCCCAAAGCAGGTGCGCTACCAAACTGCGCCACGCCCCGTTGGTCGGTGAAAACCGCCGGCTTGGCACCGGGCTGGCTCACGGGAGACGATTCTAGCGTGCTCCGGAAAACCCCCGAATCATAGGGGGCGGGAAGAGGGCCGTGAGCCTGGACTTCGACGCACGCGAACCTGGCGGGACGGTGGCCGGCACGTCATAACCTCATTGGTGTTGCTTCAAGTCCTTGATTCTGCGCGCAGCGCCCATACCGTTGAAAACATGACTTCCAAGACACGCGCAACCGTGAAGAACGTGAAGAAACTGACAGTCGCAACCGCCGCCGTCGCCCTCGCTGGTGGCGCACTCGGCACCGGCACCGCTGGCGCGCAGGAGCTCTCCTCAGCCTCCGGCATTCAAGGCCGCATCGCCCAGATGAGCTCCGCGATCCACGGCCCCGGGAAGGCTCAGGACTCCCAGCTGACCGTCGATCTGCCGCAGGGTGCCAATCACCTGGACCCAGTGAAGGCGACGGCCGCGCTCAACACCCCGCTGCAGGCGAAGAACAACAAGGACATCACCCTTGAGTTCAAGCCGGCCGGAAACGCCGACGGGACCCTGGCCTACAACGACGGCTGCAACGCCGGCAACGCCACGTACCACTTCGATTCCGCCGGCAACCTGCGCGTCGGGGACCTCGCCGAGACGCTGGCGCTTTGCGACGACGCCGCAACAGCCGACGCTGATGCACTGAAAACGATCCTTCAGGCCAACCCGGCGGTCTACCAGCTCGACGAAAACACTGTCGCTCTGGCCAGCCAGGGCAAGGCCATCGAATTCGTCAAGACGGAAGCCCCGAAAGAGAACTAAGCCGCGCCTCCGCGCCCCCGTACATCCCCGCCCCGGTTTCACCACCGGGGCATTTGCTGTGCACGTCCTTTGCATGAAAAAACCGGCTCCGCATGGACACGGAAACCGGCTCGAGTGGAGGGAATGACGGGAATCGAACCCGCGTCTTCAGCTTGGAAGGCTGAGGTATTAGCCACTATACGACATTCCCACGTGCGTAAACGTGTGTGAATACGCGCAGACAAGTGTATCCCACAGCACGGTCCACTCCAAAAAGACACCACGGAAGAATCTCGGAAGGAATGTTTGAGGCTCAGCTACCGTTGGGGAAAACAGTTACGGAAAGGATCGGACATGGGACTTCTCAGCTTGCTCGTCATCGCGGCGGTGGTCGGCGGTGCCGTGATCGCGGCGGTGGTCGGCGGTGCCGTGACGCTCATCGGCCGCACGCAAAACAACAGCCAGCGCGCGCAGGTCGAGGGAGCCAATTTCGAGGACGCGCTTGCCGACGCCCGACGGTGGGTCGACCGCCTCGGCCACCAAGTGCTCACCATTTCCGGCACCGACACCGCCTCCGAGCAAGCGATGGCCGACGCTTCCGAGCGCTACAACGCCGCCAATTCCGCCCTGACCCAGGCGCGGACGGTCCGCCAAGCGCAGCTGGCCCGCGAATCCGCCCTCGAGGGGATGTACTACGTCAACGCTGCCCGCGAGATCCTCGGTTTGGCGCCCGGCCCGCAACTGCCAGAGCTGGAAGCGCAGCGCCAGGCCGGCCGCGTGAGCGAACCCCGCAGCGCCGAATTCGACGGCGAGACTGTGCAGGCCTCCCCTTACGCCAGCTCGGCCACGCCGCACTACTACCCCGGCGGCGCTGTAGCCGGCCGCCCCGTCCCGGCCGGCTGGTACTCCACCGCTTGGTGGGCACCCGCCGCTATGACCGGCATGTGGGCGGCTAGCTCCATGATGTTCTACTCCACAATGTTCGCGGGCATGGCCACCGCAGCCAGCGCGGACAGCTTCGAGGCCGGCGGGTTCGACGGAACAGGTGCCGACGGAGCTGACGGTGCTGACTCTGGCGACATGGGCGACGCTGGCATGGACGCCGGAGAGATGGGAGGCACCGACGACGGCGGCGGCTTCTTCGATGGATTCGGAGACTTCGGCGGCGGCGGCTTCGACTTCGATTTTTAGTAGCCGATCACCAGCGCTCGGGAATCAAGCGGGCCGAGCATCGTCTCCGGGCTGAGCCCGAAAACAGTCCAGCGGGTACGCGCAGCCCAGCGCAGGGCTTCCTCCGAGGAATTCTGGCGGAAATTCACCGCCATGCCGTCTGCGAAGAAGCGGATCTGGGTCGCGCCGGTCGGCCAGTTCTTCGCGGCCGGGGTTTCGAGAAAGACAGTATTCTTCGCCGCGTCCGGGCGGTTCTTCCGACCGCGGTGAGTGTGACCGGTGAGGACGAGCTTGATGTTGTCCTGGGCGGCGATCATGCGCTGCAGCCTCATGATGTCGCGGTCGCGGAGGACGAAGGCGGGGCCGGCCGGATTCGACCACGCCGCCTGCCGCGTGGCGGGATGATGCAGCATGACGACGGTCGGTGTCACCCTGTCTTCGTCGAAAATGCCCTGAATCTGCTCGAATTGCTCCGGAGAGATCATCCCGCCGCTGGTGTCCAGCTTCGTCGAGTCAATCCCGACTACCCGGGCGATCAGACCGCCGTTCGCGCCGCGTACATCTTCAACCCAAGCGGTTTGGCGCGGCTCGAAGACGGCACCCCACCCGTCGGTGTGGGACTCGTCGTATGCGGGGGCATCGGCGTATTCGGGGCCGTCGGAAAGCTTGTGCGGGCGGTCGTGGTTACCGCGGGTGCAACGGACTTTCCCGTTGAAGCGGCCGAGCAGCTCCTTCGCGCGCTCAATCTCCCGCGGACGCGCCTCCGAGGTGACATCACCGTTGACGAACAGGTGGCTGGCCCCGACTTCATGGGCGGTGTCGATCACCGCGTCGAGGGAAACTTCCGGGTACGGGCGCTCCCCCGGCAGCGATCGAGCCGGGGGCGGGAAGTTGTTCTTCCAGATGCCGTCGCCGTTCTCCCCGATGTGTGTGTCGTTGGCAACGACGATGGTCCCCAGCAGCGGCCCGGTGAGCCGTGGAAGCGTGGTGAACAACCGCGTCTCTTCCTGTGCGCGGTTGTGGGTGGCAGCGGCTTCTGTGCCGTGGGATGTGGCCAGGTAGGCGTATGTCGTGTCCGGCTTGAGCCCCGTTGCGGTGAGCTGGTGGAAGTAACGGTCCGAGGGACTGGAGACAACGGTAGTGTCCGACGGATTGTCCACCGGCCATACGCGCAGCTCCCCCGCAGTAGGAAATCCTTGAGGTGCTTTGGCGGTGTCCGTTTGTGCATCCCACGTCAGCCAAGAGATCGTCACCGAGTCCTCAGTCACAGTGACCACCTGGACGTCGCCGACGAGAAAGCGCCCGCGCGAGTTGAAGCCGACATTGCCAGCGACGAGACCGGATTCCGAGGAGCCCACGGCACGACCGCCTGCTGGACCGAAGAGCTGGAGGGCAGACGAGCCCGACGAGCTGAGTCCTGGTCCCGTTTGCGCGAGCGCGTGAACGGGCGCGACCAGAGTGGCCCCCGCACCGAGGGCGAGAGCTTTGAGAACCGTGCGGCGGGACGTGGAAGACATACTGTGAAAAATATTCGAGGGAGCTGACAGGGAAGTTAATTCCACGTGGCCTTTCAGGGAATCCCCCGCCGGATTCATTCAGCGCACTGAACAACATCGCGTTACCTACGCAACATTTCCACCCAATGTGTAATGTGGCTCTCATTAGGCAGTCCGAACAATCACGTTGAAATCGACGTGGAGACAACGAGACCAAAAGGAGAGCCGACAATGGCAACGACGATTCAGACCCGTGTCAACGAGATGCTCGGTATCGAGCACCCGATCATCCAGGGCGGCATGCAGTGGGTCGGCACCGCCGATCTGGCATCCGCTGTCTCCAATGCGGGCGGCCTGGGTATCCTTACGGCGCTGACACAGCCGTCCCCGGAAGACCTGGGCAAGGAAATCGACCGGATGCGGGAGATGACGGACAAGCCGTTCGGCGTGAACCTGACCATCCTGCCGACGATCACGCCGCCGCCGTACGAGGAGTACCTGCGTGTGGCCGTCGAGAAGGGCGTCAAGATCGTCGAGACGGCGGGCGCGAACCCGGCACAGCTCGTGCCGATGCTGAAGGACGCGGGCGTGACCGTGATCCACAAGTGCACTTCCGTGCGCCACGCGCTGAGCGCGCAGCAGAAGGACGTGGACATCGTCAGCGTCGACGGCTTCGAATGCGCCGGCCACCCGGGCGAGGACGACATCCCGGGTCTCGTCCTCCTCCCGGCGGCGGCCGACAAGCTTGACATCCCGATCGTGGCGTCGGGCGGTTTCGCCGACGGCCGCGGCATGGCGGCGGCTCTCGCGCTCGGTGCCGAGGGCATCAACATGGGCACCCGCTTCCTGTGCACCGAGGAAGCGCCGGTCCACCACAATGTGAAGGAAGCGATCGTCTCCCGCTCCGAGCTGGACACCGAGCTCATCTTCCGCACCCTGGGCAACACCGCACGCGTGGCTTCGAACGAGGTCAGCCGCGAGGTGGTGGAGAAGCTCAACGCCGGCGCCGAGTTCCCCGAGGTGCGCGACCTGGTTTCCGGCCAGCGCGGGCGCACGGTCTACGAGAACGGCGACATCGACGCGGGCATCTGGTCCTGCGGCATCGTCCAGGGCATCATCAACGACATCCCGACCTGCGACGAGGTGGTCACCCGCATCGCGAATGAAGCGGCGGACATCATCACGGGCCGCCTCGCGGGCTTCGTCAAGTAAAGGCCGCTGCAATGTCGCGCGAGCTCAAGGGGAACATCACCTCGCTTATCGACGGCACCCTCGCCCTCGTCCGCATCTCCAACCCCGCCAAGCGCAACGCGCTGGAGCCGGACTCTTATTGGGCGATCGGCGATGCCGTTCAGGCGGCGAACGCCGATCCGGCGGTGCGCTGCATCATCGTCACCGGCGACGAGAAGTCTTTCTGCTCCGGCATGGACATCGAGGCGTTCACCGCCGAGAGCTCCACGGAAGCCGCCGCGCACTCACTGGGCGGCATCGAGCACATGATCGGCTCGATCACCCGCGCAGATGTGCCGGTGATCGCCGCCGCTGAGGGTGCCGTCGCCGGGGTTGGTGCATCGCTGGCCTGCGCGTGCGACCTCATCGTCGCGGCTGAATCGTCCTTCATCACCCTCCCCTTCGGGCGCATTGGACTCATGCCGGACGGCGGCGCGGTGGCCACCCTCGCCGCTTCAATCGGCCGCCACCGCACGATGCAGCTGGTCCTCTTGCAGGAGCGCATTCCGGCTGCCGACGCCGTGAATTTCGGCTTGTTCGCCGATGTCACCGACGACGGTGTCGCCCTCGACCACGCGAAGCAGTGGGCTGAGAGCTTCTCCACCTCACCGCGGGGCGCCATCGCCCAGACCAAGCGCGCTGTGAACCGGGTCGCGTTGCCCCAGTTGCCGGGCAGCCTGATCAACGAGGCGAGGTTCCAAACCGAACTGCTCCAAAGCCCCGGCCACGCCGAGGGCGTCGCCGCCTTCTTGGAGCGCCGCGCCCCGAAGTTCTGACCGGGGTTCTTTCCGGAGTTTCATCGGCACGCCCACCTCGCTTTTCCGCCCTTCCCGCACTGAAGCGGGGAGGGCGTTTTTCATCCGCAATGAGCGTTAGGTAAGGTTAACCTTGGCTAGTCAAGGTGACCCTAAGTTTCGCTGGTCACCGCATTCGGACAAGCCGTGTCACGCACAAGAAAGTTCCAGCCATGTTCATTGCAGCATTCCTGGTCGGCCTGCGCGAAGGCCTGGAAGCATCACTCATTGTCGGTATGCTGTTCGCTGCCATCGCACGTCGCGGAAACGACGGCGGGGCCGCAAAAGCGGGCCGCACCGTGTGGGTCGGTGTCGTCTCCGCCGCGGTGATCTGCACCGCGCTCGGCGCCCTGTTCACCTTCGGGCGTTACGGCCTGTCGTTCCGGGCGCAGGAAGCGATCGGCGGCATCATGTCGCTCATCGCCGTGGCCATGATCACCGGCATGATCGTCTCTTTGAGCAACGAGAACGGCAAGCTCCGCACCATGCTCGACGACAAGACCGGGGCAGCGCTCGCCAAAGGAACGCAAGCGCTGTTCTGGCTCGCGTTCGTGGCCGTCGCCAGGGAAGGAATCGAACTGACGCTGCTGCTTTGGGGGTGGACCACCACTCCGAGCGCGGTCGGGGGCGCTTTCCTCGGCATCGGCATCGCCGTCGTCATGGGCTGGCTGATCTACCGCGGCGCACTGAAGCTCGACCTGGGCACCTTCTTCACCTGGTCCAGTGCGCTGCTCATTGTCGTCGCGGCGGGCATTCTCGCCTACGCCGTCCACGACCTCCAAGAGGCGCAGTTCCTCCCCGGCCCGTTCTCCGGCGCCCCCATTGCCCCGACGCACCCGCGCACCGGCGAAGTGCTCACCGGATTCGATTCCTACCCGTTCTGGATGGCATCCTTCCCGTTCGGGTGGGCGTTCAATCTCGAGGACGTTGTCGATCCGGCCGGCATCACCGCCACGCTGCTCCAGGCGTTCACCGGATTCATGCCTCAAATGTCCTGGCTGCAGGTCATCGCCTGGTTCATCTACATCGCCGTCATCGTCCCCATCTTCATCAAGCACGTGAGGGCGGCGAAGCAGGGGCGCGTCGATAAGCGTGAAAGCGCAACGGACGCTGTCTCCGCACACGAAGAAAACGCACGAAAGGTCTCACTATGAAACGCTCCCCCGCCCTACTCGCCGCTGCCGCACTCACTCTGCCGCTCGCCGGGTGCGTGGAAAATAGCTCGGGCGACGCCCTCGACGTCCAGGCGAACGAGGATTCCTGCAAGGTGGCCACGGATTCCGTGGAGTCCGGAACCAACACATTCTCCATCACGAACGCCGGTGAACGCGTCACCGAATTCTATGTGCTCGCCGACGACGGGCTGCGCGTGATCGCCGAGCGCGAGAACATCGCACCAGGCTCCACCGCGGACCTCACCGTGCAGCTCGAGCCCGGCAGCTACTACACGGCCTGCAAGCCGGGTCTGCGCGGAGCGAACGTCGGCCAGAGCGAATTCACGGTGACGGGCGAGCCGATCCAGCACCCCGAGTCCGACGAGAAGCGCTTCAACGAGGCACGCGACAACTACGTCGCCTTTGTCCAGAATGAAGTCGAGGAGATGCTGCCCAAGGTCGAGGAATTCGCGGAAGCCTACGCAGCCGGCGACGACGAGAAAGCGAAAGAGCTCTATGCCACCACCCGCGTGCACTACGAGCGCATCGAGCCCGTCGCGGAGGCGCTCGGAGTGCTCGACCCGCGCATCGACTACCGCGAGGTGGACTACATCGCCGAGGCCGACGAGCTGGAAAAGGACGACCCGACGTTCACCGAGTGGCTCGGCTTCCACCGCATTGAGAAGGACCTGTGGCCGCCGGCTGAGGACGACAAGAACGCCGACGGCTCGCCCGCCCGCGAGGACTGGGAGCCGTCCGACCCCGCGAAGCGCCGCGAGATCGCGGACACGCTCATCGCCGACGTCGAGCAGCTGAACACCACCGTCAACGCCCCGAATTTCATCGAGGACCAGGACATCACCGTCGACTTCGTCTCCAACGGCGCGATGGAGCTGCTCGAGGAGGTGGCCACCACCAAGGTCACCGGCGAGGAGAACTGGTGGTCGCACAAGGACCTGTACGACTTCCAGGCCAACATCCAGGGCTCGCGCATCGCTTTCGACATGGTCAAGGGCATCGCCACCGAGCGCGGGGAGGAAGGCCAGAAGCTTGTCGACGAAATCGAGACCCGATTCAACGACATCCAGGAACTGCTCGACCAGTACGGCAGCCTCGAATCCGGTTTCGTCGACTACGACGAGGTCGATTCCGGCGAGCAGGCGGAGCTGACGCGTTCGCTCGACGCGCTGCGTGAACCGTTGTCCAACCTGACGGGCACCGTCCTCGGGCTCAACGTGGACGCGGAGGTGGAATCCTAAATGGGCAAGCTCAACCGGCGCAAATTCCTGGCCCTCGGCGGTGTCGGCGCCGCCGGTGCGGCTGCCGCCGCCTGCTCCAAGGACGGCTCTTCCGCCGGCGGCTCCGGCAGTTCTGGCGGCGACATCGACGGTGCCGCCCACGAGGAGATGATCATCGACTTCGCGGGCGACCACCAGGCCGGGATCATCAGTCCGATGCAGAACAACCTGCACTTCGCGGCCTTCGACATGGACGAAAAGGCGGACCGGGACGACCTGATCGACCTGCTCACCCGCTGGACCGAGGCGGCACGCCGACTCACTCTCGGCGGTGAAGTGAGCTCCAAGGGCGCGTTCGGCGGCGACGAGAACTTCCCGCAGGATGATTCCGGGGAGGCGTTCGACCTCGGCCCGTCCGCGCTGACCCTCACGTTCGGGTTCGGGCGCAGCCTGTTCCGCGACCAGTTCGGTCTGGCGGGCAAGCTGCCGGACGAGTTCACGGACATGCCCCCGATGACCAACGACTTCCTCAACCGCGAGCGGTCCGACGGCGACCTATGCATCCAGGCATGCGCCAACGACCCGCAGGTGGCCACCCACGCCATCCGCAACCTGACGCGGCTGGCGGTGCCGGATGCGGTGCTGCGCTGGTCCCAGATCGGCTTTGGCAAAGCAGCCGTGACCACCCGCGAAGCGACCACCCCGCGCAACCTCTTCGGCCAGAAGGACGGCACGGCGAATATCCGCGCTGAAGACACCGATGCACTCGACGAGCACGTGTGGATCCCGGCGGATTCCTCGCAGCCGTGGGCGGCGGGCGGGTCGTATATGACGGTCCGGCGCATCGCCATGAACATCGAGGTCTGGGACACCCTGCAGCTCCAAGAGCAGGAACGCGTCACCGGCCGCGACAAGGTCGAGGGTGCACCGCTGACCGGCACCGACGAATTCGACGAGCCAGATTTCACCGCCACGGATGAGCGCGGCCGGCCCGTCATCGACCACACCTCGCACCTCTTCAACGTCCACCCCGACCAGAACGGCGGCATCCGTATGCTGCGCCGCTCGTTCAATTTCGTCGACGGTTCCAATGACCAGGGGCGGCTGGACGCGGGTTTGTTCTTCATCGCCCACACGCGCACCGTCGACCGGTTCGCCACCGTGCATCAGTCGTTGTCGCGCGACGATATGTTCCTCGAATACCTGAAGACGACGAATACGGGCACGTATCTCATCCCGCCCGGCGTGGGCGAGACCGGCTTCGTCGGCGAGAAGATGTTCGCTTGAGGGCTTAGGGGGTGCGCTTAAAGGAGCCGTCGCTAAGCGCGATTGCTCCTGCCTCCTCGAAGGCGCGCAGCCACCCCTGCATGGGCCACGTGCCCCATTTGCCGTGGAAGACGGAGGCGTTGCGCAGGATGTCGTCGAGGTGCTCCCACGGCGGTGAAGAGACGGGGTGCCACTGGTGGTAGGCGTGCGCGCCACCGACCCACAACAGGTCGATGCCGTGTTCGCGCAGGTTCCAGGCGAAGTCCGTGTCTTCCCCGCCGTACCCCGTGAAGGCTTCGTCGAAACCGCCGAAGCTATCGACGATCGTCTGCCACGTCGCGGCCGTGCACGCGAACGATAAGGACCAGAAGAGGTTGTAATCCCCCGCGCGTTCGACCTCTCCCGCCGGGGGATTCGGGCGCGCTGGATGGGGGTCGGGACGCACCGTGCGCAGCTCCGACTCCCCCATGTACGTCACCGGCCCGGCGACCACCGCATTCGGGTGCTGCGCGAGCGCCTTCATGTACAGCGGGACAAGATCGCCGCCGGCGACGCAGTCGGCATCGAGGAAGACGATGACATCATTTCCGCGCGCGATCGCCTCGGCTGCCCCGCGGTTGCGTGCCCGGGCGAGGTTCGGGTGGCTGCTGCCGGCATTGGTGCTGGCACCGTCCTCCTCGCCGTCGACGGACACGACGTGGCTCTTCGGCACTGCTTTCACCAGGACGTCACGGTCGGCGAGCGCGACTGTGATGTGGTCAGTGCCCTCGGGCGCGAGATTGACCTGGTGGGTGAGGTGGCTGACGCGGTCAGCGTTGGCAAGCGTCACTATGGCTGCTTTTGCGTCCGAGGGGTCGTCTGCGACCGCGGCGACGACCTCGGCAGCCCGGCGCGCGGACCCTTCGGTCTCCCACCGCGACCAGTCCGTATCCAAGGCGCGGGCGGCGGCGAGCACCTCCGGCCATTCTTCCGGTGCCGGGAAGCGCTCGGGTACGACCGCCAAGCCTTCGCGTGCCAGCAGCTGGGCCGACGCCTTCTGCTCGATGAACGGCCGGGGCTGCGGCAGAATCACGGCCGGGGCGCCCAAGTGGGCGATATCCGCGATGGAGTTCTGGCCGCCCGCGGCGACCACGACGCCCGCGGAGGCGATCAGCTCCGTCGGGTCCTCCACGCGGTTCTCCCCGGTGAGGAACGTGAAGCGGTAATCGGGGCAGGCCTGCTCCACCGCCGCCCAGTCCCCCGGCTCCCACGTCGACCCTCCTTGGCCGGCCATGACAACGACGTGGTGCGGGTCGCGCTCTACATTGCTTTCCGCTCCGCTCACTGCGGCGGGCCGCTCGAGTCTGGTGATGCCGCCGACCAGGTGGAGGCGGTCCGAGTGCATGCGCATGTGTTCAGGCACCGGCACCCACGACGGCCACGCCGCGATGATGGCATCGGACTGGCGGTAGGCGAGCTGGTGGGGCATGTCATCGCGCAGCCCCGGCATCGCGAGCGTGATCACCGGAACACCCATGAGGCGCAGGAACATGCACATCTCCGCGGAGACGTCCACATAGAATGCTGCCGGGTCATTCTCCGCCACCCAGGACGCGACGGCGGCGAAACGCTCCCGCAACCCGCGGTTACCGTACGGGGCGTAGTGGAGTGTCCCGCCGGCGGTCATGGCGCGGCCGGAATGGCCGTGTCCAGCATCATCCGCGATGACGACGTCAGCGCCCGGCACAGTGGACAAGATGACCGCGTCCCATCCCATCTGACGCAGTTCGTGCTGGATTTTCCGGCAGCGCTGAATGTGCCCGCTGCCGTGATGGTGCGAGTAGATACCGATCACGTTCGTTCCCGTGCTCACCGCACGACCACCTCCCGGTAGAGATCAACGTAGCGCCTCGCAGTCTGAGTCAGGCTGTGGTTCTCCACCACCCACCTGCGAGCTGCGGCGCGGTCCGTGTGGAGCGCGCGGTGGATCGCGCCAGCGAGTGCCACGACGTCGTCGGGTTCGACGAGGACAGCCGGGGCATCCGCAAGCAGCTCACCCATGCCGCCGCGGTCAAAAGCCGCGACGGGCGTACCGCAGGACATCGCCTCGAAAGCGACCAGACCAAAGGGCTCTTCCCACCGGGGAGTGACCACGCAGACGGCGTGACGTCCGACGAGACGGCGGAGCTCCGCATGGGAGAGCTCGCCCACCCAGCGGATGAGTTGACCGTCCAACCGCGGGGCGATCTCCTCCTGGAAATACGCGTGGTCGCCTTTCCGGCCTGCAATGGTCAGCGGCAGGCCGAGCAGCCGGCAGGCATCCATGGCCAGGTGCAGCCCCTTCTCCGGGACAATCCGACCGAACCAGACGGCGCCGTCGCCACCCGGCCCCGCTGCCCAGCGCCTGACGTTGACGCCGTTGGGGATGACCTCGACCGGGGAGGGCATGTCCCAGCTGCGCGCGGTCGTGGTGCTCACCGCCACGAACCGCCCCGCCAGGTGACCAGCGGCGTCCACGACCTCCTGGATCTCCGGCAACTGCGGGGTGTGCAGCGTGGTCAGCATCGGCAACGGCTCGGGCGACGCCGCCGAGGGGAACATCGCCGGGCTGAGGCTGTTGTTGTGCACCACGTCGTACTGCTGCTCCACCAGGTGCTCACGCAGACGCAGAAACGCCTGTTCCTCGCGCTCTTTCTCCCCGGCCGGGTACCCGGTGTCGGTGGCGCGCTCGGGGCTGGACCCCCAGTCCACCCCGGGTAGCTCGAAGCCCTTCACGTTGCCGTCCGAACCTTTGGCCGCGAAGAAATCCACCTCGTGGCCCTCCTCGCGCAGGGCTTTGACCATTGTGTGGCAGAACGCCTCCAGGCCGCCGGCGTACGGCTCGCGGATGGGGTAGCGCGCGGGCGCGACAAAAGCGATCCGCAATTGAGGGGTGCTCTGCAGGTCGTCAGCGGCGGTCAGTGTGATCGTCATCGCGCGGCCCCCGCATCGAGAGCGGCCGCGTAGATTCCGGCGTGGATCTGCTTGATGTCCTGGAGTTGCGCCTCGCGGTCGCCGCGGTACGGCACCGGGCCGGCAGCGAGGAGCTCGGCCGTGGCCCGTCCCGCATCGGCGCCTTCGCCCGTGCGGTACACCGACACAGCCTCGGGCGTGTCCGCTTGGTCCGCGTAGCAGCCGCAATCAGGCACTGCGACGCTCACACCCAGGTCGCGGCACATTTCCAGCCAGCCAGAGTGCGTCCCCCGCACGTACGGCAGAATGCACACTCGGTGGGAGGCGACAGCGGAGTGCAGTTCATGGTCGTTCATGGGGGTGTGACGGACGGGGGTGATGCCGTCGATAAGCGAAAGCTCTTTGTGGAGCTGAAGGGTCGCATCGACATCGTGCATGTACACGGTGAGCGGAACACGCGCGGCGATTGCGCGGTAGAAGTCCGCGTCCGCGACGGCGTTGGCTCGCAGCGATTTAAGGAATATCGCGGCATCCGCTTCCGCTTCCACATCGGGCGGTTGCTTGACCACGGCCGGGTGCCCCACCACCGCCACATCCTCCCGCCCGTAGCGTTGCGCGATGGTGGCCGCCGCGGACTCGGTGAGCGTGACCACCTGCTTGGCCGCGCGGACGAGCACCCCCACATTCGAGCGGTGGCGTTCCTGGTCAGTCGGATCCGACAAGTGCGGGTTGTCCAGATCGTGCACTGTGACGACAAGCGGCACCGGCAGCGCATCCACCAGCTCTTGGAGCTGCTCCGGGGTGCGGTGCTCGTACCCGAAGTGGATGTGCACCAGGTCCACATCGCGCGGCGTGTCCCACCACTCGGCTTCTAGCGCAGGGTGCGGCCACCAGTTGCCGTCGATGTCGGGGTCGGGGTGA
This sequence comes from Corynebacterium sp. P4-C1, assembly GCF_030503595.1. Classification (NCBI taxonomy): domain Bacteria; kingdom Bacillati; phylum Actinomycetota; class Actinomycetes; order Mycobacteriales; family Corynebacteriaceae; genus Corynebacterium; species Corynebacterium sp. P4-C1. The sequence goes on along the minus strand of NZ_CP129966.1, from coordinate 2,167,509 downwards.
AAGCTCACTCCTTCAGGCTGAATCGCCTGCGGGTAGACATGTTCCGCAGGGATCGAGAGAACTTTCATTCCACCGCCCTTCACGTCCTGCTCGCAATAATTGGGACCGGCCCAGGTGGGTCGGCCCGTTTTACGTTCCTAATATAAACGCTCGCGCACCTATCGGCACAGTGCCCGAGATTCTCTGCTGTTTGCGCAGCTATATTGGGGGACCATGCCGTTTCTCACTGTCGTCGGTAATTGCCAGGCCGAGTCCCTGCGCCGTCTCATCTCATCCGCCGGGGACGTCGAGTCCACCCGCATCGCCCCTGTTCACGAGCTCGAACCGGAGGACATGGAATGGTTCGCCGACATGCTCGCACGCACCGACATCCTGGTCACCCAGCCGATCCGCGACGACTACCGCGGTCTGCCCGTGGGCACCTCGCAGACGCTGGCGCAGCTGCCCCGCAGCGCGCGCCACGTGATCGTGCCTGTCCTGCGTTACGACGGCCTCATGCCCTACCAGGCCATCATCCGCGACCCGGCGGACTCCTCTCAGGACCCGCCGGTGATCCCGTACCACGACCTACGCATCCTGGCCGCCGCCGCACGCGGGTTGGATGAGCCTGTCTCCCACCGCCCCGCCGCCGAAGCGTACCGTCGCGCGGCGGACATGTCCGTGGAGCAGCTCCGCTCCCGCGAGCAGCGCCACGGCTCAGTGCTGATCTCCGACTACCTGGAGACCGCCCCTGTCTGGCACACCGTGAACCACCCCGATAACGCGACACTCGCGGTCGTGGCTTCCCGCGCCCGTGAAGCTCTCGGCTTGGGCGGTGACATCGAGCTGCCGGACTACGAGATGCTCGGCGAGCTCGACGCACCTATCGACGCCCACGCAGCCTCCGCCCTCGGCACCTCCGTTCCTGACCGCGACACCTGGACCCGCCGCGGCGGCGGGGAGATCCCCTGGGACGAGATTGTCGCCGCCCAGCTGGAGCACTACCGCGCACGGCCCGAACTGGTCGCCCACGGTCTCGAGCGCCACGCCGAGCGCATCGCCGCACTGGAGCTTCTTTCATGAGCCAGCCCACCCACCTCGTTGTCGGGCCCGACGGGCACGGGGTAACGGAGTACGCACTCGCCCTCGCTGCGGTGGCGGATGCCCCCGTAATCCGGGACGAAGAGTTCAGCAGTGCGCCGCTTCCGGCCGGCTGCATCCACACCACGTTCACCGACCACCTCTTCGGCCCCAGCCCCGACGAGGCGGTGGGCTCCCTCCTCACCCGTGTGGGTGGGCGCGCTTTAAGCGTCAGCTTCCACGACATTCCCCAACCGGAGGAGGGCGAGGAGCGTTTCGCCCGGCGCGCACCTGCTTACCTGCGCCTGGCGCAGGCGTGCCTCGACTCCGGCGGTGTAGCCGTGACCAACTCGGACCACGAGGCCCACTTCTTCCGCTCCCGCGGTGTGGACGTCTCCGTAGTGCGCCTGCCCATTCCCCGCATCGACTCCTCGTTCGCGCCCGAGCCGGGCACCGTAGGTGTGCTCGGCTTCCTCTACCCCGGTAAGGGCTACGAGACCCTCATCGACGACCTCGCAGGCACCGATTACCGCCTGCGGTTCTTGGGCTCCGTGTCATCAGGCCACGAGAACTGGGCCGAAGGCCTTCTCCGGCGCGCCGCCGATGCGGGACTCGACGCGGAGATCACCGGCTGGCTGACCGACGATGAACTCGCCGCCGAAATGGGCTGCATCGCGGTGCCAGTGTGCGCCCACAAGCACTTCTCGGCCTCCGGCTCGTTGATGACGTGGCTGGGGGCCGGCCGGCACGTGCTGGCCACCGATTCGGACTACACCCGTGAAATCGACGCGTGGCTGCCAGGGCGCATCACCCTCGTCGACCCGGCCGCGACCGGTGGGTGGCGGGCAGCCGTCGACGCTTTCTCGGAACCCGGCCCCGCCGATCCTCCGTCGTGGACGTGGGACGACGTCGCCGCGCAGTGGCAGACGCTTTGGAAGAGCCGCGCATGATCAGCGTCGTCATCCCGCACTACAACGCCCCCGAGTCCCTCGACCGGGTCGTGGAGGCCGTCCGCGCGCAGGACGTGACCGAGGAGGTGGAAATCATCGTCGCCGACGACGGGTCCGACCACGTCCCCCACGTGCCCGGCGCGACGGTGGTCACCCAAGACGACCTTGGCTTCCGCGCCGCGGCCGCGCGCAACCTCGGCGCGTCCCACGCCCGCGGCGAGATTCTCGCCTTCCTCGACGGCGACACCGTCCCCGAACCCGGGTACCTCGCCGCCGCCGCGCGCCACGTTGCGGCCGACCCGCGCGCCGTGGTCGTGGGCACCCGGCTGACAGGACCGTCACGCACCGAGCCCCAATGGCTTATCGATGCCTGGTCCACCACCCACCACCTCTCCGCCCCCGACGACACCTCCTGGCGCTTCATCATCTCCTCCGTGCTCACCTGCTCGAGGGACTTCTTTGAGCGCATCGGCGGTTTCGACGGCACGTTTGTCGGCTACGGCGGCGAGGACTGGGAATTCGGGTTCCGCGCCTGGAATCACGGCGCGACGTTCATCCACGAGCCACACGCTATTGCCGTCCACGACGAGGACGACTTCGGGGAGCGCTTCCCCGATGCCGCGGACGAAGCCCGGGTAAAGAATGTCGAAACCACCGCCCTCGCCCACCGCATCACGCATCCCATCGCCCGCCCGTCCGGCGTCCGCTTTGGCACCACGGATCTCAGCGTGTACCTCGCCCACCACCCCGAATTCGACAGCCCCGGTGTCCTCGAGCTGGTGGTCAGCTCCTGGCTCGCCCTCGACGCCACCATTTATCTCAACTCCGCCCTGGACATCCCCGATCTCTTCCGGGCAGATCCCCGCGTGCGCCTCTATCCCGCCACCGGCTACAGCTCCATCTCAGACCACCGCATCTCGGTCGATGTCGACGGCGCCTTCGTCCTCGACAGCGCCGAGCGGTTCCACCGCTTGCTCCGCGAGACGAAAGACGGTTTATTCGTCCAGCTCTCCCCCTCACATTCCTCGACTTCCCCGACGCTGACTATCCGCTCGCACCGCTCCCGTGTTCTGCGGACGCGCCCGAGCGAGCTGAACACATCCGGTGACGCTCTCGCCGAGTTCGGCCTTTCGCTCGTTGACGGACCGCTCCGCCTCGAACGCCACTTCGCCGGCTGGTGAAAGTGCGATAGTGAAAGTATGAAAGCACTACGCGCCATCGGGAAAGTTATGCTCGGGCTACTAGCTGCCATTCTCGTACTGGTGCTCGTGGTTGTCGGGCTGCGCGCTTATAACGGGCAGAAATACCCGATCACGGACGCGTCGAAAAGCGGAATGAGCTCGGACAAAACCTCCTACCCCACCTCCGAACTCGTCACCGCCATCGAGGGAGAGTACCTGAACGGCTTCCACTTCCGCCCGGAGAAAAAGAAGCACCGCGGAGTTGTCGTGGTCTACGGCGGATCGGAAGGATCGCCGGACTACGAGCGCGCATCGTCGCTTGCCGACGACGGCTACGAAGTCCTGAGCCTGTTTTTCTTCGGCCAACCCAAACAGGCCCCGGCTCTCGCCAATGTTCCGCTGGACCAATTCGACGAAGTCATTGACTACATCAATGACAATGCCGACGGCGACGGCCCCGTCACAGTGATCGGCACCTCCAAAGGCGCGGAATTCGCGGAATTGCTCGCAGCACACGGCTACCCGGTGGACAACATCGTCGCCTTCGCCCCTGCGGATCATTCCTACAGCGGCCTGGACTTCTCCACCGGCACCGACCAGCCGTCCTTCACCGACCGTGGTGAAGAGGTTGGGTATGCGTCGTTCAGGGAGGCGTCGATAAGCGCTGGCGCGAAACTCGCATGGGATATGGCGACGGGCTACCCGGTCTCCTACCGCGCGACGTACGAATCAACCGCGGCGAATGCCGGCGATGATGCGCGCATCGATCTAAGCTACTTCGGTGGAAACGTGCTGCTCTTCGGCGGCGAGGACGACCAGATGTGGCAGTCCGCCGATGCCGCGCATGCGCTGGCGGAGCAGGGCGGGAATATTGAGGCGCACGTGTACCCGGACGCGGGGCACGCGTTCTTCCCTAATGCCGATGATGTCCCGAACGGATGGCAGATCATGTTCGGCGGAACCGCCGACGGCAACCGCGCCGCCCACGACGACGCGGAACAGATCCTGCGCGAGCGGCTCGCGCAGTGGCATTCCTGATCACGCGGCTTTGGGGTGGGCGCGGAGAAGGCGACGGATATCGCTGACAAGCTTGCCCGCCATCACATCGCGCCAACCTGCCCGAATGACGGTGAGCCCCAGACTTTGAAGCTGCTTCTGGCGCTCCAACTCGGCGAGCATCACATCGGTAGGCGCTCCATACGTCCCGTCGTACTTCAGGCGGCCGTCGAACTCCACGACGAGCCACCCGTTGATGAGCGCGTCCACCACTGCTGCGCGGTACTCGCCGAACGCTCCGGCGTATTCGAACCGAACCTGGAACTGAATGGAATGCACCTCTGGAATTTCCGCCTGTAGCACCGCGTCGCGGCCAATCGTCTCCAGGGGGCTTTGCGACGTCCCCGCACTCCACCCCACCAATTCCTCAAACCCCCGAATCCCGTTCGCCCTGGGCAACATGCTTTGGACCGCATCCAGCAACGCTTCCTGGGAAATGCGCTGGTGGAAACGCACATGCTCCAAGGGCACCAGCGCTTCGAGTCTGCCGTAGTAGCGGTAGATGTCGAACAGCACTTGAATCGGATGGACAGTTGCAACGCCATTGCGCTCCTGGACGAGGTCAGACCTCAACTGCCCACTGCGATAGATCACCCGCGGGTCCTTCGGTTGCTTCCCCGACTTGGCCCCCGACAAATACCTCAGATCCACCGCCTCCACCCACCCCAGGGTGGGAAGCCCCAGTGCCACTGAAGTGTCCTGGGTTTAGTTCCGATCATTTCTAGAGAAGGATTGGAATCATGCCAAGGAAGTACAGTGACGAGTTCAAGGCCAAGGCAGTGCGTTTGGCTGAGGACCTCGTTGAGCTCGAAGGGTGTTCGAAATGGGGTGCAGCCGTAGAGATCGGTGAAAAGCTCGGCATTCCAGCGCACACGCTCAACGATTGGCTGAAGCCGAATATGGTCTCATCCGATGTTGAGATTGGCGCCGGCGAGTCAACGGCTGACGAACTGAAGCGGCTGCGGAAAGAGATTAAGGAGCTACGCAGGGCTAATGAGATCTTGAAAACCGCGTCAGCTTTTTTCGCGGCGGAACTCGACCGTCCCACCAGAAGATGATCGAATACATCGATGCGTATCGCGATCGCTTCGGGGTCGAGGCTATCTGTCGCACATTGAAAGAGACAGAATGTGGGTTCATCACCTCTCGCGGTTACCGAGCAGCGAAAACACGAGCACCGTCGGCGAGAAGTTTGTCAGATGCGCTGCTTATTCCTGAATTGGTGAGGGTCTACGAGGACAACTTCAGCGTCTACGGGATCCGCAAGATGTGGAAGGCCATGCAGCGCGCCGGCTGGAACATCGGTCGTGATCAGACCGCGCGTTTGATGAAGCAAGCTGGCATTTACGGCCGCAGGCGTGGCCGCACACCGATGACAACGCTTCGGGCCAACGTGCCAGATTGCCGCCCTGACCTGGTCAACCGTGATTTCACTGCCCCCGCACCGCACCGGTTGTGGGTCGCTGACATTACCTATGTACGCACCTTGTCTGGTTTTGCCTACACCGCGTTTATCACCGATGTGTACTCCAGAAAGATCGTCGGTGTCGCGACCCGGGCGAGCATGCGTACCGATGAACTGCCGCTGGAGGCCTTTGAGCACGCCCTGTATCACGCTGGTGATCTTCGCTCAGAAGGGCTTGTCCACCACAGTGACCGCGGCTCGCAGTATGTGTCGATCCGTTACGGTGAAGCGCTCGCCCAGGCCGGTATCGATCCGTCTGTCGGCACCGTTGGCGACTCCTATGACAACGCGTTGGCTGAAACGGTCAACGGGCTCTACAAAACAGAGCTGATTTATCCCCACCGGCCGTGGGCATCGGTCGGTGAAGTCGAGATTGCCACCCTTCGCTGGGTGCACTGGTGGAACAACCAGCGACTTCATCAATCCCTAGGATATATCACTCCACAGGAGATGGAGGACGCTTACTATCAACGATCAGGCGCTCAAACGTTGGGCGTTAAATAAGCGGAACGAAAACCAGGACGCTTCACACCGCGGCGGCAGGCCCCGTGACTGCCGCTCGAGGAAAAGCAGCTGCGATCTCCCGGATCTCCTGCAGGCTCAGCCCCTGCTGTTTGCTGTGTTTCCCCCTCACGCGTGCCAATGATTCCTCTACGGGGGAGGTTGTGTGAGGAAACAGTGTCCACTTGAGTGAACATTTCCGTCTCCCCATTGGTGCAGTTAGTCCCGTTGCAGTGTGACGCCACATCAGTCACAGCCGACCTGGCCTTTTGTGGAGGCTATTTCGGACGGGACTAACCGCGCTGAGCACAACGGGACTAACTCAAACTCAGCGCCCACTGAAAACCCCTGAAAACCCCTGAAAACCCCTGAAAACCCCGAAACCCGCTCCGAAGAGCGGGTCAGGCTAAGAATCAGGGAACTACAGCGTCTTCGGTGCCGGGATCGCCTCGGTCTCGCCGGTCTCCTCGTAGCGGGCGAGGATGTCGATGCGGCGCTGGTGGCGCTCCTCCACCTGGTGGTCCGGAGTGATGCCGACGAAAGCGTCGACGATAGCCAGGGCCTCCTCGAGCGAGTGCATGCGACCACCGATGCCAATGAGCTGGGCGTTATTGTGCTCGCGCGCCAGCTGCGCGGTCTCCACCGACCACGCGAGAGCGCAGCGGGCACCCTTCACCTTGTTCGCGGCGATCTGCTCGCCGTTGCCGGAGCCGCCCAGGACGATGCCCAGCGAGGACGGGTCGGCGACGGTCTTCTCGGCGGCGGCGATGCAGAACGCCGGGTAATCGTCCGCGGCGTCGTACTCGTGCGCGCCGCAGTCGATCACCTCGTGGCCGGCGGCCTTCAGGTGCTCGGCGATCTCATTCTTCCGCTCGAATCCGGCGTGGTCAGCTCCAAGGTAAATACGCATGCCCCGATCCTACGAGAAGATCGGGGCTCGGGTAGCTGCAGGTGTTTAGACCTGCGGTGCCTCGGTGCGGGAGCGCTTGAGCTCGAAGAAGTACGGGAAGTCCGCCAGGCCCACAGCGTGGTCGAAGAGCTTGCCGGCCTCCTCGCCTTCCGGCACGCGGGTGATCACGGGGCCGAAGAAGGCGGTGTCGCCCAGCTTGATCACAGGTGTGCCCACTTCATCGCCGACGGCATCCATAGCGCCCTGGTGGTAGCCGCGCAGCTTCTCGTCGTACTCCTCGGTGTTGGCCACGTCGGCGAAGGAGGCGTCGAGCCCGACCTCGTCGAGAGCCTTCGCGATGATCTCGTCGTACGCGCCGTAGCCCTTCTTGCCGCCTTCGCCGCCGGGGTGCACGAGGGTGCCCATGGCGGTGTACAGCTCGTCGACCTTCTCCGGCGCCTCAGCTTTGACCTTCGCGAACACGCGCGCCGGCCCCCAGTTCGCCTCCATCGCCTTTGCGTAATCGGCCGGGATGTCCGCACCGTCGTTGAGCACGGACAACGACATGGGGATCCACTCGATGTTCACGTCGCGGACTTTCTCCACTTCCTTCATCCAACGGGACGTCTGCCAGCAGAACGGGCATGCCACGTCGAACCAGAAAGTCACTTGCTCAGTCATAATCCACTCCTCTAAAAATCGGTGATGCCCACAACGGTACGTTGGTTTGCATGAAGACGAATTTGCTGCGATCCGATGCCCAACGTCGCGCCGAGTTGATCAGCGGGGTGCACTACAGCATCGCGCTGGACATCACCGGCACGGACACCTTCACCGCCCGCACGACGGTGACATTTGAATCAAAAGAGGGAGAGACGTTTTTCGATCTCGTCGCGGACAACTTCGAGGCAACGCTCGACGGCACGCTTATCGACGGCCGCTCCCTCCCCCTCTCCCCCGGCCCCCACGAGCTGGTGGTCGACTCCACCCACTCGTATTCCCGCACAGGCGAGGGCCTGCACAAATTCACCGATCCAGCTGACGGCAAGGATTACCTGTACACGCAGTTCGAGCCGGCGATGGCGATGCGCACGTTCGCGTGCTTCGACCAGCCCGACCTCAAAGCGACGTACGAGATTTCGGTGACCGCGCCGGAGCGCTATGTCGTGGTGCTCAACGAGGCTGTGGAACGCACCGGCAACGGCGACGGCACTGCCACCACCAGCACGACGATCGATTATCCGCTGTCGACGTATCTCATTTGCGTGTGCGCCGGCGAATTTGAGCGCGTCACCGACACGTACACGTGCACTGACAACGGCGAGGAGCGGACGATCGAGCTGGGTCTGTACGCCCGCGCGAGCCTTATTCCGCACATGGACTCGGAGCGCCTGTTCGAGCAGACGAAGAACGGCTTCGACTTTTACCACGAGAAATTCGGCCGCACCTACCCGTTCGGCGACAAATACGACCAGATCTTCTGCCCCGAATACAACATGGGCGCGATGGAGCACGTCGGTGCGGTGACCTACCGCGACGAGTACGTGTTCACGTCCGAGCCGACCCCCTACCGCCTCGAACGCCGCAACGACACCATCCTCCACGAGATGGCCCACATGTGGTTCGGCGACTTGGTCACCATGAAGTGGTGGGACGATCTGTGGCTCAACGAGTCGTTCGCCACCTGGTCCGCGGCCACAGCCCAGGTCGGCATCGGTGAGTACCCGGAGGCGTGGACCACCTTCGCCTCGGTGGAGAAGGCGTGGGCATATAACCAGGACCAGCTCCCGTCGACGCACCCGATCGCCGCCGACGCACCGGACATCGAAACTGCCGAGCAGAACTTCGACGGCATCACCTACGCCAAGGGCGCCAGCGTGCTCAAGCAGCTCCAGGCGTACGTCGGCTACGAGGAATTCTTCGCCGGGGTGCGCACGCACTTTGACAACCACGCCTACTCCAATGCCGAGTTCGCCGATTTGCTCGCAGCACTCGAGGAGGCGTCGGGGCGCGATTTGTCGGATTGGGCGCAGCAGTGGCTGCGCACTACGGGTGTGTCCCGCCTGCGCCCGGATATCTCCGCGGATAGCTTCGCTGTTGTCCAGGAGTCGGGTGTCTTGCGCACGCACCGCGTCCGTATCGGGCTGTACTCGCTTATCGACGGCTCCGTCACCCGCGTCAAGCAGGTCGAACTGGATATCTCAGGGGAGCGCACCGAAATTCCGGAGCTGGCGGGCGTGGAGCACGACCTCGCCCTGGTCAACGACGACGACCTCACCTACTGCCTCATGGGCTTGTCGGAGGAGCACCAGCAGTTCGCGCTGGAGCACCTCGGCGACATCGAGGACTCCCTCGCCCGCACGCTCGTGTGGTCGTCGCTGTGGGAGTCGGTGCGCGACGGTTTCCTGCCCGCGCGCCAATTCGTGCGTCTAGTGGCCCGCTTCGCCGGCCAGGAGACCCACCCGAGTGTGCAGGAACGCCTCCTCGCTCAAGCCACGCAGGCAGTCAAGCAATATGTCGCCGACGACTGGCGTGCGGAAGGCATGCAGCTGCTCAACTCCGCATTCCGCGGGGCCGAACCGGCGGTCGTCTTCGACCGCGCCCTGGCCCGCCTCACGCCGGAGAAGGAGACGGTGGACCACTTCACCACGCTGCTCGAGTCCTCCGATAACCAGGAAACGCGCTGGTTGGCGTTGACCTCGCTCATCGCCGCCGGAGAGCTGCCGGTTTCGGCCGCCGATGACGAGAAGGATCCTTCCTCCGAGGGGGCGGTGTCGCGGTTGAGGGCGCGGGCGAGCGTCGATAAGCGGTGGGCGTGGGACAAGCTGGTCAGCGAGGATCTCACGAATCTCGAGTCCCGCTACCTGATGGACGGGCTGACCTTCACCCGTGAGGGGCTCGAAGGCCTGACCGACGAGTATTTCCGCGTCGCACCTCAGCTGTGGGACCGTCTGACCAACGAGATGGCGCAGCGGACGCTCGAGGGGATGTACCCGCTGTGGGATGTGTCCGAAACCGCGATCGCGAAGGCGGACGAATTCTGCGCTGGCGACATGCCGGCCGGGCTGCGCCGCATCATCTCCGAGGGGCAGGACCGCACGGCCCGCGCGCTGCGCAACCGCACGGTGGATGCGCAGAGCTAGAACCGGGGCTTAAAGCTTCGCGAGCGCCTGGTCGAGGTCGGCGATGAGGTCGGCTTCGTCCTCGATGCCGACGGAGATGCGCACGAGCGTCGGCGGCACCTCGAGAGCGGAACCGGCGACGGAGACGTGCGTCATGGTGGCCGGGTGCTCGAGGAGGCTCTCCACGCCGCCGAGGGACTCGGCCAGGCAGAACAGCTTGGTGGAGCGGCAGAACGTGATCGCCTGCTCTGCGGTGTTGAAGGCCACAGAGACCATGCCGCCGAAGCGGCGCATCTGGCGGGCGGCGGTCTCGTGGCCCGGGTGGTCTTTAAGGCCCGGGTAGTACACGCAGTCGACCTTGTCGGAGGCGGCCAGGTGCTTGGCCACGGCTTCTGCATTGTCGCAGTGCCTGTCCATGCGCACGCCCAGCGTCTTCAGGCCGCGTGCGGTGAGGTAGGTGTCGAAGGGCGACGGGATCGCGCCGACCCAGCCGAAGAAGAAGCGCAGCTGGTCCTCGAAATCGTTCAGCGCGTCGAAGCTGGCGGCGGTCACACCGGTCACGCCCTTGGATTCGGTGTCCGCCGGGCGGCGGGCGCACACGACACCGCCGACGACGTCCGAGTGGCCGCCGATGTACTTGGTGGTCGAGTGCAGGACCACGTCGGCGCCGAGCTCGAGCGGCTGCTGCAGGTACGGGGAGGCGAAAGTGTTGTCCACGACGAGGGTGGCGTCACCTTTGACTGCGGACAGGGCGCCGATGTCGGCGATGGACAGCAGCGGGTTCGTCGGGGTCTCCACCCAGACGACCTTGGTATTGGGCTGGATCGCGGCGGCGACCTCGTCGACGTCGGTGATGTCCACTGGGGTGTTCTCGATGCCCCAATGGCTGAAAATCTGCTGGATGAGGCGGTAGGTTCCGCCGTAGGCGTCGTTTCCGATGACGATGTGGTCGCCCGGCTTGAGCAGGATGCGCAGCACCGAGTCCACGGCGGCCATGCCGGAGGAGTAGGCGACACAGTAGTCGGCCTTCTCGAGCGCGGCGACGGCCTTCTCCAGCGCAGTGATCGTGGGGTTGCCCACGCGGGTGTATTCGTAACCGTTGCGGGTCACGGCCAGGTCGTCCTGCGCGAAGGTGGTCGACGCGTAGATCGGGGTGTTGATCGATCCGTAGAGGGAATCGGGCTCGTACCCAGCGTGAATGGAATCGGTGTTGAATCCGGCAGACATCACAATCCTTTCTGATCCTCATAGGCACAATAGACCAAGCGGTCCATTTCTTTCAGACGGTCACGGTTTTACATTCACGGTGGCGGACACTGGGGTCCGGCCGCGTGCGGCCGGGGGCGTACGATGGGGCCCGATGGATAACGACGCGCAGACCATGTACGAGGCACTCGGCGAGGACTTCTTCCGCCGGCTCGTGCACGGCTTCTACGAACAAGTGCGCGGGGACGACCTGATCGGCCCCATGTACCCCGAAGACGACCTCGCCGGCGCCGAGGACCGCCTCCGCTGGTTCCTCGTGCAGTACTGGGGCGGCCCGCAGACCTTCAGCGAACGGCGCGGTGCGCCGATGCTGCGGCGGCGCCACTTCCCCTACTCCATCGGCAGGGAGGAAGCGGAGCGCTGGTTGAAGCTAATGGAGACGTCCCTCGACCAGTTCACCAGCGAAGAACTCCTGCCCGCCCAGCGGGATGCACTGTGGAACCACATGCAGCGGGTCGCGTACATGATGATCAACAAGCCCGAGGAGCACCCCGGCATGGCCTCGCCAGGCCGCAACCTCATGCCGTAGACGCGGCCCCGCCAAAACGGGGCGGTCTGGGTCGCGCACCAAATCAAAGCGCGAAAACCGCCCCATGATTAGTTTTGCAAAACTACGATGGCGTCATGCCGTCCACTCTCACCACCCCTTCACAAACATTGCTCGCGGTCGTGCCGCCGCTCGTGGAGAGCGGGCAGATCGCGGCCCCGTACGCCGTCGTCGACATCGCCGCCTTCGACCACAATGCCGAGGAGATGGCCGGCCGCGCAGGCGGGCTGCCGATCCGCGTGGCATCGAAATCGTTGCGCAGCGTCACTGCACTGCGCAGGGCGCTCGACCATGACGGCTTCACCGGGATCCTCTCCTACAGCGTCCCGGAGGCCATCCGCCTGGCACCCGAAGGCTTCGACGACATTGTCGTCGCCTACCCCTGCGTGAATTCATCCGCGCTGCGGGAACTCGCGGCAGACAAGCAGCTGCGGGATGTCATCACCGTCATGGTCGACTGCGAAGAACACCTCGAGCTGATCGAAGCGGCGGCACAAGGTTCGGGACCCGTTAAGGTCGCCATCGACCTGGACTGCACGCTGCACCTGCCCGGCGCGGTCATCGGGCCGCGGCGCTCCCCGGTGCGGACACCGGAGCAGGTGGACGGGCTGGCACGACGGATCGTCGATAAGCGTTGCCTCCGCCTCGTCGGGGTCATGGCCTACGAGGGTCAGGTCGCGTCCGTCACTGATGCGGAGGCCGGCGTGGCCGGGTCTGTGAAGCGGTGGCTGCGGCGCACCTCGATGGAGCAGCTGGGGCCACGGCGCAAGGCGTGCATCGATGCGGCGCGGGCTCACGCGGACCTGGAATTCGTCAACGGCGGCGGCACCGGCTCGCTCGACGTCAGCGCCGCCGAAGGCACGTTGACGGAGCTCGCGGCCGGCTCCGGGTTCTACACCCCGGTCATCTTCGACCACTTCGCCACGGTGAACCACCGCGCCGCCGCGTTCTTCATCTGCCAAGTCTCGCGGATCCCGGCGCGGGGGTGGGCCACCGTCAACTCGGGCGGTTGGATCGCCTCTGGCCCGCCCGCCGCCGACCGCGTCCCTGTCGCCGTGCACCCCGGCGGACTGCGCTATTCCGCGACAGAAGGCGCGGGCGAGGTGCAGACCCCGCTGCACGGACCGGCAGCGGACAGTGTGGCCGTCGGGGACCTGGTGTGGTTCCGCCACGCGAAGGCCGGCGAGATGACGGAGCACGTCGACGGGATCGTCGCCGTCCACCCGGACGGCACGGCAGAAACTTGGGACACATACAGAGGAAATGGGTGGACACTGCGATGACCTTCACAATCAGCAAACCTGAAATGCGTACGGGCGTGAACTTCCGCAACTGGTCCGGGTCGGTGAACACGAACCCGACCGCGTTCTACTACCCCGCCACAGTCGAGGAAGTGCAGCACATCGTGCGCACCCTGCCCGCCGGGGAGACGGTGCGCACCGTCGGCGGCGGACACTCGTTCACGCCAGTGGCGGCGGGCACGCAATCGATGATCAGCCTGGACAAGCTGGCCGGCATCGTGCGCATCGACCCGGAGACGAAACGCGTCCGCTTCCTCGCCGGCACCCGCCTGCACCGCATCCCCGAGTACTTGCAGCCGTTCGGACTCGCACTGGCTAACCAAGGCGATATCGACGTCCAGTCCGTCGCCGGCGCCATCTCCACCTCCACACACGGCACGGGCATCGAATGGACTGGCTTCGCGGGCACGATCACGGGTCTTTCGCTTATCGACGCCGACGGCAACCGTCGCGAGTACTCCATCGACACCGAGCCCGACGCTCTGCGCCTGGTGACTGTCTCGCTGGGCGCCCTGGGTGTCATCGTGGAAGTGGAGATGCAGTGCGTCGACGCCTTCGACCTGCTCGCGGAGGAGGGAGCCGATAGCCTCGATGCAGTGTTGGATTCCTGGGAGGCCAACTCCCGCGCCGTCGACCACTACGAGGCGTTCTGGTTCCCTCACACGGACCGGGCGATGGTGAAGTCGAATACCCGTCTGGCACCCGGGGCTCCCGCCCCCGGCGGAGACCCGAAAGTGCGCGGCCGGATCACGCGGTTCATCGAAGACGACCTCATTGGCAACGGCGCATTCGCCGCCGCGCTCGCCGTGGCCCGGGCCGTTCCTAAAGCAACCCCGATGCTCAATAGCGTGGCGGCGGGCGCGATGGCCGCGAACCGCTACCGTTCCCGCGCCCACGACGTCTTCGCCACTCCGCGCCGGGTGCGCTTCCACGAGACCGAATTCGCCGTGCCGCTGGAAAACGGCCCGGAGGCAGTCCGCGAGATCCGCCGCGAGTTGGACCGCCGCAACTGGCTCATCCCTTTCCCGCTCGAGCTGCGCACCACCGCCGCCGACGACGTGGCTCTGTCCACCTCCACCGGCCGCGAATCGATGTACATCGCCTTCCACGTGCCGCGGGCGATGAACTCCCACGAGTATTTCCCCGCTGTCCAAGACATCCTCAAAGCCGCCGGCGGGCGACCCCACTGGGGAAAGATGCACACGCTCGGCCGGGAGGATTTCTCGGAGATGTACCCGCGTTTCGACGAATTCTGCGCGCTGCGCGAGCACATGGATCCCGCCCGTAAATTCGGGTCGGAGCACCTCACACGGCTGTTCGGCTAGCCGAACAGGTTGATGCCCCCGGAGGAGTGGTAGACGCTACCGAAGGGGGCGTCGATCCTGATCCACCGGCCGGCGGTGGAAACGCGCAGATGCCGCGGGATCTCCACCCGCGCGCTCGGCCCCGGAATGAGCCCGAGGGACGTGCAGGTGAAGATCATGCGCATCGGCACATCCACCGGTGTCCCCGACGTCTGCTCCGTGTCAGCGGTGAGCACGATCTGCTCGAGCAGGGACCGCGGCGGCCCCATCGGTCCCGAGAACTGCCGCGCCAGGCGCCGGCCCTGGTCAGCCAGATCGCGCACGACACTCACCGGTACGACATCACGTTCGGTGTAGCCCGACTTCGGCGGCAATGCGCCCAACCAGTTCGCGTCGCGCGGCGGGCCGGCATCGAATACGCCACTGTCCCCTCCCCCAGCGGCGAGGGCATCGCGCAGCGCCTGAAGGGACACCACTGCCCCGTCGCGGGAGGCCTCGCCCGCCACCCGGCGTGCCGCAGTGCATCCGAACGGGGTGGTGACAAAGACGTCGACGGCGGGGGTGCCGGGTGCGCCGGGCGCACCCAGCGTCGAAAAGCGTGCTGAACCACCCGCATCGAGGTGGAGCGCCCGCTCGACGAGCGCCTTGAGCCCGGCGGCCCCGGCCGTGACAGTGAGTGTCTCGGTAGCCACTACTCCCCCGCCGGAGCAGAGCCCGCGGTGAGAATGCCGCGCTCCTCGTGCGTGATCTCGCGCGGGGAGGCCGTGGACAGGTCGACGGCGACCAGCACCGTGTTGACCACGCCGCACACGCGGCCCTGGCGGTCCTTCAGATCCTGCCGTGTCTTGAAGGACGTGTTGCCGATCTCCGTGACAGTGGTCTCCACCTCGACCGACGTGGTGTCGGCCATGACCGGACGCAGGTAGTCGATCTCAACATGGCGGACGAACACACCGAATTCCTGCTCGCGGTCGCTGAAATTCTCGCGCATGAAGGCGATGCGCGCCTCCTGCGAGATATCCAGGAACTTGCAGTTGTTCAGGTGGTCGTAACGGTCGAAATCATTCCAGCGCAACGTGATGTGCTGGATATTGTTCGGGGCGTTCTCGGCCATGCGTCCGTCTGTCCTTTCTGTTGGGTGTCTCCCTCCCCACATGCAGCCAAAAGCGCACGCGGGAGGGCTGAGAGAGGTGGACTAGCGCGTCAGTTTGCGGTGCGTGACGCGGGACGGCTTGGCAGCTTCTTCGCCGAGCCTGTCCACCTTGTTGGCCTCGTAGTCGCCGAAGTTGCCTTCGAACCAGAACCACTTGCCTTCCTCAATATTGCCCTCCCAGGCGAGGATGTGGGTGCAGGTTCGGTCGAGGAACCAGCGATCGTGCGAAATGACCACAGCGCAGCCCGGGAATTTCTGCAGCGCGTTCTCCAGGGAGCCCAAGGTCTCCACGTCGAGATCGTTGGTCGGCTCGTCGAGGAGGATCAGGTTTCCGCCCTGCTTGAGCGTCAGCGCCAGGTTCAGGCGGTTGCGCTCACCGCCGGAGAGCACCTTGGACGGCTTCTGCTGGTCCGGGCCCTTGAAACCGAACGCGGACAGGTAAGCGCGGGACGGCATTTCGTTCTGGCCAACGTGAATGTAATCCAGGCCGTCGGAGACGACCTCCCACACCGTCTGCTCCGGGTCGATGTTCTCGCGGTTCTGGTCGACGTAGGAGATCTTCACGGTCTCGCCGACTTCGACAGAACCGGAATCCGGCTCCTCGAAGCCCACGATCGTCTTGAACAGCGTCGACTTACCCACACCGTTCGGGCCGATGACACCCACGATGCCGTTGCGCGGCAAGGTGAACGACAAGTCCTTGATCAGGGTGCGGCCGTCGAAGCCCTTGTTCAGGTCCTTGACCTCGACAACCTTGTTGCCCAGACGCGGCGGAGTCGGGATCTGGATTTCCTCGAAGTCGAGCTTGCGGTACTGCTCCGCCTCGGCCGCCATCTCCTCGTAGCGCTCCAGACGCGCCTTGTTCTTCGCCTGGCGCGCCTTCGGCGAGGAGCGGACCCACTCCAGCTCGCCCTTCAGGCGCTTCTGCAGCTTCTGGTCCTTCTTGCCGGCGACCTCGAGACGCTCAGCCTTCTTCTCCAGGTAGGTGGAGTAATTGCCCTCGTACGGGTAGAGCTTTCCGCGGTCGACCTCGCAGATCCACTCCGCGACATGGTCGAGGAAGTAACGGTCGTGAGTCACGGCGAGGACGGCACCCGGGTAATCCTGCAGGTGCTTCTCCAGCCACAGGACGGACTCGGCGTCGAGGTGGTTCGTCGGCTCGTCGAGAAGCAGCAGGTCGGGCTGTGTGAGGAGCAGCTTGGCCAGTGCGACGCGGCGGCGCTCACCACCGGAAAGGTTGGTCACCGGCGAATCGGACGGCGGGCAGCGCAGAGCCTCCATCGCCTGCTCGATCTTGGAGTCGACCTCCCACGCGTCAGCCGCGTCGAGCTCCTCCTGCAGCTTGCCCATTTCTTCCATGAGCTCGTCGGAGTAGTTCGTGGCCATCTCGGCGGCGATCTCCTCGAAACGCTGCTTCTTGTCGAAGATGTCGCCCAGGCCCTCCTCGACGTTCTGGCGGACCGTCTTCTCCTCGTTCAGCGGCGGCTCCTGCAGCAGGATGCCGACTGTTGCACCCGGGTCGAGGAAAGCCTCGCCGTTATTCGGCTGGTCGATGCCCGCCATGATCTTCAGCAGCGAGGACTTGCCTGCGCCGTTGGGGCCCACGACGCCGATCTTGGCGCCGGGATAAAAGGCCATCGTGACATTGTCCAAAATGACTTTGTCACCGACGGCCCTGCGAACATTCTTCATCGTGTAGATGAACTCGGCCACTGAAAGTCCCCTTTACAAGCGTGTAGGCGGATGAACGTAAATCACCACAAAGGGTACATCACCCGCCCCACGCGGGAACCGTACCGTGAGCCCGAAATCAGGCGCCGTCGAAGCTGCAGGAGCTAGCCGACGGGCACCGGTGCCCCCTGCTCCGCTTCAACCTTCTCGCGTTCGCGGTCGGCGAAGCTCAAATCCTCGGCCGTTCCGGAGCGCTCCACCACGCCGGATTCCCCGCCTGAGTTGGCAGGGCTTGTGGAGCTGCTGGAGGTGGTGGCGATTTCGCCGGTCTCTTCGACAATGTCGTCGCGGGTGGTTTCCTCGACCTCGTTCATCCCCTTGACGGTGTGCTTCTGCACGCTGGTCGAGCGGGAGGACGCCTGGAAGCGGGTCAGCTCCAGCGCGATCTGGTTCGCCTTGATGATGTGCTTGTAGCGGGTCTTGCCCTCGGCATCGGTCCACTTGTCGGAGACGAGGCGCCCGACGACCACGACGGGCATGCCCTTCACAAGGGAGACGTGGGTGTTGACGGCCAGCTGGCCCCAGCACTCCACATCGATGTAGAGCAGGTCCGTGTCCGCCCACTGGGCGTTGCCGTTCTCGTCCTCGTTATCGGTGCGCACACGGCGGCTGGTGGCCACGCGCATCCGGGTCAGGGTGCTGCCGGTGTCGAAATTCTTGATCACCGGGTCGTCGGTGAGGTTGCCGGAAAGAGTGATGGGAAGTTGGGACATGGTCAGTAGAACCTTTCATTGCGGTTGAGTTTCTTGTTCACCACCTGCCCCGATAAGGAGGTGGCGCTTCTAGCTTTTCCCACAATCCGGGTTGCGCGCGAGCGCCCCAACGCGAATCTGTGGATAAGTCCCAGTTATCCACAGCGGGACCGTTCTACTGGCGCGGATTTTGTCCGTTCTTGGTGCGCGCGGAGTACTGCGCGAGCATCTCGTTGTACGCCCGCCACTCCTCGTCGCCGGAATCTGCTTCCCGGCGGTCGATGGCTCTCGCGTCGGCGCGGTCGTCGCGAAGCCAGCCCAGCAGAAGAATGACGAAGACAAGCGCCATGGGGAAACCGCCGGCCGCCCAACCGATGCCGCCTCCCACCTTCTGGTCGCGCAGCAGATCCGGGTTCCACGGCAGCTCGAGGTTCGTGTAGAAGTTCTCCGCCAGGATGAAATTGAGCTGCATCAGGTACACGCCCATGAACAGGTGGATGGGCATGGAGAAGACGAACCACGCGAAGCGGATCACCGTAGAGCGGCGGTTCGGCACCTCGTCGGGCCCGATCAGGTCCCAGAAGTAGAAGTAGCCCGAGAGCAGGAAGACGGCGTTCATGATCAGGTGGCCGGCGTGCTCGGAGACCGCGAACTCGTAGAACGACGGGAAGACGTAAAGCACGTAGAAGACCACGAGGAACTGCACGGTGGACACCGGCGGGTAGGTGACCACCTTCAGGAAGGTGGATTCCTGGAACGCTTCCACCCATGCGCGCGGGTTGAACTCCCCTTCCGGGTACGCCTCCTTGACCAGGGTCAGCGGGGCACCGAGCACGAGGAAGACCGGGACCACCATCGACAGCACCATGTGCACCACCATGTGGATGGAGAAGCTCGCGGGCATGTACATGCCGATTCCGGATGACATCGTCAGCACCGTTGTCGCGCAGCCGGCCAACCACCACGCGGTGCGCGAATGGTCCCAGCCGTCGACGCGGCGGACCAGGTGCAGGTAGTACACAGCTAGCAGCACGGCGATAACGCTGAAGAACATCTCGAAGCGCCAGATGCCGAAGACATTGGTCACCGTCGGGGCGGCCTCGAGGTTGTAGCCCATCTGGATCTGCATCGCGGTCAGGTCGGGTTCCAGGGGAGCAGGCGGCGGGGTGCGCCCCATGGACACAGCCACGCCTGTCACCGCCGCCATCACGAGCGTTTCGACGACCGCGAGGCGCACGAACAGTCCCGGCTTGGCCTCCAGCTGCGGGATGGTGAGCTGGCGGTGCGCGAAGCCGAGCAGCCCAAGCACGGCGAGGCCGATCACCTTGAGCAGCACCGTCCACCCGTAAGCGGTGGAGGTGAGATCGGAGAACTGCACGCGGATCAGGGCGTTGACCACGCCGGAGATCATCATCGTGAAGAAGGCGAACAGCGCCACCATCGAGTACCGGCGCACAGCCTGCGGCATGTGCGGGCCCAAGCGCCGCCCGTGGGCGATGAGCGCCAGCAGGCCGCCGACCCACACCATCATGAACACCAGGTGCCACAGGTAGGAGTTCGTGCCGTAATCGTGGTTGCCGCCTGACGCCGAGTGGCCCGACAGCCCCAATGGCACGACCGTGATCACCGCACCGATGAACAGCGGCACCTGGGAAGCCCACGAACCGCAGGCCAACCCCGCCGCGGCGACAACCGCGGCGATCAGCCCCACGATCAGCCAGATCTTCGCCTCCGCCACACGGTCCAGCGCAGTGGCCCACATCTCCGACGAGAAGATGACCTCGACCAACGGCGTGCCGGAGACGTCCGACAGCACAAGCGGAATCATCAGCGCAGAAATGAGCGCCAACCCCGCGCTGGACCAGGATGCCGTCCGGGCGGCGAGGTGCCCGTCGACGGTGAGCGGGGCGTCGATAAGCTTCGTGCCCTTCGGCGGAATCATGAACGCCGAGAACATGAACGACCCAGTGGACAGCGCCGCCAGCAACCACGCGACGCCGCGCAACGCCGGCAACCCCGCGGTGGTCAGCGGACCCGGGTCCGGAATTCCCAGCGCGGCCAGCGAGCCCCCCACGAAACTGAACGACAACGCCCCGGCCACCACGGCACCGGCGACCAGCACCGCGAGATAGACCGGCCAGGCCGACTGCACTGCTTGCTTACGCGACATGGCAATCACCCTACTTTCGATGGACTGCAATATGGAAAGCCGCCCGCCGTGCGTTACGATGAGGTCCGCCCAAACGCGCACGCCGCACGTGCGACAGAAGGGCAAGCCCCCATAGCTCAGTGGATTAGAGCATCCGGTTTCTACCCGGCTGGTCGCGGGTTCGAATCCTGCTGGGGGCGCAGCTGTCCTCAGTCGCGACATCGTTGACAGATCAGTCGCGACATGGTGGACAAACCGGTGTCTTGGTTTTTATTTTTCCAAGGCGCCGGTTTTGGTTTTCAGGTCAGTGGGGGTTGGCCTTTTCGCCAGTAGGCTTTTTGGTAATTGCGGGATGTGTCGATGTAGTGCTCGGCGATGGGTTCGCCGGTTTCTTTTAGTGATGTTGTGATGTGGTTGTCGGTGATGACCATCAGGACTTCTTCGCCGTAGTAGGCGCGTCCGATTCCTAGGCTGTAGAGCCTGCCGGCGTAGCGGATGGTGACTTTGCCGCTGGGGGCGACGACATCGTTGCGGACGCGCCATTCTTCTTCGGGGGTGTGGTTGGGTTCGGCCTTGGGTCCTGTTGTGTATGCCTGTTGTGGGGTGCGCCGCCCAAGTGATCTGTGGGGGCGTTCGGTGTTGTAGTAGGCGGCGAATTCGTTGAGTTGTCGTTGAAGGTGGGGGATGGTTTCGGCGGGTGGTTGGGCGTTGATCCAGCGTTTGAGTGTTTGGTGGAAGCGTTCGATTTTGCCTTGAGTTTGTGGGTGTCCTGGCCGGCCGTTTTTCTGTTGGATGCAGTTGTCGGTGAGGACTTTCTCAAAAGCGTTGCGGCCGCCTTTTCGTCCGGCTAACCGGGCGGTGAACACCAGCCCGTTGTCAGTGAGCGTGGATGCCGGTGGGCCGTAGGTGTCGATGAGGCGTTGGAGTTCTGCTGCGACTGCTGGGCCTGTAAATGCTGGCCGGGCGGTGATTGATAGCAGGTAGCGGGAGTGGTCGTCGATGAAGTCGAGGACTTCTACGCGTCTGCCGTCGATGAGGAAGAGGTAGGTGATGTCGGCTTGCCAGCATTCGTTGGGCATGGCGGCTTCAAACCTGATGTAGGAGCTGCGTGGTTTCTTTTGTGGTTGCGGGTCGACGAGTCCGGCGTCAGTGATGATGCGGCGGATCGTTGATGTTGACGGGGTGCGAAGCCCCTGCCTGTCTAGGTGGAAGGCGATGGTGTCTGGGCCTGCGTCGAGTCCTGCTTTGGTGAGTTCTTTGCGCATGTCGATGATGTAGTTGCGCAAGCTGTCCGGCACGGCATTTGGGTGGGTGTGCGGTGCGCGGGATTTCGGGGCGATGGCCTCTGCGCCGCCGGCGTCGAACTCGGCAAGAATCTTGTAGACGCGCTGGCGGGAGATGCCGAAGCGTTTGGCGACTTTGATGACTGGTTCACCTTGATCACGGACGGCTTTGACGATGGCAAGGTTGCGGTTCGGGCTGTTCATTTGTCAACGATGTCCCGACTGATCCCCGCATCGGCACCAGACGCGCGGGGGTAGCGGAAGGTGCCAACGATGTCGCGACTGAGGTGTCAACCATCACCCCAGAATGTTTCCGCCCCCTAAGTGTCAACCATGTCGCGACTGACCTGTCAACCATCAGGAATGATGTCCCAGGCACGCCGTGTCAACTATGTCATGACTTCAGACACTGCTGGGGGCGCAGCTTCCATTGCGCACTGAAATATACATTCTACGTGCGACAACGCGCGACAAGTGCGCCGCGTGAAATTACGATGAGGGCCATGAAGAGCACGTTCACGATCACAGCGACTCTCAACGAACTCGAATTTCTCATGGGCACCGTTTACCCGCCGGCGTTCATGGCTTTAGGCGACGGGATGGCGCTCGCCGACATCCAGCGGACGGTGAACGCGTATTCGCCGCTGCTGGAAAAAGCCGGCGTCGATTTCCCCTCCGAGCTGGTCGAGCTGTACCACTGGCACAACGGCTCGAACCGCACGGACATCATCGGCCCAGTCCAGCTACTCAGCCTCGAGGAGGCATTAGAGACATGGCGCGCGCTTATCGACGCTAAAGACACCGAATTCCCCTCCGATGCCTGGTACTACCCGAGCTGGATTCCCTTCGCTAAATCCTGGTCCGACTGTTATCTGTGCATTGACGCCAAGGGAGTTGCCGGCGGCAACCGCGGCCAGATCGTGGAATTCGAACGTGACCACCCGATGCGGACTATTCAGGCGCTCTACATGCGGGATTGGTTCCAATGCGTGGTGGATGATTACTCGCTGGAGGAATACACCCGAACCCATGGAATCCCCGCCGGCGAGGAGGGCGAGGACGGTCTCTACGACTACGACCCAGAGGAGCCGCCGGAGGGGCCGAGCTGCTACATCAACCACTTCAAGGCGGGAGCATAGCCTCAAACTACAGGTGGAGTAACCTTTCTAACCGTGTTCCGCACCATGTTGAAGTCCAAGATTCACCGCGCCACGGTCACTCAAGCAGATCTGCACTACGTAGGGTCCTGCACGATCGACGCTGACCTGATGAAGGCAGCCGATCTGCTCGAAGGCGAGCAGATTGACATCGTCGACATTGACAACGGCAACCGCCTCACCACTTACGCCATCACAGGTGAGGCCGGCTCGGGCGTGATCGGCATCAACGGCGCCGCCGCGCGCATGATCAACCCCGGCGACCTAGTGATCATCATCGGTTACGCCCAGTATTCCGAGGAGGAACTGGAACACTACAGCCCGCGCATCGTTTTTGTCGACGAGAACAACGCACAGATCGAATACGGCCACGACCCGGCCCACGCCCCGGACGGTTCGGGCCTGAGAGATCCCCGGCACCCCGAGGACAACTAATTTCGCCGATTTTTCACCCCAGCTTTCACCAGCACAAACACTGCCGTCCATAGCTTCTGCGGGGCGGCATTTTTCGTGTGCAGCCTTGACGGCTTATCGAATAGCGATATTATCGAATTGCGACAACATCGAAAGTCGATAAGAAAGGATCGAAGCCATGGGCACGCAAGAAACGAACCCGACCAACTCCCCCACTCCGGCACCACAACCGCGCCCGCCGAAGAAGGACAAGAGCACGAATATTTCGTGGGCCGATGTGCTCACCGTCGCCATCGCATTGGCATGGATCCTCCCAGAGATCGTTGCGCTGGCATCGCACGGCATCATCTCCACCCGCCTCTCCCCCGCAGTCGCGGGCGGACTGCACTTCGCCGATCTCGATTCGGGTCCGCAGACCCTCTACACCGTCGCGCTCGCACTGAAGTTCATTGGCATACTCGCCGCAGTGTTCCTGGTCACCAACACGTTCAGCGACATGTCGAAAGGAGAGTTCTTCACAGAGAAGAATTCGCGTCGCCTCACAGCCGCATGGATCAGCATCTTCGTTTTCTTCATTGCACGCCTCGGCCTGGAGGGCATGGCCAATAACTGGGCAGCAACGCAGCTGGGAATCGACTGGTGGCAGGATCCGGGCACCACGACCCCGCTCTCCGACTTGGCCCCGGCACTGGTTCTCGCCTGCGTCCTCGCCGCACTGGCAACCGCCCTGCGCCGCGGTGCCAAGCTCGAAGAGGACGTGGACGGCCTTGTCTAAACCGAATCCCGAACCCACGGTGGTCTGCCACCTCGACGAACTAATGGCCGAACGCGGAATCACCGGCGCGGCTCTCGCCGAACAAGTGGGCATCACCCCCGTCAACCTCTCCGTTCTGAAAAATAACCGAGCGAAAGCCGTCCGCTTCACCACCCTCGCGGCGATCTGCCAGGCGCTCGACTGCCAGCCCGGCGACGTCTTCTCCGTCGGCATCCCCGAATCCGAGTAGCTGGCACCTGTAGGCTCGCAGGCATGAGTTTCCCCTCCCCCGCACGCGATTCCTACGCCTTGGTCACCGGCGCGAGCCAAGGCATCGGCGAGGCCATGGCACGTGATTTCGCCGCCGAAGGCCACAACCTCATCATCGTCGCACGCCGCGAAGACGTCCTGACACAGCTCGCCCACGAACTCTCCGCCGCACACAACGTCGACGTCATCGTCGCCGCACACGATCTATCAGTGAGCGATAACGTCGATAAGCTTCTTTCGCTTATCGACGAAAAACGCATCTCCATCTGCGTCAACTCCGCCGGCATCGCCTCCTTCGGCCCGTTCATGGACCAGGACTGGACCTACGAGACGAACCAGTTCAACCTGAACGCGACGGCGGTCTTCCGCATCACCAAAGCCGTCCTCGACCAAATGGTGCCCCGGGGCGAAGGCGCCCTCTGCAATGTCGGCTCCGCCGCCGGCAATGTGCCGATCCCGAACAACGCCACCTATGTGCTCACCAAAGCCGGCGTGAACGCGTTCACCGAAGCCCTCCACTACGAACTGAAGAAGACCGGGGTGCACTGCACCCTTCTGGCTCCCGGTCCAGTCCGCGATGCAGTGATCCCCGAAGAAGAAAAGTCCATCGTGGACAAAGTCGTGCCCGATTTCCTCTGGACCACCTACGAGTCCTGCTCCCGCGAGACCATCGACGCAATGAAGAAGAACCGCCGCCGCATCACGCCCGGCCCACTGTCGAAGGCCATGGACTTCGTCTCCTCGTATGCTCCACGCGGTGCGCTCGCACCGGTGATGGGCTGGTTCTACGCCAAGATGGGCTAGCGTGGGCCACATGAGTGAAGCACTGGCCGCAAAAGACGACCGCATTGTCTGGGTCGATTTGGAAATGACGGGACTGGACCCCGACCGCCACGTCATCGTGGAGGTCGCCGCCCTGGTCACCGACGCCGAGCTGAATATCCTCGACGACGGCATCGACCTCGTCGTCCACGCCACCGACGACCAGTTGGCGGAAATGGACGACTACGTCACCGAAATGCACGGCTCCTCCGGGCTGACCGAGCAGATCAAGGCCTCCAGCGTCTCCATCGAGGAGGCGGAGGAAGCGGTGCTGGGGCTCGTCGAAAAGCACTGCGGCAACCACCGCCCGCCCCTGGCCGGCAATTCGATCGCCACGGACCGCTCCTTCATCCGCGCCCAGATGCCACGCCTGGATGCGGCGCTGCACTACCGGATGATCGATGTGTCCACCATCAAGGAGCTCACCCGCCGCTGGTTCCCCAAGGCCTACTACAACCAGCCGGACAAGGGCATGGCGCACCGCGCCCTGGCCGATATTGTCGAGTCCATCCGCGAGCTCGACTACTATCGACGCTCCGTGTTCGTTCCCGCGCCGGGGCCGTCCTCGTCCGAAGCGAACGAGAGCACCAAAGCAGCCACCGACGCCTACCAGCAGTTTTTGTAAAAACGGGCGCGTGAACTAATGTAGAAACCCGCTGCAATTAGCAGCGATGGTGGCTGTAGTTCAGCTGGTAGAGCACCAGGTTGTGATCCTGGGTGTCGCGGGTTCGAGCCCCGTCAGCCACCCCGAAAGATGCCCCGTGATCTGCAGAAACAGGTTGCGGGGTATATTGCTTTTCGGCGTCCGGCCGCCACCCCCTCCCGTGATCCTGGCTGACAGCGCCAAGCAGAGCGAGTGCGGAATAATTGTCGGCGCCGCCGCATTGAAGGAAGCATGTCCTCACTTTTTGATTCCCTCGAACTAGGTCGCCTGACCCTCCCGAACCGCATCATCATGGCTCCCCTGACGCGCTCGCGCGCGGGCCGCGACGGTGTGCCGACCTCCTTGCACGAGACCTACTACACGCAGCGCTCCTCGATGGGCCTCATCGTCACCGAGGGAGTCTTCACGGCAATAAGCCGCCGTTCTTTCCCCGGCCAGACGGGAATCGACACCCCAGAGCGAATTGCCGGATGGCGTCGCGTCGCCGATTCCGTTCACGATGCCGGCGGACACGTTTTCATGCAGGTGATGAACGGTGGGCGCCTGTCCCACGCCAGCCTGCAGGAAGGCGCGGAGCCGGTCGCACCGTCCACAGTGGCTTCGGGCACTGCGGTCCGGGACTTCGAGTCGCGCAAGGACTGCCCGGTCCCCCGCGCCCTGGACACCTCTGAGATACCAGTCATCATCGATGAGTTCCGCAAAGCCGCCCGGAACGCCATCGACGCCGGGATGGATGGCGTGGAATTGCACGGCGCGAACGGCTACCTCCTGCACCAGTTCCTGTCGCCGAGCTCGAATCTGCGGGAGGATGCCTACGGCGGCTCCCCGGAGAACCGGTTCCGGCTCATCGAGGAGATTATGCGCGCGGTAGCAGATGAAATCGGGGCGGATCGCGTGGGCATCCGCCTGTCCCCGCAGAACAACATCCAAGGCATCGAGGAAACGGATTCGGCCGACGTGCTCGCCACCTACGGAGGACTTCTCGACGCCACTGCGGACCTCGGGCTCGCCTACGTTTCTTTCATCCACGCGGATCCCGCAGGCGGGCTGATGACCGAGCTGATAGCCCGTGCCCGCGCTAACGGCCGCACGCGCATCATCCTCAATTCTGGAGGTGCCGAGGGAACCCAGCGTGACCGTGCCGAGTGGTTGATACAGCAGGGAGATGCTGTTTCGGTGGGCCGGATGGCAATCTCCAACCCAGACTTGGTGCGCCGCTGGAAAGAGGATCTCCCGGTGAACGCCCCCGACGTGTCCACGTTCTACACAGGCGGGGAGCGGGGCTACACCGACTATCCCTTTTACCCCGACAGTGACAGGGAGCGTTAGCACCCCGTTCGCGCACCGCCGTGGGTCCGCTGTGGGCCGGCGACGCACGGCTCGGTGAACGGGACCGACCCCCGTCGGCCTCCCCGCCCCCAAAATCTGTAAAACACCCTGCGCAGTTCCTCCTCCTTGGAGGTACCGTGCAGGGTGTACTCGTTGCTGTGGCCACTCGGACTTACCCGTCGACGTTGCCGGCCTTGAGGGTCTCCCAGTCGAGGTTCCAGTAGCCGAGGCCGTCCAAGCCCGACAGGGTTTCGCCAGAGGTGTTGACCACCTCGACCGGGTCGCCCTGCTTGACGTAGTTCATGAACCACTGCGCGTCATCCGGCGTGGCGTTAATGCAGCCGTGGGACTGGTTGTAGCTGCCCAGGGCGCCGATCGCCCACGGCGCAGAGTGGACGTAAATGCCCGACCAAGACATCTGGGTCGCGTAGTTGACCTGGGTGCGGTAGCCTCCGGCATCCAGCGACAAGCCGAACGTGGTGGAGTCCATCGTCATGGACTCGTTCTTCTCGCCGACGACATACATGCCGTTCGGCGTGGCGAACTGGCCGTCACGGCCGAGGGAGACCGGGAAGGACTTCACCTCTTCGCCATTGTGGTAGACCGTCAGCGTCTTCGTGTTGTCGTCCACGAGCGTTAACCCGCTGCAATTCGCAGCGATGGTGGCTGTAGTTCAGCTGGTTGAAGTGTCCTGGGTTTAGTTCCGATCATTTCTAGAGAGGCCTACCGCCCTCTGCCCCCCATTTGAGCAATGGGCGCAGGAGGTTGGACGTCTGGCCCTGAGGATTTAGGAGCGGACGAGGCGGGCGATGGCGTCGGCGGCTTCGGCGAGTTTTTCTTCAGCTTCCGGCCCGTCGGCTTGAGCTGCACGGACTACGCAGTGGCGCATATGGTCATCGAGAAGGCTCAGCGCGACGTTGTTCAGAGCTGAGGTGATGGAACTGATTTGGGTGAGGATATCTATGCAGTATTTCTCTTCATCGATCATGCGATGAATCCCGCGGGCTTGGCCTTCAATGCGCTTCAATCGGGCCAAATATCGGTCTTTGTCACCGATATATCCGTGGTCAGCGGGTTCAGCATGTGGGGTGGCGGTCATGGGCCTACTTTCTTCGTGCGCCAACGTTGTCACAGCAGTGTCTCATGTTAGGCGTCCATGGTCTCGGGTTTCCGGTCCAGGGACCTAGCAACACTGGCAGCTGGGGTCAGATCCAAGCGGCGCAGCAGCTGGGCATTGAGGGCGACTACCACGGTTGAGGCCGACATCAGGATTGCACCCACGCTCATCGGCAGCATAAACCCGATCGGAGCCAGCACTCCAGCGGCCAGGGGGACGGCTGCGATATTGTAGCCAGCAGCCCACCACAGGTTCTGTTTCATTTTCCGGTAACTGGCCTCGGAGAGCTCAATTACGGATAAGACCGAGCGGGGATCCGAGGAAGCCAGGATAACCCCGGCCGAGCCGATGGCCACATCGGTGCCGGCACCAATGGCGATGCCCACATCGGCCTGAGCCAAAGCTGGCGCGTCATTGACCCCGTCACCGACCATGGCCACTCTGCGGCCCTCAGCTTGAAGTTCTGCGACCTTGGCGGCCTTATCTTCGGGCCGGACCCCAGCAAAGACTCGGTCAATACCCAGCTCTTTGGCCACGGTCTCAGCAACGGCTTGGGCATCGCCGGTGATCATCACGACCTGGACCCCATGGGCATGCAGGGCGTCAACGGTGTCACGGGATTCGGGTCGGATTTCATCGGCTAGACGCAACGCGCCAATAACTTGGCCATCTTCCAGCACGTGAAGAATGATCGCCCCCTCGTCGCGCCACCGCTCGGCAATCGCTAACTCATCTAGGGAATGGTGGTCTAGCAGGTAGGGGCCACCGACTTCAACCTCTGTGCCATTGACCGTTGCTTTGACGCCCACAGCTGGGGAAGAGGAAAAATCACTGGTGCCAGGTACGTCGAGATTGCGGGCCCGGGCCGCGCCGACAATGGCCTGCGCTAGGGGGTGCTCGCTGTCGGTTTCAGCAGCGGCGGCCAACGCTAACACCTCATCTTTGGTTCTATCACCCACAGGGTGGATCCCGGTGACGGTGGGCTCACCTTTGGTCAGGGTGCCGGTCTTATCGAACAGTACCGAATCCACGGAGCGCATCGATTCCAGTGCCAAGCGATCTTTGATCAACACCCCGCCACGAGCCGCGCGCTCGGTGGCAATCGATACCACCAACGGAATTGCGAGGCCCAAGGCGTGAGGGCAGGCAATGACCAGCACCGTAATGGTGCGTACTACGGCGGCGTCGGGCATACCCAGTATGGACCACACCAGCGCAGTAATTACCGCAGCCCCGAAGGCGAACCAGAACAACCAACCGGCGGCGGTGTCGGCAATGCGTTGGGCTTTGGAGGAGGAGGATTGGGCGTCGACGACCAGTTTCTGGATCCCCGCCAGCGCGGTGTCATCTCCAATGGCGGTGACTTTGACCCGCAGCCCGGAATCCGTGGCCACAGTGCCGGCCACGACGTGGTCGTCCGGGCCGCGTCGGACGGTTTTGGATTCTCCGGTGACCATGGATTCATCCATGGAGGCACTGCCGTCGACGATCTGGCCATCGGCCGGGACCGCAGATCCAGGCCTGACAATGACGACATCTCCAACGACCAGCTCCGCCGGAGCGACGGTGACAACGTCATCGCCGTCGACCTTCTCGGCTTCATCCGGCAGCAAGGCGGCCAGGGAGTCTAAGGCGGAAGTGGTTTGGGCCAAGGACCGCATTTCAATCCAGTGGCCTAACAACATAATGACCACCAGTAGCGCCAGTTCCCACCAGAAGTTCAGCTCGTAATCCAAGATGCCCAGGGTCGCACCCCAGGAGGCAATGAAGGCCACCGTGATTGCTAACCCGATAAGCAGCATCATGCCGGGTTGTCGTGACCGGATCTCGGAGACCGCCCCCGTCAGGAAAGGCTGGCCACCCCAGAAATAGATGATTGTGCCCAGGATCGGCGACACCCACCGCACCCAGGCCGTGTCAGGTAATTGATAGCTCAACAGATCGGCGAACATCGGGTTGAACGCGACCACTGGAATTGCCAGCACCAACATGATCCAAAATAACCGCCGGAATTGTCCGACATGATCCCCATGGTCCCCGTGGCCATGTCCGGCATGGCCGCCGTGCATCTCGTGGCCGGAATGGTGTTGGCCCTCCTGGCCGTGCCCGCCCGCGCCGTGTTCGTGATGCTCATGCCCGTCGTGCCCCATGGCGCCAGCTTGGCTGGCTTGATGATCCGCCTGGTGGACTTCGGTTTCAGTAGTGCGAGCCTGTTGATGCGCAATGTGGTGTTGGGGGTGATGGTGGTCGCGTTC
This sequence comes from Corynebacterium sp. P4-C1, assembly GCF_030503595.1. Lineage (NCBI taxonomy): Bacteria > Bacillati > Actinomycetota > Actinomycetes > Mycobacteriales > Corynebacteriaceae > Corynebacterium > Corynebacterium sp. P4-C1. The sequence goes on along the minus strand of NZ_CP129966.1, from coordinate 2,137,078 downwards.
AACCATGTCAGAAGCCTTTCCATGGAAGTGATTGTGAAATATTTCCGCGTCCGAAGAGCTGGGCGATATCCATCGAGCGTGTAGCGCCTCGCGAGAACTTGCGGGCTCATGCACTCGTCGGACTGGGGGGGCGGTTTCGCACTAGACACGCGACGCACGTTAACCCGCCGCCTCGACAGCCCATCTTAGTCCGCTTGCTATATACCCTATACCCCTATAGGGTTCAGTTTCAATGGATGGCATCCCCGTCCACCCCGGAATGACAGGAGCACTGATGAACAAACTGACCCAGATAACTCGACTTACTCTCGTAGCTGCAATAGGTACCTTGGCTCTGACTAGCTGTGCCGGAACCGGTGACGACGAGGTCGCCACCGACCCCGCAACCACCAAGGAGCAAGCGCAGACCGATGCCGCTAGCCCCCACACGCAAGCCCACGATCATGACGCAGATGGCGGCCTACCACCATCGGGAATCGAGGAAGCCACCGATCCCACATATGCCGTCGGCGACTCTGTGATCCTCGACGCCGACCATATGCCAGGTATGGATAATGCTGAAGCCACCATCTCTGGCGCATTTGATACGACCACTTATTCTGTGAGCTACACGCCCACTGATGGTGGCACCCGTGTGACGGACCACAAGTGGGTCGTCCACGAAGAACTCGAAGGCCACGGCGAAGCGCCGCTTGAAGCAGGCAGTCAAGTCATTTTGAACGCCGATCACATGCCTGGAATGAAGGGAGCAGAAGCCACCATAGATAGCTCCACCGACGAAACCGTCTACATGGTCGATTTCGAGATGGACGGCATGGAGATGACCAATCACAAATGGGTAGTGGAAAGCGAAATCCAACCCCGCAACTAAGGCACCGATATAAAAGCACCCTGCGCAGTTCCTCCTCCTTGGAGGTACCGTGCAGGGTGTACTCGTTGCTGTGGCCACTCGGACTTACCCGTCGACGTTGCCGGCCTTGAGGGTCTCCCAGTCGAGGTTCCAGTAGCCGAGGCCGTCCAAGCCCGACAGGGTTTCGCCAGAGGTGTTGACCACCTCGACCGGGTCGCCCTGCTTGACGTAGTTCATGAACCACTGCGCGTCATCCGGCGTGGCGTTAATGCAGCCGTGGGACTGGTTGTAGCTGCCCAGGGCGCCGATCGCCCACGGCGCAGAGTGGACGTAAATGCCCGACCAAGACATCTGGGTCGCGTAGTTGACCTGGGTGCGGTAGCCTCCGGCATCCAGCGACAAGCCGAACGTGGTGGAGTCCATCGTCATGGACTCGTTCTTGTCGCCGACGACATACATGCCGTTCGGCGTGGCGAACTGGCCGTCGCGGCCGAGGGAGACCGGGAAGGACTTGACTTCTTCGTCGTTGCGGTAGACGGTCAGCGTCTTCGTGTTGTCGTCCACCACAGTCTTGACGTAGTCGCCGATAGTGAAGGTGGAGGACGAGTCCTCCGCGCCATACACTCCGTCCCCGAGATCCTTGCCGTAAATATCCGCGGTGACCTTCACCTCGGTGCCCGGCTCCCAGAATTCCTTCGGGCGCCACACCAGGTGGTTCGGGTCGATCCAATAGAAGGCGCCCTCAGTCTCGTTGGACGTTTCGATGGTGATCGCGTCCTGCGCGGCCTGGCGGTCGGGCGGAGTGCCGTCGAAGTAGAAGTTCACCGCGTTGGCAACACCGACCTCGGAGCCGTCCAGCGGGCCGATGTAGGCGCTGATCTGGCTGTTCGGGGTGACAGTGGTGAATACGGACTTAGATGTCTCGCCGTGCACTGTGGCAGCCTCAACGGTGTACTCGCGGCCGTAGCCGAGCGGCTCGACCGTGGTCCACTCAGTCTTCTCCGCGTTGAACTCGGCCTTGACTTCCTTGCCTTCCTCGTTCGTCATGGTGACCGACTCGAGGCCGTCCGGGGAGCTCACCTTCACAGTCTCGCCCGGCTCAACGTCCTCCGCACCGTCCTCGACGGAGATCACGGCAGGATCATGCACCTCCGGCTCGGCAGTCTCCGACGACTCCGCAGCCGTGCCTTCGCGGTCGATGGTGCACGCCGCCAAGGCACCACCCGCCAGCATCACGACCGTTCCCGCCGCAATGATCCGGCGCACCCACGACACCGATTTATCAGTCATCCGCAACCACGCAACCCTTTTGAGAATCCGCTAAAGAAAGAACTGTACGTCCCCAACGCAATGTGTACTCACCATATAGGTCGCAGCCACCCATAATCCAGTTACACGCGCGAAGACTCGGCGACGAAACTCGCCCCCGGAACTACCCCTGCAACGCTGACGCCGCACGAGCTATTCCATTACGTTACAACCTACCCCGAACCATGCCTGTGACCAGCCGATTTCACCCATTAGAAACAAGCTGCTATATTTTCTTCTCGTTGCCATCACGGGCAAGCGCCATTAGCTCAATTGGCAGAGCAACTGACTCTTAATCAGTGGGTTCGGGGTTCGATTCCCTGATGGCGCACAAGACAACCAAACAATCGGGCCGAAGATAGTTCAAGGATTATCTTTGGCCCGGTTTTTTCTTGCTCGCACCACCTCAACGGCTACATTAGGTGGACGTGAATACCGAGATCGCTGCAGTCACCGTGTTCGCCGGCGCGCGCGAAGGAGTCGACGAGGCCATGACCACGGCCGCATATAATTTCGGTTCCTCCCTGGCGCGCCATGGTATCGCGCTTGTTTACGGTGGTGGCCGGCTGGGCATGATGGGCGCTGTCGCCCAGGGCGCCATCGATGGCGGAGGCGAGACGATCGGCATCATGCCGGAGCACCTCTCGCAGCACGAGATCGCGCACACAGGGCTCACCGAGCTAGTCATCGTGGACACTCTCGCCGAGCGCAAGCGCATCATGAGCCAAAAATGCGGAGCGTTCGTCGCGCTTCCCGGAGGTGCGGGCACGCTCGACGAACTTTTCGACGAATGGACCAACCAGCAACTCGGCCTCCACACCAAACCGATCGGGCTGCTGGGCGCGAATTTCTGGGAACCGCTGACGGCGATGATCGACCACATGGTCGCCGCCGGCTTCATCCGCCAGGCCGACAGGGACAGTCTCATCGTCGCCGACGACCCGGACGAGCTCATCGACGCTCTTACGAAGTGGACTCCGCAACCGCCCCGCTGGGGATAGAAAACGCTGTACGCTGGGACTTATGGATACTGCAACCCCAGCTGACACCGCTGACACCACCAACGAGAACAGAGCTCTCGTCGTCGTCGACGTGCAAAACGATTTCTGCCCCGGCGGCGCGCTCGGCACCGCACGCGGCGATGAAGTCGCCTCCAAGATCGAGGCGCTCATCGCCGAGGGCGACAACCGCGGCTACGACTACAGTCACATCGTGGCTACGCAGGACTGGCACATCGACCCGGGCGCGCATTTCTCCGACGACCCCGATTTCGTGGACTCATGGCCAGTCCACTGCGTCGCGGAGTCTGAAGGAGCGGCGCTACGCGGCCCGATCGCGGATTTCCCTTTCGACGAGTTCTTCCGCAAGGGCGAATACGAGGCGGCGTACAGCGGGTTCGAGGGGGCGTCGATAAGCGAAAAAGCTCTTCTCGCGGATTGGCTGCGTGCGCAAGACATCAGCGCCATCGATGTCGTCGGAATCGCAACCGACCACTGCGTGCGCGCGACTGTGCTCGACGCGCTGAAGGAAGGCTTGAGCGTGCGCGTGCTGCGCGGTATGTGCTCGCCTGTCGACGACGCGCGTGGCGATGCCGCCCTCGAAGAAATGCGCGGCGCCGGCGCCGAACTCGCATAGAAAAACGCGCCGCGGCCCCGGTGTACGGAACGCGGCGCGTTCGATCGCAGCCCCTTAGCGCTGCGACAGCAGCCGCTGCAGCTCCTTGAGATCCTTCTTCTTCTTGCGCTTGTTGGCGAAGCTGATCGCAATCAGCGCGGCGATAGCGACACCGACGCCCGCGAGCACCTTCTGCACGGAGTCATCCTGCAGCTTCGAGGTGACCTGCTTCTTCGCGTCATTCGCCAAATTCTCCGGGCGGGTGCGGTCCGCGAGCTCGTCGATGGTGGCGGCGAGGTTGCCGCGGGTACGCTCGATGTCGCGCTGGATGTCGTGAATGTCTCGTGCCACTTTTTACTCCCAGATTAAACGTGAATGTAGCCTATAAAGCTTTTGTCTCGTTCCCACAGTACTTGATGTCGCTACAGTGGCGTGCATGACTGAAGCAACACGTTTGACCGAAGGCGACAAAGCCCCCGCATTCTCCCTGCCCAACGACAAAGGTGACACGGTCTCCCTGAATGACTACGCCGGCAAGCGCGTCATCGTGTACTTCTACCCCAGGGCCAACACCCCGGGGTGCACCACCGAGGCATGCGATTTCACCGAGAATCTTTCCGAATTCGAAGACGCCTCCGTCGCCGTGGTGGGCATCAGCCCCGACTCGCCGGAAAAGCTGGCCAAGTTCCGCGCCGACCACGACCTGACCATCGAGCTGCTCAGCGACGAGTCCAAAGAGGTCATGACCTCCTACGGCGCCTTCGGCGAGAAGAAGAACTACGGCAAGATCGTCCAGGGCGTCATCCGCTCCACCTTCCTCGTCGGCGCGGACGGCACCATCGAATCCGCGCAATACAACGTCAAGGCCACCGGCCACGTCGGTCGCCTGCTGCGCGACCTGGATCTCTAGCCCCCTCCCAACCGGTGGCCAAGGCCCCGGCAAGGGCTGTTTCTCTGCCCGGTGCGCAGGCTGTACACTGTGAAACGCTTCGAGCGCCCGTGGCGGAATTGGCAGACGCGCTGGATTTAGGTTCCAGTGCCGTAAGGCGTGTGAGTTCAAGTCTCACCGGGCGCACCGATCAAACTTTTGGCGGACAGAAGCTGCTTGATAGAATGCCCAGCGTGAGCAACCAAGCGGCAGACCCCGGACACGGGGACGCGCCCGGCACGACCGGCGTGGACGACACAGCCCCCAAGCGGGAGCGTATCAAGGTCCGCGCGTGGCATGTCGTGCTGCTCGTTGCAGTGGTGATCACTACCCTGCTGCTCGCCCGCTGGCAATGGATGCGCTTCCAATCCGGCACCGGCTCTCTCCAGAACCTGGGCTACGCCATGCAGTGGCCATTCTTCGGCGCTTTCGCCGTGTTCATCTACCGCGCCGGCATGCGCATGGAGAACGAGAAGATCGACGCGGAGAACTCCGGCGACAAAATGCAGGCCCTCTACGAGTCCGACAAGGCTGCGTTCGGTGATCCAGGCGCTATCACGGAGATCGACGAGGACTTCCTGCCCAGCCGCCCCACCATGGACGTCGACGAGTTCAATGCCCGGTTCGCCCCGCGGCGTGCCGGCGGCAGCTCCGAATCAGGCACCACCGACCACGAAAGATAGGTAGGACACCATGACTGAACAGCCCGCAAACACCGCTTCCGCGGCTTCCGCCGCCGACGCCTCCCCGCGTGTCCACCCGGAACGTCAGCGCCGCGTACGCACTGCCCTGCGCCTGTTCTCCGTTGCCGCGTGGGTCACCGGCATCATGCTGCTCCTGCTGTGCACCCGCATGATCATGGAGTACGGCTTCGACATGAACGTCGGAGCACTGAGCTGGGTCGGCACCATCCACGGCTGGATGTACGCCCTGTTCCTCCTGGCTACCCTAAACCTGGGCATGAAGGCGCGGTGGTCCACGAGCCAGTGGATCATCACCGCCATCGCCGGTGTCGTGCCGTTCCTCTCCTTCTTCGTCGAGGCGTGGCGCCGCAAGGAAGTCACCGAGGAATTCGATCTCTAAGGGGGGTGCGGCGAACCAGCCCCCCTATGCCGAGTCCCCTATGCGATGTTGATAGTCGGTTGACTGCGACCTGGGTTTATCTACATCGCATAGGGGACATCGCATAGTGCGCTCAGCCGATAACACCGGCTACCGCTACGAGCGGCCCAGCTGAGCTACTTGGAGGAGCGGGTGAGGACGAGAATGTCCTTGGCGTCGCCGCCCTTCGGGGTCAGGGTGAGGGACTCGTCGGTCTGCTCCATGTCGTATTTGAGGTCGCGGCCGGTGTCGACATCGGCAAGCTTGATGCTGTCGCCGCTTTCCTCGCAACGTGCGGTCTTGGTCTCGTTGGTCGCCTCGTCGGTGACGGACCACTTGCAGTCGCCGCCGTCGATCTCCAGGGTCACCTTGCCGGCGGCCGCGCCCGTGCTGGCGTCCTGGCCGGTGCCTTCCCAGGTGCCGTCGAGGGAGTTGCCGCAGGCGGTGAGCAGTCCCGCAGACATGACGACGGCGCTGGCGAGGACGAGTTTCTTCTGCATTATGGGGCTCCTTGAATGATTTATTCGCTTTTATATTTCGCCCCACCGACCCTACCTGTCCGCCGGTCGGCACGGCTGAGTGGCGGAGGACAGGCGGAGCCTACCGGGGTGTAGTGGTGAGTTCCGCGATGCGCGGGGCGAGCGCGCGGAGAGCCTTGCCGCGGTGGGAACGGGAGTTCTTCTCCTCCGGAGTGAGCTCCGCGGCGGAGCGGCCCGGCGCATCGGCGGGCGCGAAGAGCGGGTCGTAGCCGAAACCACCCTCCCCGCGGGGCTCGCGTAGGAGCGCGCCTTCCCAGCGCCCCTCGGCGGTGAATTCCCGGCCGTCCGGGGTGACCAGTGCGCAGCAGGAGACGAAGGCGGCGCCGCGGTGCTCCTCGTCGATATCGTTGGTCTGCGCCAGCAGCAGGTCATTGTTGGCCTGGTCGTCGCCGTGGCGGCCGCTCCACCTCGCGGAGAGGATGCCGGGCATGCCGTTGAGGGCATCCACGGCCAGCCCCGAGTCGTCGGCCACGCACGGCAGCCCCGTCCGCTTCGCCCCCTCGCGGGCCTTGATCAGGGCGTTCTCTGCGAACGTCAGTCCGTTTTCCACTGGTTCCTCGTAGGCCGGCACATCCTTGAGGGAAACGAGCTCGACACCGTCGACACCGAGCTCGGTGAGAACCGTCTCGAGCTCTTTCAGCTTCTTCGCGTTGCCGGAGGCGACGAGAACCTTCACGGGTGTGCCAGGCACTACCATCCCAGCACCGCCTTCTGCGCGGCGATGAGCTCGGAGCAGCCCTTCTCTGCGGAATCCAGCATCGCGTCGAGCTGCTCGCGGCCGAAAAGGCCGTGCTCGCCGGTGCCCTGCACCTCAACGAAGTTGCCGGATTCGTTCATGACCACATTCAGGTCGACCTCGGCACGCGAGTCTTCCTCGTAGGGCAGGTCAAGGCAGACGCGGCCGTCGACAATGCCGACGGAGACTGCGGCGACAGGCGGCAGCAGCGGCTCGCCGGGGACCAGGCCGCGCTCCTTCAGGTGCGCGATCGCATCAGCGAGCGCGACGTAGGCGCCGGTGATCGACGCAGTGCGGGTGCCGCCGTCGGCCTGCAGCACATCGCAGTCGAGCTGAATGGTGTTCTCCCCCAGCTGCGAGAGATCCACCGCGGCGCGCAGTGAACGGCCCACCAGGCGGGAAATCTCGTGGGTGCGGCCCTTGACCTTGCCCTTCATCGACTCGCGCGGCATGCGCTCGTGCGTCGCGGACGGAAGCATCGCGTACTCGGCGGTGAGCCAGCCTTCGCCCGAATCCTTCTTGAAACGGGGCACACCCTCCTCCGCGCTGGCGGTGCACATGACGCGGGTGTTGCCGAATTCGACGAGCACGCTGCCCGCCGGGTTGGATGTGAATCCGCGGGTGATGCGCACGGGGCGCATTTCGTCGAGGGCGCGGCCGTCCGCGCGAGCAAAATCTTCAGGGGTATTCGCTTCAGTCATGGGACCGAGCCTACAGACCCCGGCCCCTAGACCTCGTAGACGTCCTTCGCGTTGCCGACGATGATCTCGCCGTCGAATTCCTCCGCGGCGGCGCGGCGGGTGGCTTCCTTGTCGGTCCACGGCTGAATATGAACCAGCACCAGCTTCTTCACCCCGGCCTCACGGGCGATGCGGCCCGCATCCCGGCCCGACATGTGCATTCCCTCCGGGGTGTCTTCACGGGCGTCCGGGCCCCACGCCGCCTCGCAGAGGAAGAGGTCGGCGTTACGCGCGGCGTCGATAAGCGTGGGCGTGTACGCGGAATCGCCGGAGAAAGCGATGACCTTGCCCGATGCTGTGTGCTCGATGCGCAGCGCTTTCGACTCGACCGCCGGGTGCACGACCGGGAAGGAGGTGACCGTCACCGGACCGATCTCCATCGGCTGGTCGTTCCACGCGCGGACGTCGAACGTGTCCGAAATATCGTCGATATCGTCCGGGCCGTCCGAGCCCAAGCGGCCGAGGTGCTCCGGCGCATAAGAGGGACCGGCCAGAATGTGGCGGCGGCGCGCCGGCTGCGTCGGGTGGAAACGGCGCCAGATGATCAACGACGCCGTGTCAGAACAGTGGTCGGCGTGCAGGTGACTGAACACCAGATGCGCATCTGACGGGTCCGCAACCTCCTGCAGAGCGGCCAAGGCGCCCGGGCCGAAGTCCATCAGAATGCCGGGCTGCCCTTCTTCGGCGTTGACCAGATAGGACGTGCCGGGATTGCCGGGGGCCGACAGGGACCCCGTGCAGCCGAGAACTGTCAGTTTCATGGCCTTACTGTGCCACGAACCATGGTGAAAATCTAAGCAAAAGTGAGGATTTCTATGGCGTGTCGTGCGGGTGCCGTGCGCCACTCAATCCGTCTCGTGCGCGACGGCGGACACCTGGGGCCCCAAGAAACGCGCGGCGAGACGCTCGAATGTCTCCGGGTCGCCGGTGGTCTCGAATGTGCGCGTCGGCGTATGGTCCGGGTCGGCGAACATGTCATTTTCCGTGAGCACGCGCAGCACATCCTTCGCGGTCTCCTCCGCGGACGACACGAGCGTGACGTCATCGCCTATCGCCAGCTGGATCACGCCGGACAACAGCGGGTAGTGGGTACAGCCGAGCACGAGCGTATCGACGCCCGCAGCCTGCAGCGGCTCCAGATAGCCCTGCGCCACCCCGAGGATCTGGCGCCCCGAGGTAATTCCCCTTTCGACGAACTCGACGAACGCCGGGCAGGCCGCCGCCGTGACCTCGATGCCCGGCGCGATGGAGAACAGGTCCTGGTACGCGTGCGAGCGGATTGTGGCCTGGGTGCCGATCACACCGACGCGGCCGTTGCGGGTCGTCGCGATCGCGCGGCGCACAGCCGGCTGGATCACCTCGATAACCGGGACATCATAGCGTTCGCGTGCGTCGTGCAGGAATGCGGCCGAGGCGGTGTTGCAGGCGATGACGATCATCTTGCAGCCGCGCTCAACCAGTTCATCCGCGATCGCTGTGGCATGCTCGCGGACTTGGGTGATCGGCTTCGGGCCGTACGGGCCGTTGGCGCTATCGCCGATATACAGAATGGACTCGTTGCCCAGCTGGTCCATCACCGCACGCGCCACCGTGAGGCCGCCGAAGCCCGAATCGAAGATGCCGATAGGCGCGTTGTTGTACTCGCTGCTGAACTCAACCACGGTGACGGATTCTACCGGGCGGGCCGGCCACGCCCCGGCTTAGGCGGCGCCCGTCGACGTCAGACCGGCGGTTTCGCGCGGCGCGGCAGGCTCACCCGACAGCGCAGAATTGATGCGCGCCAACGCGGCCGAAAAGACCTCCAGCTCACTGTCAGTGAGGTTGTCGAAGAAGATCCGCCGGAGCTCGGAGATGTAGCCCGGACGGCCCGCGGACACGGCGCGCTGCCCCGCCGGGGTGAGTGCCGCGAAAGTGGCACGGCCGTCGTTCGGGTCCGGGATACGGGCAACGAAGCCTTTCTTCTCCAGACGCGTGATCACCCGGGACAGGTGCGACAGCGACATCGACGTCGCCTCGGACAGGTCCGTCATCCGGCGGGAGGCATTCGGGTTCTCGCTGATCTTCAGCATCGCCTGAAACTCGAAGTACGTGACGTTGGCGTCCCGCTTCAGGCGGGCGTCGAGGTTGCTCGGCAGCTGCATGTGGCACGCCCACATGCGCGCCCAGGCGTCCGCTTCGTGGACGGAGAGGGAGTCCATGTTTTCCATGGAACTTATCTTAATCTAAGGTTTAAGAATTCACTAACACTACACGTGAAGGAATTTAGAAATACCTGGTCAGGGTCAACTACGCCCATTCGGTTTGCATGGCTGCAATTAAGGAACGGCTTAGGTTTCCCGTCAAGTGATAAAGCCGGCGCTATATGAACGCTCCCGGGGTCAATGCGGGAAGCCCCGCGTCCCGGGGCCGGCCTGCGGCGCTTGGGCGGCTTGAGTTTTCTGCGCGCGCTTCGCCTGCTTGCGCGCGCGGAGCGCCGGCGGATCGTCGGAAGTAATCACGGTGCCGGCCGCAACGCCGCCGATCGCGCCGAAGAGGTGCGCCTGCCAACTGATGCCTTCGTCCAGGGGAAGCACTCCCCAGACCAGACCGGAGTAGATCACGCCCAGCACCACACCGATCGCGATCTGCGCGGCGGAGCGGTTGAAGATGCCGCGGACGAGCAGGTACGCCAACCAGCCGTACACCAGCATCGACGCGCCCACGTGGTTCGTTCCCGGCCCACCGAGCAACCACGTGCCCAGCCCACCGATGCACACCACGAACGCGGTGACCTCCCAGAACACCCTGTGCCCGGAACAGCCGATCAGGAACGCGAAGACTGCGCCCGGCACGGTGTTGGAGATCAAGTGCTCGAAATTCTCGTGCAGGATCGGCGACGTAAAGATGTACGGCAGCGACGAAGGCTCCAACGGGTGGATGCCGTAGTAGACGAGGTTGCCGCCGAAAAGGATGAGACTGATCAGGTGCACGGCCCAGATAACCACCACATAGCCGATGGCGTAGGTAAGGCCGAGTTTCATCTGCAGCCGTCGTGAAGCCGGCGGACCGGACCTCGGCCTAAGCGCCGGGCCGGGCTGGCCGTAGGCACCCGCACCGGGGTTCGGGCTGGCGTACGGATTCGGGGAATAAGGATTGTGGCTCATGGTGCGCTTCAGCTTAATGCGCTGCTGCGGCGATGTCGCTCCACGCCGCCACCCCATGACCGGGGGAAGCCGCGGCAACGGCCTCCACGACTGCGGCTTCGACGCAGCGCGCGGCGGCGTCGCACAGCGCGTAGTAGAGATCCGGATCCCCATCGGCGGGACTGGCGGCACCGTACTCGTCCGCGGCCGCGGTGGAGACGGCGAAGAGGGTGTCGCCGTCCAACGGCGAATGCGCTGGGTGCACGGCGCGCGCGATACCGTCATGGCCGGTCATGGCGAGCCGCTCGAGCTGCGCTTGCGGCAGCGGGCAGTCGGTGGCGATCACGCCGATCGTCGTGTTGAGCTTCGGCTTCGGGCGTTCGAGGGAAGCGAATTCCTGCAGATCCACCGGCGGGCGCGACGGGTCGCCGAAGAAACGGCCCGTCCCGGGGTCGATGACGCTGCCGATGGGGTTCGCCACCACGAGCGCGGCGACGGTGTACTCCGCCCCCGTCCCATGCGTCGACTCGGAGCTGCCTTGCCCGGCCACCGCCATTTGCGCGGTGCCCACTCCCCCACGCAGCACGCCCGCTGTCGCGCCACAGCCGGCCCCGACGCTGCCTGTCTCTGCTTGGGAGCTGTCGCCATCCAGCGCGACCGCGACCGCGGCGGCACCGTCGCCGGCACTCGGCCGGTGATCCGGGTCGCCGATGATCAGGTCGAAAATGACCGCGGCGGGAACGATGGGCACGCGCGGACCAGGAACATCGTCGCCGAAGACTGCGAAACCCAGGCCCCGCGACTCGAGCTCGCGCATGGCTCCGTCCGCCGCAGCCAAGCCGAAAGCGGAGCCGCCGGATAGCACCACTGCGTTGACGCGTTGGACTGTGTTGTGCGGGTCCAGGAGATCGGTCTCCCTGGTTCCGGGACCGCCGCCGCGCACATCAACCGCGCCAACCATGCCGGCAGGATCAGTGGACACCAGCGCCGTGACACCCGTGTCACCCAGCGAGACGTGGCCCACACGCAGACCGGGAATGTCGAAGACCGCCGGTACCGGACGCGGCGCTGCACTGTCTGCCACAGCTACTCCCCCGTCATGGCCTGCAGCAGCGAATCCTGGCAAAATGCCAGCCACTCGACGAGGTTGTCACGGTCCTGCTCCGCAGCCTCGCTGTTTGTTTCAGCTGACGCAACGTAGAGGCGCATGTCGTTGAGGGCGGCGACGACGCGGGGAGCGTCCTCTTCATCGATGGTGACTGCGACACCGCCGGTCGGGCCGAGAGCCTCGTTAATGACCTGCAGGTTCGTCAACTTAGCCTTGATGATGTCGTTCTCGTGCAGGCTGCGCAGCAGCGAGTTGTCGCCGTCGAACTCCTCGTCGCCTTCGCGCTCAAAATCGGGCAGGAGGCGAGCCAAGGAGGGATCTTGCGGTGCGTCGGTGTGGCCCGACGGCATGTCCATCATCGCGGCGAGCTCGTCCTTCGGGGCTGACTGGGCGCGCTTGATCAGAGCCTCGGACACAGTGGCGGTGAGGTCACCGATGACTTCGCGCTCCATCGGGTCGAACACTGTGCTGAATCGCGGGACCCGCATGAGCCCCTTCTTCCGCCGCCACGGCTGCATCTACTCGCCTCTTCTTCGCTGTAGGAACTTAAGAACTTCTAGCCGGCCTGCTGCATCGTGGCCCACAGGCCAGCGGTGTGCAGCTTCTTCACGTCGCCTTCAACCTTGTCCTTCTCGCCGGAGGAGACGACGGCCTTGCCCTCGGTGTGGACCTGCATCATGAGCTCCTGCGCGCGTTTACGCCCGTAGCCCAGCACGGTCTGGAAGACGTAGGTGACGTAGCTCTGCAGGTTCACCGGGTCATCCCACACAATGCACATCCAGGGCAGGTTCTCGGCGACATCGACATTGACGTCGATTTCCTCGTCGAGCTCGGGCGTAGCCATCGGGGAGCCCATCCGAATCTCGTGTGTGACACCAGTCATAGGCCCAAGGGTACTAGACTTCCGCGCCCCGGCGAGCGGGCGCCTCCCGCACCACCGCGTCGTTCTTGTGCGGGAACCTGATCCCTGCACCGACTAATGTTGTCCCTATGACTACGCCCGAGTCGGACACCAAGTCCAATGACCTTCAGTCTTCCACCGCGTTCTTGACTGACATGTACGAGCTGACAATGCTCGACGCGTCGATGAAGGACGGCACGTATTCCCGCGACTGCGTCTTCGAGGTCTTCGGCCGAAAGCTGCCGAACGAACGCCGTTACGGTGTCGTCGCCGGGACCGGCCGGCTGATTGAGGCCGTGCGCAAATTCCGCTTCACGGAGGAGCAGATCGCCACGGCGGACTTCCTCAGCGAGGAGACGAAGGATTTCCTGCGCAATTACCGCTTCAGCGGGCAGATCGACGGCTACCGGGAAGGCGAGCTCTACTTCCCCTACTCCCCGATCTTGACGGTGCGCGGAACATTCGCGGAGTGCTGCATTCTCGAGACGGTGATCCTGTCCATCCTGAATTCGGACTCGGCGATCGCCACGGCGGCGTCCCGCATGGTGACTGCCGCTGACGGCCGCCCGATCATGGAGATGGGGTCGCGCCGCACCAACGAGCAGTCGGCTGTGACGTCTGCGCGCGCCGCGTACATCGCGGGCTTCGACTCCACCTCCAACATGGAGGCCAGCCTGCGCTACGGCATTCCGGCGGCGGGCACTGCGGCTCACGCGTGGACTCTGCTGCACACCAACCCGGACGGCACGCCGAACGAGAAGGCAGCGTTCAAGGCGCAGATCGACTCGCTGGGGGTGGGCACCACTTTGCTGGTGGACACCTACGACATCACCCAGGGCGTGGCCAACGCCGTTGAGGTCGCGGGTCCGGAGCTCGGCGGCGTGCGTCTGGATTCGGGCGATCTGGGCATCATGTCCCGGCGCGTGCGCGCCCAGCTGGACAGTTTGGGTGCCTACAACACGAAGATCATCGTCTCCAGCGACCTCGATGAATTCGCCATCGCAGGGCTGCGCGGCGACCCTGTCGACGGCTTCGGCGTGGGCACCTCTGTGGTCACCGGTTCGGGCGCCCCGACGGCGGGCTTGGTGTACAAGCTCGTCGAGGTCGACGGCGTTCCCGTGGCCAAGCGTTCCTCCGGCAAGCGGATGAAGGGTGGCGCGAAGAGCGCGGTGCGCACCTACCGCAGCACCGGTGTCGCGGTGGACGAGATTGTTTACCCGCGGGCCAACCCGCCGGAGAATCCGACGTCGCTGGATTACCGCGAGCTGGTCATTCCGCTCATTCGCGACGGCGAGATCGTCGACGGCCTCGACGACCTGGAAGCCTCCCGCGAGCACCTGGCCAAGCAACGCGAGACCTTGCCGTGGGAGGGACTGTCGCTGTCACGCGATGAACCGGCCGTGCGCACCCGCCTCATCGGTTTCCCCGAAGAGTGACGGGCGCGGAAGACACGGACCGCCCGCTGTCCCTGACCACGGGGGAGCTTCTCGACGCCGCCGTGGATGCCCTCGGCGGTGCCCGCCGCCCCGGACAGGTGGCGATGGCGGAGGCGGTCACGCATTCGTTGGAGTCAGAGCGGCACCTCGCCGTCCAAGCCGGAACGGGCACCGGAAAATCCCTGGCCTACCTGGTCCCGGCAATCCGCCACGCGCAGGCGACGGACACAACAGTGATTGTCTCCACCGCAACGCTGGCACTGCAGCGCCAGCTCGTCGAGCGTGATCTGCCCCGGCTCGTGGAGGCGCTCGAGCCGAAGCTGCCGCGCACCCCGACCTTCGCGATCCAGAAGGGCCGTTCGAACTACCTCTGCCTGAACAAGCTCACCGTCGACCAGGACGCCCCGGAGGCCCTCATGGACACCGAGGAGATCTCCTGGCTCGGCCGCCACATCAAGCGCGTCCACGAGTGGTCCGCCGAGACAGAGACGGGCGACCGCGACGAGTTGGAGCCCGGCGTGCCCGACGCCGCCTGGCGCCAAGTCTCCGTCACCGCGAACGAGTGTCTCGGCGCCACACGCTGCCCGCACGGCGAGGAATGTTTCGCCGAGGCCGCGCGCCGCCGCACGCAGGACGTCGATGTCGTGGTCACCAACCACGCCCTGCTCGCCATCGACGCCATGTCGGACGCAAATATCCTCCCCGAGCACGACGTGGTCATCATCGACGAGGCCCACGAGCTCGACGGCCGCGTCACATCCGTGGCCACCAACGAGCTCTCCGCGCGCGCCCTCACGCTCGCCGCGCGTCGCGCCGGGAAGCTCAAGGCGAAGACCGAGCAGCAGAAGCTGGAGGAGCTTATCGACGACTTCTCCGCCGTCCTCGACCTGGAGGAGCCTGGGCGCTGGGAGACGATCTCGGAGCCCGCCCGCGGTTCGTTCGCGGCGGTGCGCGATGCGTTGTGGCGGACCCGGGAGGCCATCGCACGCGCCCCCGAGGGCGAAGCGGCGAATGATCCGGAGACCTTCGCAGAACGGGAGAACCTGAAGAACCACCTGACGGAGCTGCACGATTCACTGGTGCGCATTCTCGAGGTCTTCGACGAGGAAGACCCGGCGAAGCACATCGACGTCGTCTGGTTGACCCGCTCGGAACGCTACGGCGACTCCGTCGCTGTCGCTCCCCTGTCCGTCTCCGCGCTGCTGCGCGAACGGCTCTTCACCGAGCAGACCGTCGTGCTGGCATCGGCCACCCTGGCGGTAGGCGGCAATTTCCGCGCCATGGCCGCCAACTGGGGCCTGCCCGACTCGTCGTGGGACTCCCTCGATGCCGGCACTACTTTCGACCCACGGAAAAGCGGCATCCTCTACACCGCCAAGCACCTGCCCCCGCCCGGCCGCGACGGCCTGCACGAGGCCACCATCAACGAGATGGCCGAACTCATCACCGCCGCCGGCGGGAGGACACTGGGGCTGTTCTCGTCGAAACGCGCCGCCGTTGAAGCCGCGGACGCGCTGCGTTCACGCCTCCCCTTCGACATTCTCGTGCAAGGCGACGACTCCATCGGGGCGCTGGTCAAGGAATTCACCAACAACGAGAATTCCTGCCTCTTCGGCACCCTGACCTTGTGGCAGGGCGTGGATGTGCCGGGCAGTTCGCTGTCGCAGGTGATCATCGACCGCATCCCGTTCCCCCGCCCCGACGATCCCCTACTGCAGGCGCGCAGCAAAGCCGCGGACGCCGCGGGGCGCTCAGGGTTCATGGAGGTGTCCGCGACGCACGCCGCACTCCTGCTCGCGCAGGGCACGGGCCGGCTGCTGCGCAGCACCACGGACCGCGGCGTCGTCTCCGTGCTGGACAGCCGATTGGTGACGAAGCGCTACGGGCAATTCCTCCGCGCCTCCCTCCCCGATTTCTGGGAGACCACCGACCCGGAGGTCGTCCGCGGGGCGCTGCGCCGGCTGACGTCGCCGCAGCAGAAACAGAAAAAGTAGCTAGACGTGTAGTTAGACGTACTATCCCGGCAGCGCCACCACCGTGGTGGAACCGGGCGCGACTTCGGTAAAGCCGCTATCCCGCACGGCGACGGCCGCGGGGTCGCGGCTCAGCCGCTCGAAGTCTCCCCGCGGGACTTCCCGCACCTGGAGCGGGAAGCCGTCGGCGGCCCACGCCTGCACCTGCTCGGGTCCCATCGCCGCCGCGAGCAGCATCGACGCGTGCCCCGCCTGCGCCGCGGCCTTGCCCGCCGTCATCCCCAACGAGGCGTCGACCGCGATGAGCGGAACACCTGGATCACGATCACCGGGCGCATCTGCGGGCAGCTCTGTGCCGCGGATCTGGAGTTTCGCAATCGGGTGGGGCACCTCGGAGACCGCCGAAGGAATGAACGCGCGTGCGGCCGCCGTCCCGGAAACCGCGGTGCATCCGGGCAGGGCCTGCACCTTCTCCCAGCCTGCACCCCGCGCCCGGCGGGCAATCTTACGGATCCGGTGGCCGTACCACTGCGCCAGCGCATCCTGCCACGCGCCGGGCTGCGCCGCGCGCGGATCGAGGCACACCGCGACGACGGCCTTGGCGGCCGCGGCGAGCACGTCGGACCGCTCAGGCAGCTCGGCCTTCGGGATATGGAGCGCGATCTGCATCGCTTGAACCGTCTGCGGGTCGTCTGGGTCCTCGGTTCCTCTCCCGTCGCCGGAGAGGGAATGGGTGAGGAACGAGTGGGCGTCGATAAGCTCGCTATCCATTAATCGAGCGCGACCTTGCCCTCGATGCCGGTTTCCTCGTTGAGCAGATCGATTTCATGCCGCGGCACGCCCATGATGTAGAGCACCGAATCAAGGAACGGGTACGTGACCGCGGTATCCGCGACCTCGCGCAGAGCCGGTTTCGCGTTGAAGGCGATGCCCAGGCCCGCCTCGGTGATCATGTCGATGTCGTTCGCGCCGTCCCCCACCGCGACCGTCTGCGACATGCGCAGACCGGAATCGACTGCGAATTCCGCGAGGAAATCCGCCTTCGCGCGCCTGTCGACGACCTTCCCAATCACGTTGCCCGTCAACTTCCCGTCGGCGATCTCAAGCGTGTTCGCCCGCACGTAGTCGAGCTCGAGGTCCTCCGCCATCGGCTCCAGCACCTGGATGAAGCCTCCTGAAACCACCGCGGTGCGGTAGCCCATCTGCTTGAGCGTGCGGATCGTCGTCCGCGCTCCCGGCGTCAGCTCGATGGCGCGGGCCACCTCGTCGATCACCGAGGCATCCAGACCCGCGAGCGCCTTCACACGCTCACGCAGGGACTCCTCGAAATCGAGCTCTCCGCGCATCGCCCGCTCCGTGACTGCCGCGACCTCCTCTTCACGCCCCGCATGCGCCGCGAGCATCTCGATGACCTCGCCCGTGATCAACGTCGAATCGCAGTCGAAGCACACCAGGCGCTTAGAACGACGGGCCAACCCGGCCCGCTCGATCGCGATGTCCACTCCCAGCCCAGACGACAGGACTGCCAGCGCCTTACGCACCGTGTGGCTCACCTCGTCGCCCTGCCCCGGAATCGTGATGGACAGCTCGAGGCCCGTCACCGGATAATCGGAAATACCGCGGATACGGTCGATATTCGCCCCGAAATCCGCCAACGTGCGGCCGATCTCTGAAACAGCCTCCGCCGTAACCGGGTCGCCCAGCACCACCAACGCGTGGGTGGAGCGCTTGCGTTGCGGTGCCAGCGACTTTTCATCCGTCTCAATCAGAACGGCGTGGCCAGACAGTTCCGGCGCCGCCTCCAGATCCCTGCGGAGCGCCTCGACGGCAGACGGCTTCACTCCCGCGAACGCCGCCAAAGCGAGCCGCCCGCGAAAATTAGCCTGCTCCGCATCGAGCAGTTGCACCCCGTGCTGGGACAGAACAGCGAAGAACGCCGCTGTCACACCCGGACGGTCCGCACCCGTCAATGTGATCACGGCGTAGTGGAGACCAGGTTGCAAACGCACGGCATAACTCATGGCTTAGAAACTACAGCAAGAAGCCCCACTCCACGATTCGCGGAGTGGGGCCTTCAATCAGGAGCGGCCGGGGTTGCGGCCGCCGGGCCCTGTACGGGCTAGTGCTAGTCGGTCACCTTGGTGGAACCGGTGCCAGCAGCCGCACGGGTTGCACGGCCGTCGGTCTCGCCCGGAGTGGTCAACTCGGAGCGAGTGTCGTGGTGGCCGGTGTGAGCCTCACGGCGCATGGTCTCAACCATGTGCGGGTAGTGCAGCTCGAAGGCCGGACGCTCCGAACGGATGCGCGGCAGGGACTCGAAGTTGTGTCCCGGAGGCGGGCAGGAGGTAGCCCACTCGAGGGAGTTACCGTAGCCCCACGGATCGTCGACGGTGACGACCTCGCCGTAGCGCCAGGACTTGTACACGTTCCAGATGAACGGCAGGAACGCGATGCCCAGAATCAGGGAGCCAACCGTGGAAATCTGGTTGAACAGCGTGAAGCCGTCGGTGTCCAGGTAGTCGGCGTAACGGCGCGGCATGCCCATGTTGCCCAGCCAGTGCTGGATCAGGAAGGTCATGTTGAAGCCGATGAAGGTCAGCCAGAAGTGCCACTTACCCAGAGTCTCGTCGAGCATGCGGCCCGTCATCTTCGGGAACCAGAAGTACACGCCGGCGCACGATGCGAACACCACGGTACCGAAGAGGGTGTAGTGGAAGTGCGCAACCAAGAAGTAGGTGTCAGCCAGCTGGAAGTCCAGCGGCGGGGAGGCCAGCATGATGCCGGTCAGACCACCAAACAGGAACGTAGCCAAAAAGCCCATCGCCCAGACCATCGGGGTCTCGAACGTCAGGTGGCCGTTCCACATCGTGCCGACCCAGTTGAAGAACTTCACACCGGTCGGAACAGCAATGAGGAAGGTCATGAACGAGAAGAACGGCAGCAGGATCGCACCGGTGACGAACATGTGGTGCGCCCACACAGCCATGGACAGGCCGCCGATCGCCAGCGTTGCGAAGATAAGGCCAATGTAGCCGAAAACCGGCTTACGGGAGAAGACCGGGACGACCTCGGAGATGATGCCGAAGAACGGCAGCGCGAGGACGTAGACCTCCGGGTGGCCGAAGAACCAGAACAGGTGCTGCCACAGGATGCCGCCACCGTTGGCCGGATCAAAGATATGTCCGCCGAGCTTACGGTCGTACAGGACACCGAGAGCAGCCGCGGTCAGCAGCGGGAAGATCATCAGCGCGATGATGGACGCGACGAAGATGGTCCACGTGAACACCGGCAGACGGAACATGGTCATGCCCGGCGCACGCAGGGTGAGCACGGTGGACACCATGTTGATGGCGGAAGCCAGGGTGCCGACACCGGTAGCGCCCACGCCCAGGATCCACAGGTCAGCGCCCACACCCGGGGTGTGGATTGCGTCCGCCAGCGGCAGGTACATGGTCCAGCCGAAGTCGGCTGCGCCGCCCGGGGTCAAAAAGCCCGACAGCATCGCGAGAATGCCCGCCTGGGTGACCCAGAAGCCGAAGGAGTTCAAGCGCGGGAAAGCCACATCCGGTGCGCCGATCTGCAGCGGCAGCACGAAGTTGGCGAAGCCCCAGACGATCGGAGTACCGAACGCCAGCAGCATCACCGTGCCGTGAAGGGTGAACAGCTGGTTGAACTGTTCGTTGGACAGGAACTGCAGACCCGGGGAGAAGAGCTCCGCGCGGATGAGCAGGGCCATAAGGCCACCAACAAAGAACCACACGAAGGACATGATGATGTAGAACACGCCCAGCTGTTTGTGGTCTGTGGTGGTCAACAGGTCGTAGAGGCGGGTGCCCTTACGTGCCTTTCCGGTCGGCTCCGGCCGGACCGGGGCGACAACGTCGGACCCAGCCGTGTTGTCAAGCCGTGGTGCCACAGCAGTCATTCGATTCCTCCTGATTGAGACTCAGCCGCACCACGTCCCCGGAACCGAACCTCGGCCCGGGCACACCCATGCAGGCGCATGGATAGGCGCAACTAGTACCGCTTCATCTTAACGGCCGCCCCAGCCAAAATCCAGACATCACAGGCCACACCCATAATGGGCGCGGCACCTGCCTGATTGGGCCACCCTGATTGACCCCGGATTGGGGAGAGCGGCCGCCCCAACTGAGGCGGCGGTTGAATTGAGAGAGAGTGAGCCGGATGCGGCTCTAGAAATCCCAGTCGTCGTCCTGGGTGTCCTCGGCCTTGCCGATGACGTAAGACGAACCGGAACCGGAGAAGAAGTCGTGGTTCTCATCCGCGTTCGGCGACAGGGACGCCAGGATCGCCGGAGAGACCCGGGTCTCGTCGACCGGGAACAGCCCCTCGTAGCCCAGGTTGTTCAGCGCCTTATTGGCGTTGTAGCGCAGGAAGCGCTTGACGTCCTCGGTCCAACCCAGCGGGTCGTAGATGTCCTCGGTGTACTGGCATTCGTTGTCGTAGAGGTCGTAGAGCAGGTCGAAGGTGTACTCCTTCAGCTCCTCCTTGCGCTCCTCGGTCTCTTCCGCCAACGCGCGCTGGTACTTGTAGCCGATGTAGTAGCCGTGCACCGCCTCGTCGCGGATGATGAGGCGGATGATGTCCGCGGTGTTGGTCAGCTTGGAGTGCACCGACCAGTTCAGCGGCAGGTAGAAACCGGAGTAGAAGAGGAAGGACTCCAGCATCACGGAGGCGATCTTGCGCTTCTGCGGGTCTCCGCCCTCGTAGTAGTTCAGGATGATCTTGGCCTTGCGCTGGAGGTTCTCGTTCTCCTCCGACCAGCGGAACGCGTCGTTGATCATGGGGGTCGATGCCAGGGTCATGAAGATGTTCGAGTAGCTCTTCGCGTGGACGGACTCCATGAACGCGAGGTTGGTGTAGACCGCTTCCTCGTGCGGGGTCTTCGAGTCCGGCAGCATCGAGACAGCGCCGACGGTGCCCTGGATAGTGTCCAGCAGAGTCAGACCCGTGAAGACGCGCATCGTCGCCTGCTTCTCGTCCTCGGTGAGCGTCTTCCAGCTCGGGATGTCGTTGGACACCGGGATCTTCTCCGGCAACCAGAAGTTGCCCGTGAGGCGGTCCCAGACTTCCAGGTCCTTGTCGTCGGGAATCGAATTCCAGTTGATCGCCTTCACCGGCTTGTCGTGGGAGGCCAGGTACGAGTCGTATTCATGCGCGTCAGTCACGCAGATCATCCTATCTGTTTGCTGGGAAAACGTGGGGTGAGGCGGTAGAGCCGCCCCGTCGGGAAGCGAAGGCCTACAGCATGCAGGACACGCAGCCCTCAATCTCGGTGCCTTCGAGCGCCATCTGGCGCAGACGGATGTAGTACAGCGTCTTGATGCCCTTGCGCCACGCGTAGATCTGCGCGCGGTTCAGGTCGCGGGTAGTCACCGTGTCTTTGAAGAACAACGTCAGAGACAGGCCCTGGTCGACATACTTGGTGGCCACCGCGTAGGTGTCGATGATCTTCTCGTAGCCGATCTCGTAGGCGTCCTTGAAGTAGTCGATGTTCTCGTTGTCCATGTGCGGCGCCGGGTAGTAGACGCGGCCGATCTTGCCTTCCTTGCGGATCTCGATCTTGGAGGCGATCGGGTGGATCGACGAGGTCGAGTTGTTGATGTAAGAGATCGAGCCGGTCGGCGGCACCGCTTGCAGATAACGGTTGTAGATGCCGTCGCGGGCCACGTCCGCCTTAAGCTGGGCCCACTGCTCGGCACTCGGCGGCTGGGCGGAAGACTTCTCGAAGATTGCCTTGACCTTCTCCGTCTTCGGCTGGAACTCCTCCGGGTTGTAGCGGTCGAAGAACTCTCCCGTGGCGTACTCAGAGCGTTCGAAGCCTTCGAAGGCCTCGCCCTTTTCCACCGCGATTGTGTGGGAGGCCTTGAGGCATTCGTAGAGGACAGCGGCGAAGTACGCGTTAGTGAAGTCCAGACCTTCCTCGGAGCCGTACTCGACGCGTTCGCGGCCCAAGTAGCCGTGCAGGTTCATCTGGCCGAGACCGATGGCGTGGGAGGCATCATTGCCTTCGCGCACGGACGGCACCGAATCGATGGAGGTCTTGTCCGCCACGGCGGTCAGGCCGCGGATGGCCGTCTCCACAGTCTTGGAGAAGTCGTCCGAATCCATCGACATCGCGATATTCAGCGAACCGAGGTTGCAGGAGATGTCGTTGCCCAGCTCCTTGTAGGTCAAGTCGTCGTTGAGCACGGACGGAGTGTTGACCTGCAGGATCTCGGAGCACAGGTTGGACATGTTCACGCGGCCGATCTTCACCGGGTTCGCCTTGTTCGCCGTGTCCTCGAACATGATGTACGGGTAGCCGGACTCGAACTGGATCTCCGCGATCGTCTGGAAGAACTGGCGGGCGTTGATCTTGGACTTGCGGATACGCGGGTCCTCGACCATCTCCTCGTACTTCTCGGTCACCGAGATATCGGCGAACGGGACACCGTAGACGCGCTCGACGTCGTACGGGGAGAACAGGTACATGTCGTCGTTGCGCTTGGCCAGTTCGAAGGTGATGTCCGGAATGACCACGCCGAGGGAGAGGGTCTTGATGCGGATCTTCTCGTCTGCGTTCTCGCGCTTGGTGTCCAGGAAGCTCAGGATGTCCGGGTGGTGCGCGTTCAGGTACACCGCGCCCGCCCCCTGGCGCGCGCCGAGCTGGTTGGCGTAGGAGAAGGAGTCCTCCAGCAGCTTCATCACCGGGATGACGCCGGACGACTGGTTCTCGATGTGCTTGATCGGCGCACCCGACTCGCGGATATTGGACAGCAGCAGTGCCACTCCCCCGCCTCGCTTGGACAGCTGCAGCGACGAGTTGATCGCACGTCCGATGGACTCCATGTTGTCCTCGATGCGCAGGAGGAAGCAGGACACGAGCTCGCCGCGCTGCGCCTTGCCGGCGTTGAGGAAGGTCGGGGTGGCGGGCTGGAAACGGCCGGTCATGATTTCGTCGACAAGCGCGGAAGCGAGCTCCTCGTTGCCGTCGGCGAGGAACAGCGCCGTCATCGACACGCGGTCCTCGAAACGCTCCAGGTAACGGCGCCCGTCGAACGTCTTCAGCGTGTACGACGTGTAGTACTTGTACGCGCCCAGGAACGACTTGAAGCGGAATTTGTAAGAGTACGCCCGCTTGAACGTGGACTTCACAAAGTCCCACTCGTACTTCTCGATCGTCTCCGGCTCGTAGTACTTGTTCTCCATCAGATAGTTCATCTTCTCTTCCAAGTCGTGGAAGTAGACGGTGTTCTGGTTGACGTGCTGCAGGAAGAACTGGTTCGCCGCCTCACGGTCTTTGTCGAACTGGATCTTGCCGTTCTCGTCGTACAGGTTCAGCAGCGCGTTCAGCGCGTGGTAATCGAGCTGTTCGGACTGGTTAACCGGCTCAGCAACGGTCTTACCCACGGTGTCGGTCACGGTTCTTCGGGCCTTTCTCAAGCAGTGATCAAGTTGAATTGTGAAGTTGAAAAGCTAAAAGGTGCAGTTACACAGCTATGCAGCTCTATACGGCTTGGTAGCGCTCCCGCAGCCGCGCGAGGCGCCGCGCACTATCCATCTTCTGCGCACGATGCTCCTCAAGCACCTCGCGCTCGTGCGCGGTGAGCGGTTCGAGGCCGAGCTTATCGACGTTCGCCACCAAGTTCTCGCGCACCGTCTCCACATCCAGCTCCGAGCCCATAAGCTCGAAACGATACATGTGCGGCACACCCGTCTTGGCTGCGATGACATCCCCCGCTTTGCAGAAGTCCGGGCCGAAATTCGAGTTGCCCGACGAGATCACGCCGCGCAGCAGCTTCCGGTTCGACTCGTCATTCAAGAATCGGATCACCTGCACCGGGACTGGCCGGGAGTTCTCGTGGTTGAGCGACGCCCCTCCCCCGTAGGTCGGGCACACGAGCACGAACGGCTTCTCCACCTTCAGCGGCGCCTCCGTGCGCCGCAGCGGAATCCGTGCGCTCGGAAGCCCGAGCTTCTCCACAAAGCGGTGGGTATTGCCCGTCGCGGAAGAGAAATAGACGACCAACATGAAGGACTGCCGACCTTAAATATGAGCGGGATGTGAGGATGGGATGACTGAACGGGAACTATCGGCGCAAAACGTCGAGCCGCCAACAACGTGACGGCTCTAGTTTCTTGCGGGGCGGCTAGGCGACGCCCTCTGCGAGGGTGCGGATACGGTCCGGGCGGAAGCCCGACCAGTGCTCCCCGTCGGCCTCCACGACCGGCGCCTGCAGGTAGCCCAAAGCCATGACGTAGTCACGTGCGGAATCATCCATGGAGATATCCACGGTGGTGTACTCCAGGCCAGCGCGGTCCAGCGCCTTCTTCGTCGCGTTGCACTGCATGCAAGCCGGCTTGGTGTAAAGGGTGATCGACATAATTCTCAGGCTCTTTTCTTCTCAGAGGATGTTCGGGGGCTAGTGAGACTTACCTGGCGGCCCCAGGGGTGCCGCTAGCGCTCGAATCAACATAAGAGTGGTGCGGCATCGAGCGATGCGCCGCGCCCGCTCCCCGTCGGGGGGCGAACACCAAGAAACACTATACGTTGTGCCTCATTCTAGCAACTGGTACTACATGTAGTAGTTACACGTGTGGTATTCGCAGGATAGCCAAGGGAAATAACCTACATGTAGTTCTGTCACATACGTTCACACGCGGAAAACGGCTTACACGGGTGGAATTTCACACGAAATATTTTCACGCCCTCCCGAAATCACGGTGATCACAGCGCGGAAAGGCCCTTCCTGATCCCTGATTCACACCGAACCGGGGATCCTGGGAGGGCCTCAGCGCCCCATATTGGCGGGGCCACCACTACTACCTGCGGCGCAACACCACGATCGCCGCCACCAACGCCGCCAGCACCGCCAGAATGCCCGCACTGATCAACGCAATCAGAATGCCGCGGGCACCGGAGCCCTTCCCACCATCATCTTCCTGAGCCTGCGTCTGCTCCGACCCATCGGACTCCCCGCCGTCCTTCTTTCCGCCTGTATCCGGCGGAGTATCACTCGGCTCCGGACCATTTTCCTCCGACGGACGCCAATCCGGACCATCAGTCTCCGCCCCAACCGCGTCGAACGCGATCTCAAACGGCTGCTCGACACCCATGACCTTGTCCGCGTCGCCCTGCGGCATGCCGAGACCCACGTAGTAGTAGCCCGCGTTCGCCTGCTGCGCACCCGTACTGCCAGCTTCCCTGTTACGGAAGCTGATCACGTTTCCAGCCAGGGTGGCTTCAGGGCGGTTCGATTCATACTTGATGTTTTGGCGGAACGGCGAATACAACATCGGGGACAGATTTCCAAGACCGCCATCCTGCGGCTCGAGGGACCGGTAACTGAACACTGGCCGCTGCCCGTACTCCACCGGGATCTTGTAGAAGCGGTACTCACCCGGAACAATCGCGTCCTTATACGCACCCGGCTTCACTTCCACCGCCTCAGAGAAACTCGAGCCGCCCTTGATGTCTTGGGGCCCATCGAAGCTGAGCTGGGGACCGTCATCATTGGTGTCCACCGCATCGGGGTACTCGGCGACCTCGGAATCATCGGGAATCGGCTCGAAGTTGATTTCAACCTCAACGTCGACTTTTTCCTCACCACGGCCAGATGCAGCGCTGGCGTTCTCATACGCGATTTGGTCAGGAATAGTCCATTGTTGCCCGCACCCTCGTTCTTCCTCGACCGGCTGAATCCGCCGGATCAGAGGTTCCGGCATCCAGGCAGCGCTGCCGCTCGTCTTGCCGTCGATTTCTGTGTAAGCACCGCCGTAGCTGCCTTCGCACTTTTCGACTCCGTTTATGGGGTCAGCACGTCGTACGGTGAACCTGGCATCAGTAGCTCGCCCCGAAGTCGACCGCTTTGGAAGGACAGTCGTTGAAATGACCGCATTGTGGCCCTCCGGAATCGCGACCTTGTAGTAGCCTGTCTCGACTTTATCGCCGGGATTCTTCTGGAGTTTCGCGTTCACGGTGGTGTGATAGCGGCCTTCGCCCAGCCACTTGGCGTCTTCCGGGGTATCGGAATACTCAAACTCAGTACCAGCCGTCTGGTAGGTCTCGGCGTCACGCTGGGCCAGGAACTTCAACGACTCCGCCAACGAACCAGCATCATCAGCTTCCATGAACTCACCGCCACCAGCCTCGGCGACACACTCCAGCTCCTTACGGGCCTCCTCATCAGTCTTGAACCCGACCGTGTGAATCGTCAGATCAAAACCATCACCCGCCAACTCCTTAGCCACCTCACACACCGGCGGCGGCGCACACGTATCAATACCATCAGAAACCAAAATGATCGTCCGCTCACCCGAATCACCAAGCTCCTTAGCGGCAGCCTTCAACGAATTACCCACCGGGGTATACCCCTTCGGCGACATCTCATCGATCTTCGAATTCAACGTGTCCTTATCCAACTTGCCCACCGGAACCAACGTCTCAATATCCTGACACCCCCTCTCACGATTATCCGGCGCATTCGACTCACGCATCCCATACGCCAACAAACCCAAATTCGCCTGCTCCGGCAACGAATTCACCAAATCATGCGACGCCTTCTTCGCCGCATCCATACGACTGCCACCACCAACGTCAGCCTCACTCATCGAAAACGACGCATCCAACACCAACGCCGTTTTACTATCAACCGTCGCCTCACCCGACCCCACCGACGAAGTCGACGACGCTGCGCTCGCCGAAGACGACTCACCACCACCGCCCTGCGCCACGGCATCTCCAGGAGCAACAAACCCCCACACACCAAGCAGCGCAGCAACAAACAACACCGAAACAAAACTCAAAGGAAACGTGCGCGTCGTACTCATGATCCTGAAAAAGTCGGAGACAACAAACAGCAAGTACACGAGAAAATAATTTCCCCGCATGAACCTACGGTTAACACTGCGCACAGATCGTGTCACAAATCACAACAATGACTCGGAAAAAGAAAACGCCCCCTGCCGTGAGCACGGAGCTCATTGCGGCGGGGGCGTTAAGAAATCAGCGACTAGCCCTGACGAGCCTTGAAGCGCGGATCCTTCTTGTTGATCACGTACACTTTGCCGCGACGACGGACAACCTGAGCGCCCGGCTTGTTCTTCAGCGACCGAAGGGACTTACGGACCTTCATCGGGCGCTCCTTTCTACTCGTTTGTTTTCCCGAGTGCCCGCCGCGGAAACACGGTGATCCGTGCAGGTGGCGGCGTTCAATCGTTTCTTTGGTCGGCGCGCCACAGGATGGCGCTGCCGTGCAACGGGAGTCAATGCTACCTGACCGGCCCCGAAGCACCAAAACGGCCGGAGCCGGGGAATGCTTCCGCGCTACGATAGCGGACATGTCTCACGAGTCCGGCACCACTTCCGACAACTTGCCCGAACACCCCTCCCATGACGCTATCGGCGCAACGCAGCAGGAAATCATCGCGGCGCTCGACGTGAAACCGTTCATCGCGCCCGCCGGCGAGATCGCCCGGCGCGTGGACTTCCTCGTCGACTACCTGGAAAAGACCGGCGCGAAGGGCTTCGTCCTCGGCATCTCGGGCGGCCAGGACTCGACACTAGCGGGCAAATTGGCGCAGATGGCTGTGGAGAAGACCCGCGAGCAGGGCCGGGAGGCCACGTTCGTCGCAGTGCGTCTCCCCCACGGTGTGCAGGCGGATGAGGATGACGCGCAGCTCGCCCTCGACTTCATCCAGCCCGACAAACGCGTCACGGTGAATATCGAGCCGGCGACGACCGCGCTCGCCAGCCAGGTGGCCGACAGCCTCGACCGCGGCAAGCTCGGCGACTTCAACAAGGGCAACGTCAAAGCCCGCATGCGTATGACCGCCCAGTACGCGATCGCGGGCGAGCTTGGACTCCTCGTTATCGGCACTGACCACGCGGCGGAGAACCTCACCGGGTTCTTCACTAAGTTCGGCGACGGCGCGGCCGATCTCATCCCCCTCGCGGGATTGAACAAACGCCAGGGCGCGCAGCTCCTCGCCCACCTCGAGGCGGATAAGCGCCTCTACGAGAAGGTCCCCACCGCCGACCTCGAAGAAGACCGGCCCGCGCTTCCCGACGAAGAGGCGCTAGGCGTCACCTACGCCCAGATCGACGACTACCTCGAGGGCGCGCTTATCGACGCCACCGCCGCCGCCCGCCTCGAGCATCTCTGGGCCGTCGGCCAGCACAAGCGCCATCTGCCGCCCGGCCCGGCCGAAACGTGGTGGCTCTAGGGGCCTCCGCACCCCCGCCAGCCAAAGCCGCGTGGCCTAACCGATGGTGCGCAACGTCTCCTCCGCAGCGCGGACCAGGGCGGATCCGTAACTCGGGTCGTGCGTGTAGGCATGGACTGCGAGCGGGTGGAGCTGGTGGATGGGAATGCGGGTGTCCCAGCCCCTGCCGAGGGTGGCTCCGGTGGCGAGGTAGCCGTCGATAAGCGCGCTTAGGTGCGGTGCGCCGAAGAGCTCGAGCATCGCGATGTCGGTGAGCGGGTGGCCGCCGTGCGCCGCCGGGTCGATGAACCGCGGGCCGGTGGTGGAGAACAGCAGGTTGCCGGCCCAGAGGTCGCCGTGAATGCGCGCGAGAGGCGCGTCTTCGTCCTCGGCGACGAGCGCTTCGCACGCCCGCTTGACCGTGTCCAACCCTTCCGCACCGAGATTCCCGCTGCGGTGGGCCTTCTCCGCGAACGGCATGACCCGCTGCGCGGTGTAGAACTCCGCCCACCGCGCCGTCGGCGTGCATTCCTGCTCGGCACGGCCGATGAAATTCGGGCCCTCCCAGCCGTCCGCCGGCGCCCCGAACGCGTCCGCGCCCATCGCGTGAATCGCGGCGAGCTCGCGGCCTGCTTCCGCTGCGGCAGCGGCGGTGGGCCGGGCGCTGGCGACGCGCTCGATCGTGACCGTGTTCGCCTCCTCGTCGAGGTCGAGGACCTCCACAACCGCGCGGGAGCCTTCCCGCAGCCAGCGCAGATAGGCTGCTTCGGCCGCCGCGGCCCCCGGAGCGCTTCCGTGCTTCACGAACACGTCTGCATTAGACATCGGCACCCTCCAATTCGAGCAGGAACCGTTTCGTCTCGGAGCCGCCCCGGTAGCCGCCTAAGCCCCCATCCGCACGCAGCACCCGGTGGCACGGCACGAGCAGCGGCAGCGGATTATTCGCGCACGCTCCCCCGACCGCGCGCACAGCCTTCGGGTTCCCTACCTTCGCCGCCAGCTCTTTGTACGTGGTGGTGTGCCCGTACGGGACGCGGGCCAATTCGCGGAGCACGTCAGAGCGGAAACCGGTGGCGAAGCGGTAGTCGAGCGGCACCGTGAACTCACGCCGCTGCCCCGCGAAGTACTCGGCCAGCTGGTGCGCCGCCAGCGGGACTACGGCCTCTGCCCCGATGCGCTCACGCTCAGCATCGATGCCGTCGGACTCGAACAGCACCTTCGCCACCCCCGCCGAAGACACCACCAACCCGATTCGCCCGAGCGGAGAATCAATTTCGTGGAACTGCAGTTCGTCCATGGCCCCCACGGTACTGGGCCGAGCCGGTTCCCGTCGCGGCGAAGACAGCAGAACCGGATGACAGGAATGCGAAAACCCAGCCTTCCGGCTGGGTTTCCATCTTGGTGGAGCTAACGGGATTCGAACCCGTGACCCCCACACTGCCAGTGTGGTGCGCTACCAACTGCGCCATAGCCCCGTAGCTTCCGGCGGACGCTGACTCTTTCGGGCTGTGCGGTCCGCCGAGCGACTTTGCTAAATATACACCGGCGGGCAGGCGAGACCAAAATCGCCCGCTGCCAGGGTTTTAGCTAGCGAGAAGGTCGTCGATCCACTTTTCGAGGGGGTTGGATTCGACATCCTTGCCGTCGACAAGCACGTGCGGGGAGGAAAGCTCACCGGTCTTGTCGACGAGGTCCTTCTCATTAGCTTCGCCGAGCTCCTTCGCCTTGTCCTCGTACTCGCCGTCACGGATCGCCTGGACGGCGTCCTTGGAGGCACCGAAGTCCTTCGCCGTGTCAGCCAGGGAGTTGTTGTCGGAGCTCGAATACAGGCTCTGCTGCTCTTCGAGGAGGACCTTGCGCATGTTCCAGTACGCCGCGACATCGCCCTTGTCGGCCAGCGCGAGGGTCGCCGCCAAGGCCTGCGTGGAGTAGCCCTTGTTGTACTTCTGGCCAGTC
Source organism: Corynebacterium sp. P4-C1 (assembly GCF_030503595.1). NCBI lineage: Bacteria > Bacillati > Actinomycetota > Actinomycetes > Mycobacteriales > Corynebacteriaceae > Corynebacterium > Corynebacterium sp. P4-C1. The sequence continues at coordinate 2,106,559 of NZ_CP129966.1, read as the reverse complement.
CCGTCGAGGAAGACCATCGGGTGGATGTGCACCTTCAGCTCACCGGACTTGATCTTCTCGAGCATCTCGGCGTCCGACTTCGTGGCCAGGTCCGCGCAGTAGTGGCAGGCGAAGTCCTCGTAAAGGCTCGCTTCCTTGGCCCCGTCGGCGTTCTCGCCCGCGAGGGTGATGGTGTTATCGGAGAACTCCATGGTGACTCCGTCGACATTCTCCATATTCTCCGCGAGGCGGTCGGCGCGCGCACCGCGACCGTTGTAGACGATCAAACCGATCACCAGGGCGCCGATGAGAATCAGTGCGCCGAGGGCCCACCAGAAGCCCTTGCCGCCGGAGGAATTGGGGTTAGCGACCTTCGTCGAGCCCTTCGTGGTCGTGGGCTTGGAAGAGGAACTCACAGTGAATCACCTTATGTTCTCGGGGGCGAGCTGTTTCACCCGGAAAGTCTACGGGTACAGCGCGAATTTCTTAAACGGACGGTAGATCATGAACAACGTCACGGCGATCAGGCCTACATCGCGGGCGATCGCCCACAGCAGGTCGCCGCCGGCACTGTCCGGATCGGGTCCGAAACAGCCGCAGTCGATCTGCAGGCCGCGGCTGTACGAGGACGAAAGCCCGATGACGAACAGCACGAGCACGCCGAACGACACCCAGCCCGCAGGACGGATCTTGATGCCCAGCAGCAGGATGAGCCCGCCGGCGAGCTCAGCGGGACCGATGATGCTGGCGAGCAGGCTCGACCAGTACGGAGTGAAGATCTCGTAGGCTTCGATGCTCTGCGTCACGGTCATGTGGTTGCCGAGCTTCGTCGCGCCCGCGAAAATCCACACGGCCGCCAGCCCGAAGCGCGCCAGCGCGGAGAACACGTCGAGTACGCGCCCGCTTGTCGACGTCTCCCCCGCCCCGTCCAGAGCTTCTTCCTCCGTCAGCGCTGCCTCGTCAACCTTGGTGTCATGCTTTGTTGTCACCTCAATGACTGTAGCCCACCCGGTTGGCCGTGAGTAAGACAAAAGCTGTGAGGTCTCGGTCACCCCGCCCGGAGGCTAGTTGCCGAGCACTCCGCTAACGACGTCCTGGGCTTCCTTCTGCACCTGCTCGAGGTGCTCCCTGCCCTTGAAGGATTCGGCGTAGATCTTGTACTTGTCCTCCGTGCCGGATGGGCGGGCAGCGAACCAGGCATTATCGGTGGTGACCTTTAGCCCACCGATGGCGGCGCCGTTGCCGGGGGCCTCGGTGAGCTTGGCTGTGATCTCGTCGCCGGCCAGCGTGGTCGCGGTGACCTGGTCCGGGGAAAGCTTCTTCAAGATGGCCTTCTGCTCACGGTTCGCCTCAGCGTCGGTACGGGCGTAGACGGGAGCGCCGAATTCCTGCTCCAGCTCGGCGTAGCGCTGCGAGGGCGTCTTCCCTGTCACGGCGGTGATTTCCGCGGCGAGCAGATCCATGATCAGGCCGTCCTTGTCGGTCGACCACACGGTACCGTCTTTGCGCAGGAAGGAGGCGCCGGCGGACTCTTCGCCGCCGAAGCCGATGGAGCCGTCGATCAAACCGGGCACAAACCACTTGAAGCCGACTGGCACTTCCACCAGCGTCCGGCCGAGGGAGGCCACGACGCGGTCGATCATCGACGAAGACACCAGGGTCTTGCCCACTTCAGTGCCGCTGCCCCAGCCGTCGCGGTGGCTGAACAGGTACTCGATGGCCACAGCGAGGTAGTGGTTCGGGTTCATCAGACCGGCGTCCGGGGTGACGATGCCGTGGCGGTCCGCGTCCGCGTCGTTGCCGGTGGCGATGTCGTACTTGTCGCGGCCTGCCACCAGGCTCGCCATGGAATTCGGCGAGGAGCAGTCCATGCGGATCTTGCCGTCGGTGTCCAGCGTCATGAACCGCCACGTCGCGTCCACCTCAGGGTTCACCACCGTCAGGTCGAGCTTGTGGGCGTCGGCGATCGCACCCCAGTAGTCGACGCTAGCCCCGCCCATCGGGTCGGCACCGATGCGCAGGCCGGCAGAGCGGACCGCGTCGAGATCCAGAACATTCGGCAGATCCGCGATGTAGTTGTCCATGAACGGGTGCTTGCCAGCCCGGTCGTCAAGCACGCCGCTGACCGGGGTGCGGTTGATGCCTTCGAGGCCGCCAGCCAGGTAGGCGTTCGCGCGTTTGGCAATCCAGTCCGTCGCGTCGGTGTCGGCCGGACCGCCCGACGGTGGGTTGTATTTGAAGCCGCCGTCGCGCGGCGGATTGTGCGACGGTGTGATCACAATGCCGTCGGCGCGCTTCGGGTCCGTGCCGGTCACGCCACCGGACAACTTCGCGTTGTGCGCCAGGATGGCGTGGGAGACGGCGGGGGTCGGCGTGTAGCGCCCGGCGGCGTCGACAAGCACTGCGATATCGTTGGCGATGAGGACCTCGAGAGCGGAGACCATCGCCGGCTCCGAAAGCGCGTGCGTGTCGCGGCCGATGTAGACCGGCCCGCCGATCGAAATCTCGCGGCGGTAGTCCACAATCGCCTGCGTCGTCGCCCAGATATGCTGCTGGTTGAACGCGTTGTCCAGGCTGGACCCGCGGTGCCCCGACGTGCCGAAGGACACCTGCTGGTCCGGATCGGCGGCGTCGATATCGCGCGTGTAGTAGGCGGTGACCACCTCCGCGATATCGATCAAGTCCTGGGGAAGTGCTGGTTGGCCAGCCCTCGTGTGCGCCATGGGGGTACTCCTTAATCCTCTGTGGTTAATCCTCTGCGGTCCGTCGCAGTCAGTCGGTCGGGGTGTCTCCGCTTCCCATCTTCCCCCGTCTTCCGGGCTCCCGCCACGGCAACCGCATTCGCGGGGTGCGCGGAGGGTGAGCTACCGTGACCATGTGGTTGGTTCAGCACTCAAGGACGGTCTCGCGATCGGGTTCGGCGCTTCATTCGGCGCGCTCGCCCGTTTCGCGTTCACGCCGCTGATGGCACCGGAACCGCCGTCGGAGATCATCGTCGTCTTCGTGATCAACTTCATCGGCTGCTTCCTCATGGGCCGCTTCGACCCGGGCCCGTTCTGGGGCCGCGGCATGATCGGCGGCTTCACCACTTTCTCCGCCGTGTCGTTCCTGGCGATGCAGTCCAGCGCCTACGTGGCGCTCATCTACATGGCCGGCACCATGCTCGTCGCGGTCGCGGCGTGGGAGCTCGGGGACGCTTTTCGACGCCGCCGCTCACCCGAGGTAGCCCCATGACCCACCCGACTCCCCGCACTCCCCAATTCCAAGGCCCGGACGGTGTCGTCGGATCCCACCTGCTGGAGGCGTTGAGCACCGGCGACGGGGCGCTCACTATTTTCATGCTGTTCGTGCTCGTCGGCTTCGGTGCCTTCCTCGGCGGCCTCACCCGCTGGGCGCTCAGCGAGGCCCTGCCCGGAACAGTGGGCACATTCGCCGCGAATGTCGTCGGCTCCGCTGTCCTGGGTTTCTCTGCCGCCATGCCGGTGATGTGGCCGGCGTTCCTCGGCGCCGGCTTCGGTGGGGCCGTGTCCACCCTGTCCACGATGGCCAAGGAAATGGGCGGGATGATCAGCAAGAAGCAGTGGTGGCCGCTCACGCGCTACGTACTGATCACCTGCGCCGTCGGCATCGCCGCCGCCTGGTTCGGTCTCAAGTACGGCCTGCGGGTGATTCCGGCGTTCTGATTCGGCTGATCCGGCGGATCGCGCTGGTCCGGCTGATCCGGCTGGTCCAGGTCCTATTCCGCGATGGCGTCCAGCGGCGGAGTCTTCGCCGCGCGCCGGGCAGGCAGGAGCGCCGCTACAATACCGACGACGACGGAGGCGGCGAGCATGCCGGCGATCATCGACCACGGGTAGGCCATACTCTCCAGCCCCTTGTCTGCCAAGACAGTCAGGAAGGACCAGCCCAGCAGCAGGCCAGCCCCGACACCCAAAAGCGCGCCGAAGACCGCGATCTGCACCGACTCCAGAATGATCATGGTGCGCACCTGGCCGCGCTGGGTGCCCACCGCGCGCAGCATGCCGATCTCCTGGCGGCGCTCAATCACCGACAACGTCAGCGTGTTGATGATGCCCAGCACCGCGATCACCACCGCCAAGGACAGCAACGCGTAGAGGATGTAGAGCATCTGGTTGATCATCTGCTGGGCTTCCCCGCCGAGATCCTCCGGGGAGCGGACCTGCACCACAATGTCGTCGTGCACCGCATCCTCGAGGCGGGAGCGCAGCTCGTCCTCCGTGACTGTCCCGTCACCGTTCACGCCGACCATGAGCACCTTGAAGCTCTCCGGCGACTTGATCTGCTCCAGCGACTTCCGCGACACGACCCACGACGAGAAAATATTCGAGTCCTCGAATAATCCCTTCACCGTCGCCTGGGTCTCCGGGGCGCCTGCCCACCCCGGCATCGCGAGGGTCACGGAGTCGCCGACGGAGACATTCTTCTCGGCGGCGAGGGAGGCGGGGAGGAGAACGCCGCCGTCGATAAGCGAAGACGTGCCTTCCGTCATGCTGAGCTTGACCAGCTTGCCGGGGTCCCCCTCGACGACATCTGTAGCACCGACCGGGCCGAACTGGTTGCCGAACTCCCCGTTCACCGTCACCCGCGACTGCGTGTAGGTGACAGTTTCACCCACGCCCTCGACGCCTGGAATCCTGTCCGGCAAGTCGTTCGGGATCGGGAACGCGCCCAACTGCGGGCCGTAGAGGACCATCTCCGCGTCGACCTCGTTTTCCAACACGTCGTCGACTGAGCGTTCCATCGTCGCTCCGAGCATGCCGATCGCCGTGACCAGCGCGACACCGAGCATCAACGCGAATGCCGTCGCTGAGGCGCGTCGCGGATTGCGCTTCGAGTTCGTCGCGGCCAGAGAACCGACCGCCCCGAACGGAGCCCCCGCAATGCGCCCGAGCACCGGGACGACCGGCAGCGAGAGCGCCGGACCAGCGAGGAACAGCCCCACGATCACGAGCACCGCGGCCGCGCCGACCAGCGCGGCTCGACGGCCCGTCGAGCCGTCCTCCCACATCACGCCCCACGCAAGCAGACCGCCGCCGGCCGCGAGCAGCATCACCCCCACGACGGTGCGCGCCACGAGCGGTTGCGGCGCGGCCGACTCGCCCGAGCGCATCGCTTCCACCGGTTGGACCCGGCCGGCACGCCTCGCCGGCGCCCATGCGGACAGAACCGTCACAACGGCGCCGACAACAACCGGCACTACAACAGCCCCCGCGGACAGACCCCAACCGGCACCCGGCAAGCCCATCCCGCGGGAATCCATCACCGCCCGGATAACGGCGACGAGACCAGCGCCAGCGACAACGCCCAACGCCGACCCCAGCACCCCGACAATCAACGCTTCCGCCACGACCGAACGAGTGATCTGGCCCTTCGACGCCCCCAGCGCACGCAGCAGCGCGAACTCCTTCGTGCGCTGCGCAACGATCATGGAGAACGTATTCGCGATCAGGAACGTTCCCACCAACAGGCCGACAAGACCGAAGGCGGTGAGGAAATACCCGATGAAGCTGAGAGCATCGCGGACTTGCTTGGACAGCTCGTCGGCAAGCACGGAGCCTTCCTTGACGGTGAGGTCGCTGTGCTGCGCGGACACGTGCTCGGCGAGCTGCTGCCCCGTCGTTGGGTCCGCTGCAGTGAGCGTGAGACCAGGCACGTACTTGCCGTCGGTGTAGTACTCCACAAACGCGCTTTCCGGCACTTTGAGCATGAGCGACATGCCCTGGTCGAGCTCATCCGTGTACAGGCCAGTGACCCTCATCGTGTTGCGGCCCTCCGCGTCCGCGACGATCACTTCGTCGCCGACAGCGATGCCGTAGTGCTCCGCCCCCGCGGCGTTCAGCAGCGCCTCCCCCACTTTCGACGGGGCCGCGCCGTCCGTGATCTGGAACGGCTGGCCCACAATCTGGTCGTCGGGGTAGTAGAGCCCCACGCGGGACTCGCCGCCGCCCGTCTGGATCGCGTTAGCGCCGGCATCCGCCACGACCACCAACTCGGAACCGTCGATATTGACGCGGTCCACCTGCGGATCAGCCGCGAACTCGTTACGTACCTCGACCGGCAGCACCTGTTTGCCCTCAGCGGGCTTGACCGCCACATCGACGGCGTCGTACTCGCTTGCTACCGCTGAATCGAAAGTTCGCTCGAGCATGTTCGTGAACATCAACGAGCCCGAAATGAACGCGGTGCCGAGCACCACAGCCAGCACCGTGAGAGCGAGGCGAAGCCTGTGCGCGCGAAGATTGCGCACAGACACCTTGGTCATTGCGCCCGCCATCAGCCCTCGATGCCGTTCATCGTTGCGAGGATCTCCTCCATCGTAGGGTTCCGCAGCTCATTGACGATATTGCCGTCCGCGAGGAAGACAACACGGTCGGCGTAGGACGCCGCGCGAGCATCGTGCGTGACAATCACGACGGTCTGCCCGTCGCGATCCACAGCCGTGCGCAGAATGTCCAGCACTTCGCGCGAGGAATTAGAATCAAGGTTGCCCGTCGGCTCGTCGCCAAAAATGATCTCCGGGCGCGACACCAAGGCACGCGCGCACGCCACACGCTGCTGCTGGCCACCGGAGAGCTCGCTGGGACGGTGCCCGAGACGGTGCGACAATCCGAGGCGCTGCGTGATCTCCTCGAACCACTCGCGGTCGACCCGGCCACCTGCGATATCCGTCGGCAAGGTGATGTTCTCCTCCGCCGTGAGCGTGGGCACGAGGTTGAAAGACTGGAAAATGAAGCCGAGCCGATCGCGGCGCAGCGCCGTCAACTGCTTCTCGTTCAGGGCCGCCAGATCCGTCTCACCGATCTCCACCGAGCCGGAATCGAAGGAGTCCAAGCCAGCCATCGTGTGCATCAACGTCGATTTGCCCGAACCGCTCGGCCCCATAATCGCGGTGAACTCCTTGCGCGCAAATTCCACGCTCACACCATCCAGAGCCGTGACCTTTGTGTCGCCGGAGCCGTAGGTTTTCACCAAAGTCACTGCGCGAGCCGCGGGAGCATTCCGCTTATCGACGCTCCCCTCAACCGAATGCCTACCCACGAAACCCGCTCCCTATCTCCGGCCTCTAACCAACTTCGCCCATTCTACGAAACGTATTTTTGGCATGCGAAAACCCCCGGGGGGTTGGTTCGTTTGTTGAACTGGTCCTCGGGGGTTTGTTGTGTAGTTTTTGGTCGGCGGTAACTTACTCTCCCACACCCTCCCGGGTGCAGTACCATCAGCGCGGGTGGGCTTAGCTTCCGGGTTCGGAATGGGACCGGGCGTTTCCCCACCGCTATCAACCACCGACACACCTGTAGGGGTTTGTCATGGTCGCAACATGGTGGTGTTGCGGGTATTGAGTTATCTGTTGTTGGCCACACACACGCAGGTGGTGTGTGGTGCGTCAGATACTGCATAGTGGACGCGGCATTTGTTGTTGTTGTTTGTTGTTGTGTTCCCGACGATTATTTGTCGTGGTGGGTTCAACTAGTGGTGTTTGTTGGTTGGTGTATTAGTACCAGTCACCTTCGCACATTGCGGTGCGTCCAGATCTGGCCTATCAACCCCATCGTCTATAGGGAACCTATGAAACCTCATCTTGAAACAGGCTTCCCGCTTAGATGCTTTCAGCGGTTATCCCTTCCGTACGTAGCCAACCAGCGGTGCTCCTGGCGGAACAACTGGCACACCAGAGGTACGTCCGTCCCGGTCCTCTCGTACTGGGGACAGCCTTTCTCAAGTTTCTGCGCGCGCGGCGGATAGAGACCGAACTGTCTCACGACGTTCTGAACCCAGCTCGCGTGCCGCTTTAATGGGCGAACAGCCCAACCCTTGGGACCTACTCCAGCCCCAGGATGCGACGAGCCGACATCGAGGTGCCAAACCATCCCGTCGATATGGACTCTTGGGGAAGATCAGCCTGTTATCCCCGGGGTACCTTTTATCCGTTGAGCGACACCACATCCACAAGTAGGTGCCGGATCACTAGTCCCGACTTTCGTCCCTGCTCGACTAGTAAGTCTCGCAGTCAAGCTCCCTTGTGCACTTACACTCTAAACACCTGATTGCCAACCAGGCTGAGGGAACCTTTGGGCGCCTCCGTTACTCTTTGGGAGGCAACCGCCCCAGTTAAACTACCCACCAGGCACTGTCCCCAACCCAGATCATGGGCCAAGGTTAAGACATCCACTACGGTCAGAGTGGTATTTCACGTGCCGACTCCACACCCACTAGCGTGAGCGCTTCACAGTCTCCCACCTATGCTACACAAACCGCAGTAAACACCAATACCAAGCTATAGTGAAGGTCCCGGGGTCTTTTCGTCCTGCCGCGCGAAACGAGCATCTTTACTCGTAGTGCAATTTCACCGGGCCTGTGGTTGAGACAGCAGGGAAGTCGTTACGCCATTCGTGCAGGTCGGAACTTACCCGACAAGGAATTTCGCTACCTTAGGATGGTTATAGTTACCACCGCCGTTTACTGGGGCTTAAATTCTCCGCTTCGAACACAAAGTCCTAACAGGTCCTCTTAACCTTCCAGCACCGGGCAGGCGTCAGTCCGTATACATCAACTTAACCGTCTTCGCACGGACCTGTGTTTTTGATAAACAGTCGCTTCCCTCTCTTTTCTGCGACCCCAACCAGCTCACCAACGCATGGGTGGATCACCGGTTGTGGCCCCCCTTCTCCCGAAGTTACGGGGGCAATTTGCCGAGTTCCTTAACCACAGTTCACCCGACCGCCTGAGTATGTTCTACTTGACTACCTGTGTCGGTTTCGGGTACGGGCCGTACACATACATCGCTAGAGGCTTTTCTCGACAGCATAGGATCACTACCATCACCCCATTCGGGTTACGCATCACGCCTCGCACACTTGGCACCCGCATTTAACTAGGTGCCGTGCCGCACGCTTGCACCACAATCCACTAAGTGGCGTAGCTACCAATCTGTGTCACCCCATCACTTGACTACTACAGATCAGGCCCCACGCATCACACCCACCTGATGATCAAAGATCACCTTGGCAGATGGTCAGGGTGGTTAGTATCACCGGTTCATCATTGGGCGCATGTATACGGGTACGGGAATATCAACCCGTTGACCATCGACTACGCCTGTCGGCCTCGCCTTAGGACCCGACTCACCCTGGGAAGACGAACTTGACCCAGGAACCCTTAGTCATTCGGCGGATACGATTCTCACGTATCATTCGTTACTCATGCCTGCATTCTCACTCGCATGCAGTCCACACGCCCTTACGATCGTGCTTCACCCCACATACGACGCTCCCCTACCCAGTACAAAAATACTGCCGCGGCTTCGGCGGTGTACTTGAGCCCCACTGAATTGTCGGCGCGCAACCACTCGACCAGTGAGCTATTACGCACTCTTTCAAGGGTGGCTGCTTCTAAGCCAACCTCCTGGCTGTCTTCGCGATTACACATCCTTTTCCACTTAGTACACCCTTAGGGGCCTTAACCGGCGATCTGGGCTGTTTCCCTCTCGACTATGAAGCTTATCCCCCACAGTCTCACTGCCGCGCACACATGTAACCGGCATTCGGAGTTTGGCTGACATTGCTAAGATGATAGTCCCGCTCAACCAACCAGTAGCTCTACCTCCGGCACACCTACGCGACGCTGCACCTAAATGCATTTCGGGGAGAACCAGCTATCACGGAGTTTGATTGGCCTTTCACCCCTACCCACAGCTCATCCCCGCAGTTTTCAACCTACGTGGGTTCGCGCCTCCACAACCTCTTACAGCTGCTTCACACTGGCCATGGGTAGATCACCCCGCTTCGGGTCCAGGACATGCCACTAAAAACACACAATTAGCATTCGCTTTCGCTACGACTACCCCACACGGGTTAACCTCGCGACATGCCGCTGACTCGCAGGCTCATTCTTCAAAAGGCACGCCATCACACACTTTGAGGTGCTCTGACGGATTGTAGGCACACAGTTTCAGGAACTATTTCACTCCCCTCCCGGGGTACTTTTCACCATTCCCTCACGGTACTAAATCCACTATCGGTCACACTGAGTATTTAGGCTTACCGGGTGGTCCCGGCTGATTCACAGCAGATTCCACGAGCCCGCTGCTACTCGGGGCAAACATAGCCACCACAGGCACATGCACATTCACGTACAGGACTCTCACCTACTCCGGTGGGCCATCCCAGACCACTTCCGCTTACACACACACCACGCAGACGTATCTGGCAGAACACGACCAGCTACACCCCACAACACCGCACACGCAACCCCTGCCAGGTATCACACGCACACGGTTTAGCCTCATCCACGTTCGCTCGCCGCTACTAGCAGAATCATTATTATTTTCCTCTCCTGCCGGTACTGAGATGTTTCACTTCCCGGCGTCACCCCCTGCCAGCTATGCATTCACTAACAGGTAACCGCACATAACCACGGCCAGGTTTCCCCATTCGGACACCCTCGGATCAACGCTTTGTTGACAACTCCCCGAGGCTTAACGCAGTCTCACACGTCCTTCATCGGCTCAGCATGCCAAGGCATCCACCATGCGCCCTTGAACAACAAACACACACACGAATAACCCAACACACAAACAATCAAAAAACACACACAAACAAAAAAACAAGATGCTCGCGTCCACTATACAGTTCTCACACACCACACCCACCACCACCAACCAGCCACAACGACCAGCCAGCAACCAGTGAGCCAACCAGGAACAACCACCCACACCACACACAAACGCATACAGTGCGGGCACCATGTGCTGCCCCAGACACCCAACAGTGCACCAACAATCACCATTTTTTGCTCAGCCACAACAGGTTCATGCAACCAACACACCCCACACACGCATCCACGCGCGCGGTGTGCATCCACCTGGATTTATCAAAAAAACGTCAGCAGCACCACACACGGGCACTCAACCAACAAAAAATGGGCCTACAACTGTAAACCACACAAAAAGCTCCTTAGAAAGGAGGTGATCCAGCCGCACCTTCCGGTACGGCTACCTTGTTACGACTTCGTCCCAATCGCCAATCCCACCTTCGACAGCTCCCTAACACGTTTGGGCCACTGGCTTCGGGTGTTACCAACTTTCATGACGTGACGGGCGGTGTGTACAAGGCCCGGGAACGTATTCACCGCAGCGTTGCTGATCTGCGATTACTAGCGACTCCGACTTCATGGGGTCGAGTTGCAGACCCCAATCCGAACTAAGACCGGCTTTCAGCGATTAGCTCCACCTCACAGTGTCGCTGCGCGTTGTACCGACCATTGTAGCATGTGTGAAGCCCTGGACATAAGGGGCATGATGATTTGACGTCATCCCCACCTTCCTCCGAGTTAACCCCGGCAGTCTCTCATGAGTCCCCAACCAAATGCTGGCAACATAAGACAAGGGTTGCGCTCGTTGCGGGACTTAACCCAACATCTCACGACACGAGCTGACGACAACCATGCACCACCTGTACACCAGCCACAAGGGAAACTACATCTCTGCAGCGATCCGGTGTATGTCAAGCCCAGGTAAGGTTCTTCGCGTTGCATCGAATTAATCCACATGCTCCGCCGCTTGTGCGGGCCCCCGTCAATTCCTTTGAGTTTTAGCCTTGCGGCCGTACTCCCCAGGCGGGGCGCTTAATGCGTTAGCTACGGCACGAACCCCGTGGAAGGGACTCACACCTAGCGCCCACCGTTTACGGCATGGACTACCAGGGTATCTAATCCTGTTCGCTACCCATGCTTTCGCTCCTCAGCGTCAGTTACTGCCCAGAGACCTGCCTTCGCCATCGGTGTTCCTCCTGATATCTGCGCATTCCACCGCTACACCAGGAATTCCAGTCTCCCCTACAGCACTCAAGTTATGCCCGTATCGCCTGCAACCCCGCAGTTAAGCTGCGGTATTCCACAAACGACGCGACAAACCACCTACGAGCTCTTTACGCCCAGTAATTCCGGACAACGCTCGCACCCTACGTATTACCGCGGCTGCTGGCACGTAGTTAGCCGGTGCTTCTTATCCAGGTACCGTCACTTTCGCTTCGTCCCTGACGAAAGGAGTTTACAACCCGAAGGCCGTCATCCCCCACGCGGCGTCGCTGCATCAGGCTTGCGCCCATTGTGCAATATTCCCCACTGCTGCCTCCCGTAGGAGTCTGGGCCGTATCTCAGTCCCAATGTGGCCGTACACCCTCTCAGGCCGGCTACCCGTCGACGCCTTGGTAGGCCATTACCCCACCAACAAGCTGATAGGCCGCGAGCTCATCCCGCACCGAAAAACTTTCCACCACCGACACTAAACGATGGTCCTATCCGGTATTAGACCCAGTTTCCCAGGCTTATCCCGAAGTGCAGGGCAGATCACCCACGTGTTACTCACCCGTTCGCCACTCGAGTACCCCTGCAAGCAGGAGCCTTTCCGTTCGACTTGCATGTGTTAAGCACGCCGCCAGCGTTCATCCTGAGCCAGGATCAAACTCTCCACAAAAAACACCCACCACAAAGGCGAGCATCAATCAGTAAAAGATTACTGAGCCGTGAAAAGCCCAAAACCCAACCAAAACAAACCACACCACACAAAACATGTGGCCTGGCAATCCAAAAATTACAAAAACAAACCCAAAAATAGGTTCATCACACGTTGCTGCCCCTCCGACGAGGAGAAAAGACAACAACAAAAATCCAATCAGTCATGCAACCAACCAGACGAACAACACCCCATCAATGGTTCAAGCATCATCCGACCAGCACACACCACAAAAAGGCATGAAACAGTCACACAAACCAACCAAACAAAAAACATTGGCACACTATCGAGTTCTCACACAACACACGCACACCCAAACACACCCCACAACAGGGCCTGCTCAAAGCGGCTTAACCGACCCTACACACACCCACACAACAAACAAAACCGCCTGCCATGCAAAGCAAATGAAAGAATCCACCAGCGCTCGTTTTCCTACCGCCATCTCACCAGAACCACTGTCCGGCGGGGCGTTGTCGGTCACGCTGACTCACATAAAGCTACACACACCCAACCAACAACACAAATCACCAGCGCAGAGGGTATTTTGGGGGCTTTTAAGGGCTTCGTCGATAAGCGAATGCCCGTACACGCGTCTGACCTGCGTTAAGACACGCGCTCCACATTCGCCCCGAGCGCGTTCAAGTGCTCCACAAAGTGGGGATAACCTCGGTCGATGTGCTCCACGTCGTGCACGACTGTCTCACCGTCGGCGACGAGCCCCGCCAACACGAGGCCGGCACCCGCACGAATGTCGGACGACCAGACATCCGTCGACGAGAGCTTTTCCACGCCGCGCAGCACAACATGGTGCCCGTCCACCGTCGCGTCCGCCCCCAGGCGGAGCATCTCGTCGACGAACCTGAACCGCGATTCGAAGACGTTCTCCGTGATCACCGACGTGCCCTCCGCAATCGCGGCGAGCCCGATCGCCATCGGCTGCAAGTCCGTCGGGAAGCCGGGGAACGGCAAGGTCTGGTAGTCCACCGCTTGTGGGCGGCGGCCGTCCATGCGCACCCGGAAGCCCTGCTCATAGGTCTCAACCGTCGCGCCGGCGTTCTTCAGCTTCGCCAGTGCGAGATGCAGGTGGCGCGGCGCGATGCCGCCCACCGTCACGTCGCCGCCCGTCATCGCCGCGGCATACGCCCACGTACCCGCAACAATTCGATCGCCGACCACTGTGTGTTCCGTGGGCTTGAGCTTATCGACGCCATCAATCGTCACCGTCGACGTTCCCGCCCCCTGAATCTGCGCCCCCATGGAGTTGAGCATGTTGCACAAGTCCACGATCTCCGGCTCGCGGGCGGCGTTGTCGAGAATCGTGCGGCCGTCGGCAAGCACCGCAGCGGTGAGAATATTCTCCGTCGCGCCGACCGACGGGAAGTCCAGGCTGATCTTCGCGCCGCTCAGCTGAGCCGCGCGGGCCACGACCGCACCGTGCTCGATATGGGTGCTCGCCCCCAACTTCTCCAGCCCCGATTGGTGCATATCCAGCGGCCGCGATCCAATTGCGTCGCCGCCAGGCAACGCGACAACCGCCTCACCGCAACGCGCCGTCAACGGTCCCAGGACCGCCACCGACGCGCGGAACTGCCGCACCGCGTCGAAATCCGCGCGCGGCGACACATTGGCCGGCGTATGAATCCGCACAACAGTGCCGTCGATCTCCACTTCGCACCCCAGGCCCTCCAGGACCTTCTGCATCAACGGGACATCGAGGATCTCCGGGCAGTTGTTCAGCGTCGTCGTGCCCTCCGCGAGCAGCGCCGCCGCCATCAGCTTGAGCACACTGTTCTTCGCGCCCGCCACCCGGACCGAACCCTGCAAACGTGCTCCACCTTGAACCAGAAAACGCTCTTTCACGCCCCCCAGGGTAATGAAAAATGTCCCGCGATTACGGCAGGGCGCCGATGCGGCGGGCCGCGTTCACCGCTTCATAGCGCGTGTGCGCCCCCAGCTTGCGCATCACGCTGCGCAAGTACGACTTCACCGTCTCGGCGCCGATCCCCATTTCCTCGGCCGCCTCGACGTTCGTGTGGCCGAGCGCGACACACGACAGCACATCGATCTCGCGCGCCGACAGTTTCGTCGACTGCTTCACGCGCACCGGCGTCACCATCTGATCGCACAGCTGCTCCAGCTCCTTGCGCAGCTCCTCTTCCTCGACCCGGTTCGCCAGCATGCGGAGCTTCGAGTGGGTCGCGCGGATCTGCTCCCACTCCGCGCCGTTCATCACACGGCCGGCCTTCGCGGTGCCCTTACCGCCTTCGACGCGCCGCAACGCGGAATTCACGGCCAGGTCCTGCTCCAGAGTGCGCGACGTCATCGTAACCTCCTCGATCACTTTGTCGCCCAAACGCACCGGCGAATGCACACCGACGTACAGCACACCGCGGATCTCCCGCTGCACAATCACTGGGACCGCCACCACCGAGTGCAGCCCCTCGTCCTGAATCACGGCATCATGCTCGTGAGAGATCACGTTCGCCCGCGTGTAATCGGACACGCCGACAGCGCGGCGCGTGCCCACCACACGCCCTCCGACACCGTGGTTCGGCTCAATCACAAGGTTCTGCAGCGCCGGCGTGCGCAGGCCGATCCACTGGGTGATCTGGAGGCGGTTGTCGGCCAGCAAAGTGCCGTACATCGCCACAGGGATTCCCGTCGCGGTCTTCAGCGACGTGAGCGAAGCGCGGATAGCGTCGTCATCGTCCTTGACCCGTTGCGAATCCATTCCAACTCCTTCACGGAAAGCCCCCCATTAGAGTGTCCCCACCGGTGGGCGTAAATCGGCGTCTGCGGTACAGGTAGGACCATACTAACCCGACTACGGGGGTAGCAAAATCATTGGCCGGGCCACAGATGCCCACACGTATGAGTCCGAATCAACATCTTGCGCCCGGCGCCAGCTACCCCCGACTCACAGGATCACGAGCATCCGCACGTCACCACGCCAAACCATGCGGTTCATCTGAATTGGACTGATCGGTCTAGTTTTTTAGTGGATCTCGTGTACCATGTGACATGTCCGCGGAAAACGACCACTTTCCGCTGCGAACAGCCCCGTGGCCACGTCCGGCCTCAACGGGGCACAACGAAAAGGAGTGAAAATGAGCAACGTTTACAGCAACATCCTCGACACCATCGGCGGCACCCCGCTCGTCGAACTGAAGGGCATCACCGAAGGCACCGACGCAGCCAACGCGCGCGTGTTGGGCAAGCTCGAGTTCTACAACCCGGCCAACTCCGTCAAGGACCGCATCGGCCGCGCAATTATCGACGCAGCCGAGGCCTCCGGCGAGCTCAAGCCCGGCGGCACCATCGTTGAGGCCACCTCCGGCAACACCGGCATCGCCCTTGCGCTCGTCGGCGCAGCCCGAGGCTACAAGGTCATCCTGACCATGCCCGAGACCATGTCGGTGGAGCGCCGCGTCATCCTCCGCGCATACGGCGCACAGATCGAGCTCACCCCGGGCGCAGCCGGCATGAAGGGCGCAGTGGAAAAGGCCGACGAGATCGTCGAGCAGACCGACAACGCCATCCTCGCCCGCCAGTTCGAGAACGAGGCCAACCCGAAGGTCCATTACGAGACCACCGGCCCCGAGCTGTGGAACGACACCGACGGCAAGATCGACATCCTCATCGCAGGTGTCGGCACCGGTGGCACCATCTCCGGCGCAGGCAAGTACCTGAAGGAGCAGAACCCGGACATCAAGCTCATCGCTGTCGAGCCGGCCGCTTCCCCGCTGCTGTCTGAGGGCCAGGCTGGCCCGCACAAGATCCAGGGCCTGGGCGCCAACTTCGTTCCGGGCACCCTGAACCGCGAGATCATCGACGAGGTCATCACCGTCTCCAACGAGGACGCTGTGGCCACCTCCCGCGAGCTCGCCCGCAAGGACGCTGTCCTCGGCGGCATCTCCTCCGGCGCCAACGTCAAGGCTGCCCTCGAGGTCGCTTCCCGCCCGGAGAACGCGGGCAAGACGATCGCCACCGTGATCTGCGACTTCGGCGAGCGCTACATCTCCACCATCCTCTACGAGGACATCCGCGACTAAGCATTTTCCGCTTATCGACGCCGCCCCCTCCCTGAATCAAAACCTTCAGGCCGAGGGGGCGTTGCTGTTCGCGCTGTTAGACTACGCTCCATGCTGAAGGTGATCAGGACCATCCGTGAGGATCTAGCGAACGCCCGCGAGCACGACCCCGCGGCTCGGGGCGACGTCGAGAATGCTCTCGTGTACTCCGGCCTGCACGCCATCTGGATGCACCGCGTAAGCCACGCCCTGTGGATCCGCGACATCAAGGGACCTGCGCGCATACTCGCGCAGGTCACCCGTTTCCTCACCGGTGTGGAAATCCACCCCGGTGCCACCATTGGCCGCCATTTTTTCATCGACCACGGCATGGGCATCGTCATCGGCGAAACCGCCGAGATCGGCGACGGTGTCATGCTCTACCACGGTGTCACCTTGGGTGGCCAGGTGCTCACCCAGACGAAGCGCCACCCCACCATCGAGGACAACGTCACTATCGGTGCCGGCGCAAAAGTGCTGGGCCCCATCACCATCGGCGAGGGATCCGCTGTCGGTGCCAACGCCGTCGTGACGAAGGATGTCCCCGCGAATTGCATCGCTATCGGCATCCCGGCCAAGTGCCGTCCCCGCGCAAAGGACGAGCGAAAGCACCTCGTTGACCCCGACTCCTACGTTGCCGAGGACAACAACTACGTCATTTAGTTCGGCGCTTACGCGACCAGATCCTTGTAGTCAGCGTTCTTCTCCACGAAGTGCTCCACAGCGGAGCATGTCGGGATGATCTTCTTGCCAGCGGTGCGGGTGTCGTCGAGAGCTGCTTTCACGAGCTTCCCGGACAGGCCCTGGCCCCGAAATTTCGGGTCGATGACCGTGTGGTTGAAATCGCGCGTGGTTTCGTCGGCGTCGCGGTAATCCGCGAAGCCGGCCCGCTCACCGTCGACGTTGATGACATACTGCTTATCCGCTTCACGGTGCTCGACGTCAAAATTCTGCTCAGCCATATCCAACTCCTTCGTAGTTCCGGGAACTCACCCGGCATGAAATTCGGAGCCTCCCATCATAGGAAAAAAGTCCTCCTGCGATTGCGGGAGGACTTCGTAGTGGTGGCCAGAGCCAGGATCGAACTGGCGACCCCACACTTTTCAGGCGTGTGCTCTACCAACTGAGCTATCTGGCCGGAACCGTACGCCGCGTGAACGAACACGCAACAACAGTTCAGCGACCCTGACGGGACTTGAACCCGCGACCTCCGCCGTGACAGGGCGGCGCGCTAACCAACTGCGCCACAGGGCCTTATTCTCTTATTTCGCACTTCCGCGGCTCTTCAATTTCCGCGTCTTGCACGAATTGATACTCTACACAGGGCTCGCGAAGCATTACAAACCTGCATTACATAGCCTATTTCAAGCACCCCGAAAAGAGTCTTGAACCTCTCGAGTACGGCCGCGATCTCATGCGCTAGTTTTCAGGAGCGCGGAAGTGGCCGGTGGGCGTGCGTGATCGCAATGTCGGTGTGGTGTTGGCGCCCGGAAGTGGCCGTTGAGCATGCTTCGCCCCGGTGTGTGCCCTTCGGCTATGTCCCGAACAGGAGGTGCATTGCACCAAACTGGTGTGTGGTGTTCGGTACCGGTGTTCCGCGCGGTGAGACCCACACTGGGGTCCCGCCGCGCATCCGTATTCGACCCCTGTGGTTCCGGTTAGGGTCATCGTCGTTGGTGCGGTTGTGATACCTGCACAACACCGACAAGTTATTCATATTCGTCGGCCCACCGCGGGCCCACGGGGTGATGTGGTGGACCTCGCAATTATCGGCAGCGTGCCGGCAATCCGGCACCGGGCACGTCGTCAACGTCGCACGCGCCAGATCCCGCTGCTTGGTGTTGGCGAAGCGTTTGGTGCTGTACAAGTTCACCGCACCGGCCTGCGGGTGGAACAACGCCACCTCCAGATCCTTCGAGTGGTGGTGCATCAAATACTCCGCACCCATCATCGTCGTGCCATCCGATAGGCCCAGGATGGTCTCATCGCCTTGACCGGCGAGGATCTTCACATAGTCCGGAAGCGGGATCTGCACCAACGGACGCGGCACCGCGGCAGCGACAGCCCCCTCATTGTGGAGCAGGTCGTGGAACGCCTCATACATCTGCGGCCCCTCAGGACGATCCGCATCCAGGTTTTTCCGCAGGGCGTGCTCAAGGGCGGCGATATCGCGGTCGTCACCGGTGGCGCTAAACGTCCGCTTGCCTTTGCGCGATCGGCCGAAACGCACCGACGACTCCGGAGCGGGCTTATCAGGCTCAGGAACAATCTCTTCGGCGCGGCGCTTCAACGTCTCATAATTACCCCGCACGGACATCAGGGAAAGGCGGAGTTTCCATTTTTCGCCGTCAGACCCGGCGGCTTTAACCTGCTGCTCGATGAACAGAATCTGATCCAACGACTTGCCCGTCTGACGCGCAATACGCACCGCCTGCGCCTGCTGCCGCTTAAACCGCGTCGCACCGAAATACACCTCGTGAGCCTTCTCCCACTCCACATACGTGGCAGGCTTGACGCCGGCAGCACAAGCAGCCTGACGGTCGAAACCAGCCAGGATCTCCATCGGACTGCCAAGAGAACCAAGAAGCGCGTCAAAATCGCTCATGACACACACGCTAAACGCAGTCAAGAACAAACGACATAGACGGCGAAAAACCCTGTGGATAACTCGAGTTATCCACAATTCAGCACAGAGCTAACACGCAAAAAGACGGCGCGAACTGCGGTTCCATAACCCCGAAAATTTTTTGGCAACAACCAGCCGATCAACGACGGTGTTCGAACACCTGCAAAGACCTGCCGAACTCGGATAACCCGGCGAATACGGTGAGGCGCCGTTGCGGGCTCTCGACCGAGATATTCCGGAGGTTATTCTCGTTGGCGCCCACGTCGGCTGCAGCGGTGGGGGGCGATTAGGGGGAGTGTGATCGTCGATAAGCAAAATGCCCCGAGGAAAACCTCGGGGCACATGGCGACCCTGACGGGACTTGAACCCGCGACCTCCGCCGTGACAGGGCGGCGCGCTAACCAACTGCGCCACAGGGCCGTGGTACCCCCAACGGGATTCGAACCCGTGTTGCCGCCGTGAAAGGGCGGAGTCCTAGGCCTCTAGACGATGGGGGCACACGCTGTTAGACAGCTCGACTATCGTAAGCCTGCGTCCGACTTACCTCCAAATGAGCTGGTTACCCGGCCGAAACTGAGCCCCTAGGACCCCCGCGGGGTGCTTAGCGGGCGACGGGAATCATCCGGGCGCGGTCGTCGCGCGAGCTGACCACGGTCTTACCGAACGGGAAGCACGTGACCGGAATCAGCTTGAGGTTGGCCCAGGCCAGCGGCAGACCGATAATGGTCACGGCCTGCGCTGCCGCGGTGACGACGTGCCCGATAGCGAGCCAGAGGCCAGCAACAATGAACCAGATGACGTTGCCGATCAGACCCAGTCCCCCGCTGTTTCCGGTGTCGACGACTTCACGGCCGAACGGCCAGAGGACAAAGCCTGCGATGCGGAACGACGCCAGGCCGAACGGGATGGTCACGATGAGCAGGCAGGCGATGATGCCCGCCAAGACGTAGCCCAGAAACAGCCAGACGCCGGCGGTGAGAAACCAGATGATGTTGAGAATCAGTCGAATAAGTCCCATACCGAAAGCATAGATGGGCCCTTACAGGGCGGAAAGCAGCTTAGGCGAGCAATATAAGGCTTACGGCCATAACGGCCATTCCGGCAACGACGCCGTAGATCGCGCTGTGGTGGCGGCCCGTCGCAATCGCGGTGGGTAGGAGATTGTCCAGGCTGACGAAAACCATGATTCCTGCGATCGCGGCGAAGGTGACGCCGATCGCGGCAGGCCCGAGGAAGGGCTGCAAGAAGAGGTACCCGATGATCGCGCCGAGGGGTTCGGCAAGGCCGGACAGCGCGGCCCACCCGGCGGCGCGCCACTTCTTGCCGGTGGCTTCGCGCAGGGGCACCGCGACGGCGACGCCTTCGGGGATGTTGTGGATCGCGATCGCGACGGCGATCGGTGCGGCGAGCACCGGGTCCTGCAGCGCGACGAAGAAGGTGGCGAATCCTTCGGGGAAATTGTGGATTGCGATCGCCAGCGCCGTCATGACGCCGACTTTGCGCATGCGCGCACTAGCGGCGGCGGGGCTGGGCTCCTCGTGGGGGTTGATCTCATCAGGCACGAAACGGTCGATCACCGCAATGAGCAGCACGCCGCCGAAAAACGCGGCTGGTCCCCACACACCGGCTGACGCGACACCGGCTTCCTCGAGCCCGCTGACACCTTCAGGGAGCAGCTCGACGAGCGAGATGTAGAGCATCACGCCCGCAGAGAAGCCGAGGGACGCCGCCAGGAAACGTTCGCTTGGGGCCCGTTGGAGGGCGACGAAGAGGCCGCCAAGGGCCGTCGATAAGCCTGCGAACAAGCAAATTGCGAACGCCGTCATGTGCGCAGCCTACAGTGGGACACATGGTTACCGCGAAAATTTACGATGCTGAACTGGACCCCACCAAAGACGATATCGCCGCGCGTTTCTCGTCGATCGCGCAACTTGAAGGCTCCTACCGCGCCGTCGACCGCGACGACAAGGTCGGTATCGAGGTGCTCGTCGGCCGCGACGAAGAGGGCAACCTCACGCAGTGCGGCGTCAGCTACCGCGAGGAAAAAGACGCGCTTGACGACGCTTTATGCCCCCTTTCCCACTCCATCCTCGGCCCCCGTTCCGTCGCGCAGTTGACCGCGGACCCTGTGGCCGTCCGGGAGTTCGTCCAGCTGATTCTGCGCGGCGAAAATGGCGCGGATTTCTCCACAGGTGAGCCGATTTTCGGCGTGCACGGCACCGGCGGCGGGCAGGTGCACGTCGACGACGTGGTGGTCGAGGAGCACGACAAGCTCAACTCTGTGGGCACCCTCACCGTCGACGGCGAAGAAAAGCGCTACCAGCTGCGGTTGCAGCGCATTATTTCCGCTCTGCCGGCGGCCGAGGACGGCGATCTCGCGCTCGTCCGCGACGACGGCGCGATCCTGATGAACCTCGGCCTGTGGGACTAACTACTCGCTGTCGCGCTCGAGACGCGCGATGAGTTCGTCGCGCACCTCGCGGCGACGAACCTTGCCCATCTGGTCTTTCGGCAGGTCCTCGAAGTGGTAGAAGCTGCGCGGCACCTTGTAGCGGGTGAGATTCTCGCGGGCGAATTCTTTGAGGCTCTCCGGGTTCATCTCCGCGCCGCGGTCCAAGACGACGCATGCGACGACGTCCTCTGAGCCGTCACTGCGTGGCCGCCCCACGACCGCGACGTCGACGACATCTCGGTGGCCCCGCAGGGTCTCCTCCACCTCCGCTGGGTACACGTTGAAGCCGCCGGTGATGATGAGCTCCTTGATGCGCGAGACGAGCTTGATGAAGCCGTCTTCTTCCATCACGCCCATGTCACCGGTGCGGAACCAGCCGTCGTGGAAGACCTTCTCGGTCGCTTCGGGGTTATTGAGGTAGCCGCCGAAGACCTGTGGCCCCTTGACGAGGATTTCGCCGGGCTCGCCGTACGGCATCTCTTCGTCGAGGTCGTCCGGGTTGGCAATGCGCACATCTGTGTCGGGGAACGGGATCCCGATGTAGCCGGGGCGGCGGTCGGCGCTTTCCGGGTTGCCGATCACGATCGGGGACGTCTCGGTCAAGCCGTAGCCCTCCACGAGGCGGCCGCCGGTGACCTCCTCCCACTCCTCGATGACGCTGCCCGGCAGCGACGAAGCACCGGAGAACCCGATCTGGACCTGAGAGAGGTCGACATTCTTCTCGCGCGCGGTCTGGATGATGCGCTCGAAGACGGTGGGCACGCCGGGAACGAAAGTCGGCGGGGTCTTCTTCACCGCGCGCATAATCAGATCCATTGATGGGGCGGGCAAAAGGACGAGCTCGCTGCCGATAAAGAAGGTCAGCGTCAGAGAGAACGTCAGGCCGTAGGCGTGGAAGAACGGCAAGGTGCCGAGCATGCGCTGCCCGGGTTCCTGCAGTTCTTTCACCCACGCGCGGCCCTGCACCGGATTGGCCATCAGGTTGCGGTGCGTCAGCGCCGCCCCCTTCGGCGCGCCGGTAGTGCCGGAGGTGTACAGGACCAGGGCGGGGTCGTCCAGCTCGATATTGTCCGGGGTGCGCACGCGCGGCGGAATCACCTTCCGGGTGCTCAGGATCTTCTCCCAAGGCAGCGTCCCCTCCGCAGGTGCGGTGAGCTCCTCCCTCGCCTTTTTCAGCTTGCCGACGGGCACCTTCAGCGCCGCCCTCTGCAGCAGCGGCATCGCCTTCGTCATGTCGACGCTGACGACAATCGCCAGCTCCGTGCTGTCGTCGTCCTTGATTTTCGTGGCAGTCTCCGCCACCTTGTCCCACACGATGGCGATGCGCGCGCCGTGGTCGGCGAACTGCGGGCGCAGCTCATGCGCGGTGTAGAGCGGGTTATGCTCCACGACGATCGCACCGAGCTTCTGCACCGCGAAAAACGCCACCACGTGCTGTGGGCAGTTCGGCAGCATGATGGCAACGCGGTCGCCCTGCTGGATACCTAGGCGCTTCAGACCGTCGGCGGCGCGGCGGACTTCCACGTCGAGCTCGCCGTAGGTCATGGTGCGCCCGAAGAAATTCGTGGCGGTTTTGGAGAAGTTGGCGGAAAGATTGTCGTCGTAAAGCTCGACGAGCGTTTTCTCCGGGTACTCCAGCGTATGGTCCGTCCATTCCGGGTAGTACTTCAGCCAGGGCTTGCCGCCACGGTTGTCAGCGGGCTCATTCACGTCGGACATGCCGTCTACCCTACGCCCGGAGGGCGGGCCAGGGTGCGGAAAAGTCCCCGCAATCGAAATCGACCGCGGGGACCGGATGCAGTGGGCCCTGTGGGGATCGAACCCACGACCTGCGGATTAAAAGTCCGTAGCTCTACCAACTGAGCTAAAGGCCCGTGCGCATACATGGTAGCGGGGAAGGGGAGGTAGGGAGAAATCGGGGCGTCGATAAGCGAATGCGCACGTCAGTTTGTGCGACCGCGACGTGGGAAGGAACAATGGGCCACGTGACTTCTACTCTTCCGCAGCTGCGCATAGGCGGCATGAACCTTGCCTCGCCGGTCATCCTCGCGCCGATGGCCGGCGTGACAAACATGCCGTTCCGCGTCCTGTGCCGCGAGATCGAGGAAGAACTGACGGGCACCTCGTCTGGGCTGTACGTCTGTGAGATGATCACGGCCCGCGCGCTCGTCGAGGGCAACGAGAAAACCCTCCACATGACCACGTTCGCGCCGCAGGAATCGCCGCGGTCGATGCAGCTCTACACCGTCGATCCCGAGTACACGTACCGGGCGGTGCGCACCATCGTCGACCACGACATGGCAGACCACTTAGACATGAACTTCGGCTGCCCCGTGCCGAAAGTGACGCGCCGCGGCGGCGGCTCCGCACTCCCCTACAAGCGCAAGCTGTACGGCCAGATCGTCGACGCGGCCGTGCGCGCCACGGAAGGGACCGGCATCCCGGTGACCGTGAAATTCCGCATCGGCATCGACGACGAGCACCACACGCATCTCGACGCCGGGCGCATCGCCGCGGATGCCGGAGCCGCCGCCATCACCCTTCACGGGCGCACCGCCGCGCAGCGCTACTCCGGTGACGCGGACTGGGGCGAGATCGCACGGCTCGTCGAGCACATGGACGGCACCGGAGTCCCTGTCCTCGGAAACGGAGATATATTCGCGCCCGCCGACGCACAGGCCATGATGGACCAAACGGGCTGCGCCGGCGTCGTCGTCGGCCGTGGCTGCCTCGGGCGCCCGTGGCTGTTCGCCCAGCTCGGGGCACAGCTCCGCGGCGAAGAAGTGCCGGAGGAACCCACTCTCGGCGAGGTCGCCCGCATCATCGCCCGCCACGCCGAACTCCTGGCGCAGCACGAAGGCGAGGACAGGGGATGCCGGGACATGCGCAAACACGTAGGCTGGTACCTCAAAGGATTTCCAGTCGGCGGTGAATTCCGCGGTCAGCTAGCGCGCGTGTCCACGCTCGCCGAGTTGAACGACCAACTTTCCACCATCGCCGACTCCACCCAGCGCGCTGAAGCGGCGGATTCCGCTCGCGGGCGCCAGGGTTCCGCAGCCAAGGTGGCACTCCCCGACGGCTGGTTGGACGACCCGGAAGACGATACTGTGCCGGTCGGAGCCGAAATCGACTCCAGCGGCGGATAGCGAGGACCACCATGCGCACCATCTACCGAGAGCATCTCAACGCTTTCTCGCAGGACCTGCAAAGCATGAGCGACACGGTGCGCAGCGTCATGCGTTACGCGTCCAAATCGCTTATCGACGGCACCCTCGAAGACGCCGAAACCGCCCTCACCGAAGCCGACACGATCAAAGAAATCCGTGTCCGCTGCGAAGAGCGCAGCATGGCCCTCCTGGCTCTTGAAAGCCCCGTCGCCTCCGACCTCCGCCAGGTCTTCACTTCGATCTACATCGTGGAGGACTTCAACCGCATGGGCACCCTGGGGCGTCACATCGCCAGCACCGCGCGGCTGCGCCACCCCGAGTTCGTCTACGACGACACCATGCGCCCCACCGTCGTCGAACTCGCCCGCCTTGTGGACACCATGGGCGACCTCATCCACGACCAGTTGATCAGCCCCGACGTCGAGGGCGCATTGGCCATGAGTCAATTCGACGACGAGCTCGACGCCTTGAACCAGCACCTGCTCAACAGCGTCACCGCCCGCGACTGGGAAGGAACCAGCCGCACCGCCGTCGACCTCGCCCTACTGGGGCGCTACTACGAACGCTACGCCGACCACTGCGTGAACGTCGCCGCCCGCATCGTCTACCTCGTCACCGGCCTGACCCCTGAACGCTACGAGCGCAAGAAAGACGCCGACGGCAAGGAGCTCGAGTTAGACGAGCGCTTCCTCGAACTCGAGCAGTACTTCGGGCATCGGCAGGCCAAGAAGTAGCGCGGGAGAGCGTCGACAAGCAATAGCGAAGCCCCCGCCAAGAAATTCTCGGCGGAGGCTCGAAATGCGTCGCTAGTGCGGCGGTTTAGCCGAAGCGGCCGGCGATGTAATCCTCAGTCTCCTTGCGCTGAGGATTCTCGAAGATCGTGTTGGTGTCGTTGAACTCGACGAGGTGGCCCGGCTTACCGGTCGCCTCGAGGGAGAAGAACGCGGTCTTGTCGGACACACGCGCAGCCTGCTGCATGTTGTGCGTCACGATGACGATGGTGTACTCGTCCTTCAGCTCGTGGATCAGGTCCTCCACAGCGAGGGTCGAGATCGGGTCAAGTGCGGAGCACGGCTCATCCATGAGCAGGACTTCCGGCTGGACTGCGATCGCGCGGGCGATGCACAGACGCTGCTGCTGACCACCGGAGAGGCCTCCGCCCGGCTTGTCCAGGCGGTCCTTGACCTCGTCCCACAGGTTCGCGCCGCGCAGGGAGCGCTCAGCGACCTCCTTGAGCTTCTTCTTGTTCTTCTCGCCGGACAGCTTCAGGCCCGCGACGACGTTGTCCTCGATGGACATGGTCGGGAACGGGTTCGCCTTCTGGAACACCATGCCGATGGTGTTGCGGACAGCCACCGGGTCGACGTTCTTGGCGTAGATGTCGTGGCCGTCGAGAAGCACTTCGCCGTCGACGTACGCGTTCGGGATGACCTCGTGCATGCGGTTCAGGGTGCGCAGCACCGTGGACTTACCGCAACCGGACGGGCCGATGAACGCGGTCACGGCCTGGGCCGGGATATCCATGTTGACGCTCTGCACGGCGTGGAAGTCGCCGTAGTAAATGTCGAGGTCGTTCAGCTGGAGCTTGATAGACATTGATTTCTCCTAGATGGGAATGAAAGGGCGGGGCGACTTACTTCTTGACCGAGAACTTCGCGGCGATCGTGCGTGCGAGCAAGTTCAGGACAACGACGAGGATGACCAGCGTGAGGGCGGCACCCCACAGACGGTCCATGACCGGCTCCGCGGAACCGGACTTCCACATGTCGAGCATGAACAGCGGCAGCGAAGACTGCGGCTGGCCGAACAGGTGGGTCCAGTTCAGCTGCGGCGTGGAGCCGACGAGGATCAGCACCGGAGCGGACTCACCCATGACACGGGCGATGGCCAGCATGATGCCGGTGACGATGCCGGACAGAGCCGTCGGCAGCACGATGCGCGCGATGGTCTTCCACTTCGGGACGCCGAGCGCGTAGGACGCCTCGCGCAGATCCATCGGGACGACGCGGAGCATCTCCTCAGTGTTGCGCACCACCACAGGGACCATCAGCAGGATCAGCGAGAGCGACACGGCGAAGCCGGAACGCTGCTGGCCCAGGATGGTGATCCACAGGGCGTAGATGAACAGAGCGGAAACGATCGACGGGACACCGGACAGGATGTCCACCATGAAGGTGGTCAGCTTGCCCAGCTTGCTGCCGTTGGAGTACTCCACCAGGTAGATCGCAGTGAAGATGCCGATCGGGATGGAGAACAGCGAGGCGACCAGCGTCTGCATGAGGGTACCCGCGATGGCGTGCAGCGCGCCGCCGCCCTCGCGGCGGGTGCGGACGCCGACCATGTCTTGGGTCCACCAGTCCGGGTTCAAGATGGCCTCGTAGCCGCGGGACACCAAGGTGAACAGCAGCCAGAGCAGCGGGATGAGGGCGAGGATCATCGCCGCCCACATCAGGCCGCCCATGAAGGAGTTCATGGTCTTGCGGGAAGACGAGATGTGGGTAAACGGGCTACCCTCCGTCGGGGTCGCCTTGTCACGGGCAGCGGTCGCGGTGGCTGCGGTGGTGCCAGCCGCGGTGTCAGCCGGGGCGGTCTCTGTCACATTGGTGATCTTCTTGGACTCGCCAGAATTCTTACCGGGGTATGCAGTGCTCATGTCATACACCTACTTCTTGTTGACGATCGCACGGGCGACCGAGTTGACGATGAAGGTCAGCAGGAACAGCACCAGACCCGCGGAGATGTACGCACCAGCGGAGGTCGGGTTGTTGAACTCTGCAGAGGCACTCGCGATGGCGGTTGCGAAAGTCGAGCCGCCGTCGAAAAGCGAACCGCGGAATTCCGGACCGGTCGGGATGACCATGTAGAGCGCCATGGTCTCGCCCAGCGCGCGACCGAGGCCGAGCATGGAGCCGGCAATGTAGCCGGACATACCGAACGGAAGAACAGTCATGCGGATGACTTCCCAGCGCGTCGCGCCGAGGGCCAGCGCGGACTCGATCTGCCCCGGAGGGGTCTGCACGAAGATCTCGCGGGCAGTCGCCGCGATGATAGGCAGAATCATGATCGCCAGGACGATGCCACCGGTGAGCATGTTTCGACCAGTGTCAAACGCCGGAGAGTTTTGGTACTGCTTGAACAGCACGAAGTCGCCTGCCCAGGAGTGCAGCCACTCGTAGAAGCCGGACAGCTTCGGGCCGAGCACCTGCGCGCCCCACAGACCGTAGACGATCGACGGGACAGCGGCCAGCATGTCGACGAATGTCGCCAGCGGGCGCACCAGCTGCTTCGGCGCGTAGTTGGACAGGAAGATCGCGATGCCGAGAGCGATCGGCATGGCGAGGATCAAAGCGATGATCGAGACGGTGATCGTAGTGAAGAAGAGGTTCGGAATGCCGAACTTCATCTCCTCCAGGTTCGCGGTCTGCCAATCGCCGCCGTAGGTGAAGAAGTTCTCCTGGTTCAGGCGCAGCGGATCGAAGGCCTGGAGCAAAAGGAACAGACCAATCGCGATGATGATCACGGTGATCAGGGCAGCGGAGACGGTGGACAGGGCCTCGAAGACACGGTCGCCCGGGCGCTTCACACCAGCACCACCGCCTGCGGTGCGCAGAGCGGCAGAGTCATCCCGATCCGCTTCTACAGGCGTCGCCTGCGACGAGCCACCGATGGGGTCGGCGCTGGTCACGGAGCCGGCACGACGGTCGTCGCGACCATTATCCGGCAGTTCGTTGTCAGCCATAGTGACGATTCCTTTGAATAGTGAAAGTCAGTGCGCGAAGGAGCGTGGACGCTCCCCCGCCTTTTGTCGGGGCATACGGCCGACACCGTTGGAGGTTCCCTGACCGCGCCCACCACGTGAACATGCCCCCAGCTCACAGAGGTAGCGGGGGCATGTTGTCGACCCAGACTGTGAGACTGGGTACGCGTGACGCTTAGGTCTTAGGAGATAGCGCCGACGGAAGCCTTCAGCTTGTCAGCGAACTCGCCCTTGACCGGGATGAAGCCGGCGTCAGCGAGGTCCTCGTCCTGGGATTCGAGGACGACGGTGAGGAAGTCCTTGACCATGTTCTTGGTCTCCTCGTCGTAGCCTTTGGAGCAGACGATCTCGTAGGTGGTCAGGACCAGCGGGTAAGCACCCTCGTCGTTGGAAGCGAACAGAGCATCGGAGTCGACGACCATGTCGTTGCCCTCGGACTTGAACTGGACGTTGTCCAGCGCCTTGTTGACGGTCTCGTCGGTCAGCTCGACAGCGCCGCCGCCGAAGTCAATGTTGGCGACACCGAGGTCGTGATCGCGTGCGAATCCAGCCTCGACGTAGGTAATGGCGCCATTAATGCCCTCTACCGCCTGTGCAACACCGTTAGAGCCGTCCTCGCCAGTACCGACGCCCCCCGGGAAGCTCTTGCCCTCGCCGGTCCACTTGCCGTCGGAAGCGGCAGCCAGGAACTTCTGGAAGTTTTCCGTGGTGCCAGACTCGCCGGAGCGGTAGATCACGGAGATGTTCTGGTCCGGGAGCTTCGCGTCCTTGTTGTTCTCGGCAATCTTCGGGTCGTTCCAGTTCTTGATGGTGCCGTTGAAGATCTCGACAACGTTGTCGATGGTGAGGTTGAGCTCGTCGACGCCCTCGAGGTTGTAGGCGATAGCGACCGGGCCGATGACCATCGGCAGGTGCCATGCGTCGTTGCCGCCGCAGCGCTTCTTGGCGTCCTCGACCTCGCCCTTGTCCTCCTTCAACGGGGAATCGGAGCCAGCGAAGACAACCTGGTTGCCGATGAAGTTCTTGATACCGTTGCCGGAACCGGTCGGATTGTACGCAAGGTTCGCACCGGAGACAGCCTCTGCGTAGCGGACTCCGAAGTAGTCCATTGCGTTCTGCTGGGAGGTAGCACCCTCGGCAACGAGCTGGCCGGTCTGGCCGGACAGACCCTCGATCTTGCCGCCGTCCTGGGACTCGGAAGCGTTGGTGTCGTTGCCCTGGTCGTTAGCGTTGTCGTTGGAGTCACCGCATGCAACGAGGGTGACGGAGGTCAGTGCAGCAATGCCTGCGACAGCTGCAGTGCGCTTGATGTTACGGATCACGGGGATACCTTTCCGGTGCGAATTCAGATTCTTCTGAGCATCGGTCTCAGGCCCACCAGGAGCGCCGGATGGCGCAAGAGTGTCCGTGCCTGAGTGCTCACAACTGGCAAGCTACGGGCCCCGCGTTAACCCTGCGACCCCTAAATGGTGAACAATGAGTTAACTTTAGGAACTCCTGTGAATTACTGATGCGTCCTGTGCCACAACTGAGCTTTCAATGAGACCCAGGCCCACAATTTCAGGCCTCATGTGCCTCGGACGCCTTGTATACGACGTGCCGTTCGGCAACAGTGAAGCCGAGCTCCCCATAACGGCGCACCGCCGGACCATTATCTGCCTCGACGTAGAGGATGACCCGGCGCGAGCCGCCGGCGGCGAGGTGCTCCAGACCGGCGCGCATGAGCGGATCCCCCAATCCGCGGCCGCGGTATTGCGAGGACAGACCCACGACGTAGACCTCCCCCAGCTTGGCCGAGTGGCGTTTCGTCCAATGGAAGCCGGCAAGCTCAGCCTCTCTAGCCCCAGTCGCAGACTCAGCCCCAGACCCAGCGCTGTGCGTATCCCACAGCATCCTCACGCCTTCAGGATCGAACCAGGGCGTGTCCATGGCGTCGTGTAGCCCGGCGAGGTCCCAGCCGCCTTGCTCTGGGTGCCAGGAAAAGGCATCGTTGTTGACATCCAGCCAGGTGTGTTCGACCGCATCGCGCCCCCACCGGTTCACGGATTCGGGGTAGCTCAGTTCCTCGAAACCGCCGGGAAGGGCGGAGCCTGTCCCGCCGGAGCCGCCAGCGGCTTCAAGTGCATCGCCGTCGAGTGACATGACGAGCAGCTCGCGGGTTGGACGCAACGACAGCTTCGACGCGAGGGCCCGGGCGGCGGGGAGGTCGCCGTGGGCCCACAGTCCGGCGTCGGGGCGCTCGGCGAGAACAGCCCCAGCGAGGGCCGCGCCGTGCCCGTTGCGGCGGGCGGAGGGGTCGACGGCCAGCTCGGCGGAACCGTCGGGGGCGCAGGCGGCGAGGGAGGTGAGGGCGCCGTCGTCAAGCGATGCCCAGTAGGTGTGCCCGGAGGTGCGGCCGAGCTCTTTGGTGAAGCCTTCGGAAAAAGCCTCGACGCCGTCAGCGGCGCGCACACGGCTGAGGAGCTCGTTGGCAGCGTTGACCAGCTCAGAGTCGTTGGAGAGGTCGATGCGCTGCACGGCAGAAGAACGCTGTGTCATGCCCCCAGGCTACGGTAAAGGCATGAAGGCGAAGGGTTTGGTCACCGCGGGTGTCGTCGCGGGTGCGGTGGCGCTCGCATTCGGGGTAGACGCGGGGTACGCGGCGCACGTGGAGCGCGAACTGGCCGCCCACGCCCGCGATGCCGACGGCCTCCCAGGGGATCCCGACACGTATGTGGGCGGCTTCCCGTTCGCCCAGGTCGCAGTCACGGGCAAGGTGCCGCGCGTGAGTTTCCAGGCCCTCGACGTCGATGTTGAGGGGGTGGGCACCGCGAATTCGCGCACCGATATCTACGACGTCACCATCGACCCCGCCCGCGCATTCGCCGCGGATTTCGCGGGAGCCAAGGCCAAGCGCATCGAGCACACTCTCTCGCTCGACGGCGTCGCTTTCGGGCAGCTGCTCGGCATGACCGACTTGGATATCGCCAACCCGTACGACATTTCGCCTGCCGGCGGCACTGCGAGCGAAGCACAGCTCACCGGCACAGTCCCGGGCACCGACGAAAAGACGTCCGCGGTGGTCACCCTCCGTATCGACGGCACGCAGTTCCACATGGAGCCGAAACAGCTTATCGACGTCCCGCCGAACCTCGCCGCCGCCGTCACCGACGCCTACACGCTCGAATTGGACACCCGCGAGCTCCCCATCGGCGCCCAGGCCGACTTGGTCGAGGTGGCGGGCGGGTCGATCCGTTTCTCCGCACAGCAGTACGCGGTGACGCTCACTCCGGAGCTGCTCTCCCCCATCGCCCCGTCCGCCGGCGGGTGACTACGCTTGGCTTCCATGAGCGACAACGAGAACTCGAAGCTGAACGCCAACGATGCCGTGAACCTTGCCGCGGAGCAGTCAAAGGGCACCGCGCACCGCAATATTCCGGCATTGGGCCTGGATGAGATTCCCCTGCCCGACGACACAGCTAACCTGCGCCAGGGGCCGAACCTGCACGACGGGTTGCTCGGCCTTCTGCCGCTGGTCGGCGTGTGGCAGGGCACGGGCCAGGCAGTGGAACTGCCGGATAACCCCGAGGATGAGCCGAAGGAGTACAGCTTTGGCCAGCAGCTGGTTATCTCGCACGACGGCGAGAACTACCTGCGTTTCGATTCGCGCATCTGGCGCCTCGATTCCGACGGCAACGCCACCGGAGCCGACCAGCGCGAAACCGGTTTCTGGCGGATCTCCCTGAAGGACGAGATCGAGGTGACGCTGACGAACTCCCGCGGCCTCGTGGAGATCCTTTACGGCTCCCCTGTCAACGAGCGCGCATGGCAGCTGACCTCCGCGTCGACCATCGCGACGGAGCAGGGACCGGCCAAGCACGGCCCCGGCAAGCGCATGTACGG
Source organism: Corynebacterium sp. P4-C1 (assembly GCF_030503595.1). Classification (NCBI taxonomy): domain Bacteria; kingdom Bacillati; phylum Actinomycetota; class Actinomycetes; order Mycobacteriales; family Corynebacteriaceae; genus Corynebacterium; species Corynebacterium sp. P4-C1. The sequence continues at coordinate 2,074,091 of NZ_CP129966.1, read as the reverse complement.
CCTAATGCCGAACAACAATTTGGGCTGGGTCGACGAGCGCGTCGCCGGCGGTACCGCCGAGGATGAGCTGGTGTTCATCCCCTATATGTCGGCGGAGCTTCAGCGGATCGCGGGCTAGGGCCGAGGAGCGGGGCGGAGAGCGGCGTCGATGAGTGCGCGCACCTTCGCCTCGTCTTTCTTGCTGGGCGCGGGAAGTTTGGTGCCGTCGATCGCGGTGACGCGCACCCCGCCGCGCACGGAACTGACCAGCCAGACTTGGTCTGAGCTGAGCAGGTAGTCGACGTCGATGTCTTTTTCCTTGCAGCGCCACCCCTCTTTCTCGGCGCGTTTGAAGATCGCCGCCTGGGTGGTACCGGGAAGCACATCGCCCCCGGTGGTGGGGGTGCGCAGTTTGTCGCCGCGCACCGCGATGACCGACGACGTCGCGCCTTCCAGCACACGCCCGGTCGCGGGGTCGATGTAGACGACGTCGTCGAAACCGCGGCTTTTCGCCCAGCGCACAGCCGACATTGCGGCGGCGTAGTTGAGCGTTTTCGCGCCGACGGTGAGCCACGGTGTCTCCTCGGTGGCGGCGAGAGTGTAGCCGCGGGGCGCAGTCATGATCTTGGCGCCACGCTCACGGAGTTCAATCTGCTCACGCGGAATCGGGCGCACCGTCACCCACGCGCTGGGCACACCGGTGGATTCGCGGCCGCGGGTGTAGGTCCACTGGCATTTGGCCTCCACGTCTCCGGGCTCGAGACCGGATTCGCGCACGAAGTCGGCGACTGCCTGATACGTGGCCGCGCGCCACGCCTCAGCCGGCGGTGCCGGGAGGTCGAGCAGCCGCGCGGAATTGGTGAAGCGCTTCAGGTGCGCCTCCAGATTGGTCGGTTCGCCGCCGGCGACCAGGATTGTCTCGAAGCAGCCGTCTCCGCGCGTGACCGCCGCGTCGTCCCAGTACACGTGCGGCAACTTGGCGTTCTGCCGCCGCATTGAGCCGCCGAACGGCTCGACGAGATAAATGACAGCGTGATTGGGGCCCATAGGGTCCCATTATGCCCGCGTAGAATCGGGACCGTGAATAACTACCGTTCGCCCCTATTGAGTTTCACTGGAGCGGCCGAGCTGCCCGACGCGACGAGCACGCTTATCGACGCCGCCGGAGTCCCCTCCCACTACGGCGACCCCCTGCGCGAGCAGCGCTCCGTCGAACGCGGTGGAGTAGCCGTCGACCGCAGCCACAGGCGGGTGATCCGTGTGGCGGGGCCCGACGCGCCCGAATTCCTGAACAATCTGCTTTCGCAGAAGCTCGATGACGCCCCCGACGGTTTCAGCGCCGCGGTGTGCGATCTGGACATGCAGGGCCGCATTCTCCACCACGCCGACATCACCCGCACAGAGGACGCGTTCTACCTGGATACCCCGTCCTATTCCGGTGAATCCCTGCTCGACTACCTGACGAAGATGATCTTCTGGTCCGACGTGACCGTCGAGGAGGTCGACTTGGGCATCATCACTCTGCTGGGCGCCCCGTCGTCTTTCGCTGTGCCTTCGTCGATCGGCGCCGCCTACTCCCGTGAAGTGGATTGGGCGGGTCCGCGGCGGATCGATATCGCTGTTCCCCGCGAGCGGCTCGCCGATGCCTACCGCGCGCTCACCGCCCCGGACGCGGGCCTCGAGAGAGCGGGTCTCATGGCCTTTTCCGCCGAGCGCGTGAAAGCTCTCGAACCTGAACTCCGCGCAGATTTGGACGCCAAGTCCATCCCCCACGAGGCCCCCACGCTCATCGCGCGCGGCGGGCACGCGGGCGCCGTCCACTTGAACAAGGGCTGCTACCGCGGTCAGGAGACTGTCGCACGCGTGGAGAATCTCGGCCGCTCACCGCGCCTGCTGGTGCTCGTGCACCTGGACGGTTCCGCACCTGCCGAGCCGAAAGCGGGCGCACCCGTGACTGTCGGCGGACGCACCGTTGGCAGGCTCGGCACCGTGGCGCACGACTGCGACTACGGCCCCGTCGCCCTGGCACTGGTGAAGCGCTCCGCGCTGAATGCCCCGGAGCCAACTGCCGCGCCAATCACACTGGAGATCGAAGCAGGCGACGAAGAAAACGGCACGATGACCGTCACCGCGGCCGTAGACATCGATTCCTTGCCCGCGGATGAAGGGGAAAGGGCAGGCAGGCGCGCCGTCGATAAGCTGCGCGGCCGCGCCCGCTAGCTGCGGGGAGGCCGCTACACGCAGCTAATTAGCGCTGGTCGGCCTCATCTTCGTCTGCGTCCCAGTCGGCGTACTCGGCGTACTGGGGGTCGACGTCGTAGTCATCGTCGTCGGAGTCGTCCCACTGGTTCGAAGGGGCCTTGCCCGCGAGCTCCCGCTGGAGCGAATCAAGATCCATGTCGGGCGTGTTGTACTTCAACTGGCGTGCGACCTTGGTCTGCTTTGCTTTGGCGCGTCCGCGACCCATGGCGTGACCCCCTTGAGGTGTCTAAAGGGCGGCCCGAAAAGTCGGCGGCCCTTTTGAAAACGTCTGAAAATTTGTCCTGCATGCCATAATAGCGTGCGAGTCAAATTATGTCGCTTACCCCGATCACCTGCGCGAACGCGCGGGATGGGTTAGTGCACGTGCGTGCCGACGAGCGCCGCACGGCGTCCGCCGTCCTCCTCCGTCGCGTTGCGCACTACACCGAGCTCCCAGCAGTCCACGTGGCGCGCGGTGAGCATCGCCAGCGCACGGTCCCGGTCCTCGGGAGCGACGACCGCGACCATGCCGACACCCATGTTGAAGGTCTTCTCCATCTCCTCCTCGGGCACGCGGCCCACGGTGCGGATGGTGCGGAAGATCTGCGGGGGCTCCCACGACGCACGGTGCATCTCGGCGGCCTTGCCCTCCGGAATGACGCGCTCCATGTTGCCCGCCAAGCCTCCGCCGGTGACGTGGCAGAACGTGCGCACCTCGCACTCGTGGGCTAGGGCGAGGCAGTCGAGGGAGTAGATGCGGGTGGGCTCGAGAAGCTCCTCGCCGAGCGTGCGGCCGAGTTCCTCGATGTGGCCGTCGAGCGGCAGGCCCGCCTTCTCCAGGAGCACGTGGCGGGCCAGGGAGTAACCGTTGGAGTGCAGGCCGGACGACGCCATGCCGATGATCACGTCGCCGTCGCGCACACGGTCCGGGCCGAGCAGCTCGTCCGCCTCGACGACACCGACGGCGGTGGCGGACACGTCGTACTCGTCCTCCCCCATCACACCCGGGTGCTCCGCAGTCTCGCCGCCGAGCAGGGCGCAGCCGGCCTGGACGCATCCTTCAGCAATGCCCGAGACGATCGTCGCGACCTTCTCCGGCACGACCTTCCCGATCGCGATGTAGTCCTGCAGGAAGAGCGGCTCCGCGCCGCACACCACGAGGTCGTCGACGCACATGGCCACCAAGTCGATGCCGATGGTGTCGTGCTTGTCCATCGCCTGGGCGACTGCGAGTTTGGTGCCCACGCCGTCCGAGCCGGCGGCCAGCAGCGGCTCCTTGTACTTGCCCAGGGCGAACAGGCCCGCGAAACCGCCGAGGCTGCCGCGCACCTCCGGGCGGGTCGCGCGCTTGGCGTGGGGCGCGAAGAGCTCGACAGCCTTGTCGCCCGCCTCAATGTCCACGCCGGCCGCGGCGTAGGAGACGGAAGCGTCGGCACTCTGGGTGCCCGGGTTTCCCGGCTGCTGGTTCTCGGGGGTGGTCATGGTGCTTACATCCCTTCCTGAATGCGCCGCACGGCGTCAGCGTTGGCGTTGTGCTCGGGCAGGCCGAGCGGGTAGTGACCGTCGAAGCAGGCGGCGCACAAATTCTTTTCGGGCTTGCCTGTCGATGCAATCATGTCCTCGATACTCACGAACGCGAGTGAATCCGCGCCGATGACACGGCAGATATTCTCCGCCACGGCCGCGTCGTCGCCACCGGCGTTGTTGGCGATGAGCTCGCCCGGGCTTGCGAAGTCGATGCCGTAGAAGCACGGCCACTTCACCGGCGGCGAGGCGATGCGCACATGCACCTCGGCGGCGCCCGCCTCACGCAGCATGCGGATCAGTTTGCGCTGCGTGTTACCGCGCACGATGGAGTCGTCGACGACGACGAGCGACTTGCCCTCGATGATCTCGCGCACCGGGTTGAGCTTCAAACGCAGACCCAGCTGGCGCAAGGTGTCGGACGGCTGGATGAAGGTGCGGCCGACGTATGCGTTCTTCATCAGCCCCTGCGCGAACGGGATGCCGGACTCCTCGGCGTAGCCGATCGCCGCAGGGGTGCCGGATTCGGGCACGGGCATGACGATGTCGCCGTCCACCGGCGACACATGCGACAACCTCCGGCCGATCTCCAGGCGGGCGGCGTTGACCGTGGTGCCCTCCACCACGGAATCGGGGCGCGCGATGTAGACGTACTCGAAGACGCACGTCTTCGGGGTGGCGTCGGCGAAACGCTCGGCATGAATGCCGGAAGAATCGATGGCGACCAGCTCACCCGGCTCGATATCGCGCACGAAGGAAGCGCCCGTGATGTCAAGAGCGGCTGTTTCACTGGCCACGACCCAGCCCTGCTCGAGCCGGCCGAGCGACAGCGGACGCACGCCGTGCGGGTCACGTGCCGCATACAGCGTCTCGCCGTCGGTGAAGACGAGGCAGAAAGCACCTTTCAAGGTGGGCAGCAAGTCGCGGGCGGAGTCGAGGAGGGAACGGTCGTCGCGGACGCCGTCGGCGAGCAGGGCGGAGACCACCGCTGTATCCGACGACGAGCCCTGCCCCTCAACGCCCTCCTTCGGCACCAGCTTGCGGCGGATCGCCTCGTCCTGCAGCGTCTTGTAGTTCACCAGGTTGCCGTTGTGCGCCAACGACACATCCGTCCCGTTCGGGGAGGTGCGGAACATCGGCTGGACATTCTCCCAGTTCTGGGCGCCCGCCGTGGAATACCGCGTGTGGCCGATCGCCACATCACCCTGCAAGGCGTCCAAGATCGCTTCGTCGAAGACCTGCGAGACCAGCCCGCTGTCCTTGAACACCACGATCCGACCGTCATCCCCCACCGCGATACCGGCCCCCTCCTGTCCGCGGTGCTGCAGGGCGAAAAGGCCGAAATACGTCAGCTTGGAGACATCCTCACCCGGCGCCCATACACCGAAGACACCGCACTCCTCGCGCGGCTCGGTCTCCTCGGCCTCCATGTCCCGGACGGGACGCGGTGCGTGAGCATCGACAGCATCGACATTTAGGCTTTGCACGTGCACAACCCTAGTGGATTCACCCACCTAGAGGGCAATCACAGGCAAGCCGGCCGCGACCTCCCCCGCACGCGAACCCGACGCCTCCACCCGGCCGTCGGCCACGGCATCGCCGTAATCCAGGCTGCCCGTGGCCAACTGCAGCCACACTTCCGGCCGCATCTCCACCACGTTCGGCGGGGTACCGCGCGTGTGGCGGGGCCCCTCCACACACTGGACAGCCACGAATGGGGGCACCCGCAGCTCCACAGTGTGGCCGGGGAGCTCGGCGGCAAGGGCGCGCACAGTACGTCGGCAAGCGTCTGCGATCAGTCCGCGCGCCGGAACAGGCGCGCCTTCCGGGTCCTCGATCCACCCCCTGATCGCCTCCACCGCCGCGCGGGTGGCCTGAGGGTCGTTCTTAGGAGTCATGATCGCAGTCTACGTATTAAACTCACAGGAATGACCGAGACAGTGGAAACTGCGAACAAGCCCTCATCCATCACCCTCCGCTTCATGGCGGCCCCCACCGACGTCATTCACGCAGGTGCGCAAGGCGTCTCGGGCGGCCGAGTACTCGAGTGGATCGACAAAGCCGCGTACGCCTGCGCCGTCCAGTGGTCCTCGACCTACTGCGTCACCGCTTACGTGGGCCACATCCACTTCACCCGCCCCATCCCCTCGGGCCACATCGTCGAGGTGCGTTCCCGCCTCGCCATGACCGGGCGGAGCTCCATGCACATCGTCAACGAAGTGCTCTCCGCCGACCCGCGCGAAGGCGTGTTCACCCGCGCATGCGACTGCCTGGTCATCTTCGTGGCCAAGGACCCCGAGACAGGCAAGGGCATGGAAGTGCCCAAATACGTGCCGCAGACCGACGAGGAAAAGCGCGTCGAGCAAGCCGCCAAGTCCCGCCTGGACCTGCGCAAGAACATCGAAGAGCAGATGGCCCTGCAGACCTACGATGGCGAATCCCACGCCCCGCGCGTCATCCACCGCTTCATGGCCAAGCCCACCGACATCAACTGGGGCGGCAAGGTCCACGGCGGCACCGCCATGGAATGGATCGATTCTGCCGGCACCTCCTGCACCATGGAGTGGTCCGGCGAGCAGACCGTGGCTGTCTACGCCGGCGGCATCCGCTTCTACCGTCCGATCTCCATCGGCGACCTCATCGAGGTCGACGCACGCCTGACCCGCACCGGAGAGCGCTCCATGAGCGTGGACACCCACGTCCGATCCGGTGACCCCCGCGGCGGCCGCGAGAACCTCCAGACCGCGATCCACGCCACCTTCACCTACGTCGCCACCGACGTTGACGGTGACCCGCTGAAGGCGCGCCAGTTCGTCCCCAAAACCGACGAGGACAAGGCACTATGGCAGCACGCCGAGGTGCTCAAGGAGCTGCGCGAAGAGTACCGCCCGATGCCGCTGGTCTCGCCGAACCCGTCGACCCAGCGCACCGACTAGCCGCTCGAGGCACAGCACAGCGCGAAAAGCCCCCGCTGGATCTGGTTTGTTTTCCGGATCGCGGGGGCTTTTGCGCGCTCTGCCCCCTGCCCTGCGCGGCTGCTTAGACTGCGGCGTTCGGCGCGTCAGCGTGGGCGAACAGACCCGGCAGGGTGCCGGCCCACGCGGTGCGCAGAGCCTCCATGCCGACAGAATGGCCGGCGGCGGGCGTGCCCTCAGCGAAGGTGACCTCGCCGCTCAGGTTCGTCGACCCGATGACGGCGGCCGGGATGCCCAGCTCCACCGCTTCGGCGACGGCGCGGTCGACGCGGTCCGGGCTGCACGCCACGAGCACTCGGGAAGCCGACTCGGAGAACAGCGCCGTGAACGCGTCCTCGTGCACTGCGGACAGGTCGAGTTCCGCACCCTTGTCGGTGTCCTTGAGCATCTCGAACACTGCCTGGCCCAGACCGCCCTCGGACAGGTCGTGGGCTGCGGTGAGGCCGGCCGAGGCACCGGAGGAGTCCGCCGGGCCGCAGAAGTAGTCGGCCAGCTTCGCCTCGTTCGCTAGGTCGACCTGCGGCGGCAGGCCAGCCAGGCCGGCGCCGGAGACTTCCTGCCACACGGAGCCGCCGAATTCGTCCTTGGTTTCGCCGAGCAGGACGAGAATGTCGGAGTCCTGGTTGTTCACCACGCGGTGGCTGACTGAGTCCGCGACATCGCCGATGACGCCGAGCACGCCCACCACCGGGGTCGGCAGGATCGGGGTCTCGCCCGTCTGGTTGTAGAAGGACACGTTGCCGCCGGAAACCGGGATTCCCAGCTCGACAGCACCGTCAGCCAGGCCGTGCACGGCTTCGCGGAACTGCCACATCACGTCGGGGTTCTCCGGGGAACCGAAGTTGAGGCAGTTGGTCACTGCGACGGGGCGGGCCCCGGTGACTGCAACGTTGCGGTAGGACTCCGCCAAGGCGAGCCGGGCACCCATGTTCGGGTCCAGGTAGGCGTAACGGCCGGACGCGTCAGCGGAGACGGCGACGCCGCGGCCGGAGGTTTCGTCGATACGCAGCACGCCCGAATCCGCGTGGCGCGCCTGGACGGTGTTGCCGCGCACGTAGCGGTCGTACTGCTCGGTGATCCAGTCGCGCGAACACAGCGCAGGGGCCGCGACGAGCTTCAACCACGCATCAGCGACATCTGCGGGCTTATCGACGTCCACCTGCTCCTGTACCCCGTCCTGCCACTCCGGGCGGGCCCAGGGGCGCTGGTCGACCGGTGCTTCGTCCGCAATCGTCGACGGCGGTGCGTCGAGGACGATCTCGCCGTTGTGCTCGATGACCAGGCGGTCGGCTTCGCCGGTGACTTCGCCGATCTCCGCGCAGTTGACGTCCCACTTGGCGCAGATGGCTTTGAATTTCTCCACATTTTCCGGCGCCACGACGGCGCACATGCGCTCCTGGGACTCGGAGGCGAGGATCTCCGCGGCGGACATATTCTCCGCGCGCAGCGGGACTGCGTCGAGGTTGACGCGCATGCCGCCGTCACCGGCCGCGGCGAGCTCGGAAGTCGCGCAGGCGAGACCCGCGCCGCCGAGGTCCTGGATGCCGACGACGACGTTCGCGCCGTAGAGCTCCAGGCAGCACTCGATGAGGACCTTCTCCGCGAACGGGTCGCCGACCTGCACAGCTGGCAGCTTGCGCTCCGCGCCTTCCTCGAAGCTCTCGGAGGCCAGCACCGACACACCGCCGATGCCGTCGAGGCCCGTGCGGGAGCCGAAGAGCATCACCTTGTTGCCCTGACCGGACGCGAAGGCCAGCTTCAGGTCTTCGACCTTCAGGGTGCCCACACACAGCGCGTTGACCAGCGGGTTGCCGGCATAGGTAGCGTCGAAGGAGGTCTCGCCGCCGATAGTCGGCAGACCAAGGGAATTGCCGTAGCCGCCGATGCCGGCGACGACACCGGGCAGGACACGCTTGGTGTCGTCCGCGTCTGCCGGGCCGAAACGCAGCTGATCCATCACGGCGATCGGGCGCGCGCCCATGGCCATGATGTCGCGGACGATGCCGCCGACACCCGTGGCCGCGCCCTGGTAGGGCTCGACATAGGACGGGTGGTTGTGGGACTCGACGCGGAAGGTCACTGCGTTGCCGTCCCCGATATCCACCACGCCGGCGTTCTCGCCGATACCGGCGAGCAGCTTCGCGCCCATCTCCTCAGTCATGGTCTCGCCGAAGTAGCGCAGGTGAACCTTCGACGACTTGTAGGAGCAGTGCTCGGACCACATGACCGAGTAGACGGTCAGCTCGGCGTCCGTGGGGCGGCGGCCGAGGATCTCCCGGATGCGGGCGTACTCGTCGTCCTTCAGGCCGAGCGCGGCGTACGGCTGCTCCTGCTCCGGCGTCGCCTTCGCGGCCTCAACAGTGTCGTTGCGCACGAGCGGGTTCTTTCCTTCTTGAGCGTTCACGCGGATCAGGCTCCGATCTTCGAGATTTCGGCGATGGCGGACTGGATCAGACCCAGCCCGTCGGTGGACGGCCCGGTCAGCAGGTCGATGGCATGCTCCGGGTGCGGCATGAGCCCGACAACACGGCGGTTCTCACTGGTCACACCAGCGATTCCGTTAATCGAGCCGTTGAAGTTGTCGGTGTAGCGGAAGACCACCCGGCCCTCCGCCTCCAGCGCCTCGATAGTCTCCGGGGCCGCCTGAAAGCGCCCCTCGCCGTGCTTCGCCGGGATGAGAATCTTCTGGCCCGCCTCGAACTCGCTGGTCCACGCTGTCTCGGCGTTGGCCACCTCGAGGTAGGTGTCGGTGCAGTGGAAGTGCAGGCCCTTGTTGCGGGTCAGGGCTCCCGGCAGCAAGCCGGACTCGGTGAGGATCTGGAACCCGTTGCAGATGCCCAGTACCGGCATGCCTTTTCCTGCGGCCTCGACGACAGCCTTCATCATCGGGGCCATCGCGGCGATCGCGCCGGAGCGCAGGTAGTCACCGTAGGAGAAGCCACCGGGGACGATGACGGCGTCGACGCCGGTCAAATCTTCGTCGGCATGCCAGAGCGCCTTCGGCTCCGCCCCGGCGAGGCGGACGGCGCGCAACGCATCAACATCGTCAAGCGTGCCTGGGAAGGTGATTACGCCGATGGTCGCGCTCACTGGGCGTCCTCCCGCACGATGGAGAAGTCCTCGATCACGGTGTTGGCGAGCAGCGTCTCAGCGACGCGCTGCAGCTCCTCGTCCGTGACAGAGTCAGCCACCTCGAGCTCGAAGCGCTTACCTTGGCGAACATCCGTCACCCCGTTCACCCCGATGCGCCCCAGCGCACGGTGCACGGCCTGTCCTTGCGGATCCAGAATTTCGGCCTTGGGCATGACATTGACAACGACTCGTGCCATGAGATTCCTTCACAGTCTGGGAGGTCTGAAGACGCCGTCAGTATATCGGACGACCCGGCCACCACCCCTCCCCGACGACCACACGAAAACGAGTTGAAAACAGTTTTCATTACTGGTTAGATATTCCCCATGCAGAAACGCAATCTTCACCGATCCCTCCCCGCCGTAGCCGCCGCACTCCTCGCCGGCGCAGGCCTCACCGCCTGCTCCTCCGACAGCGCGGACACCTCCGCGTCCGGCGCCGACAGCACCAACAGCGCGGCAGCGGATTCCTCCGGCATCCTCGCCACCACCCCGGTGTGGGCAGACGTCGCCTCCGCCGTCACCGGCAACGAAGTCGAAGCCGTGATCAACAGCGCCGACATCGACCCGCACCACTTCGAGCCCTCCGCCAAGGACCTCGCCCGCGTCCGCGAAGCCGGCACCCTCGTCGCCAACGGCGGGCCCTACGACGCGAGTCTCTACACCGTCGCCGAGCAGGACCGCATCGTCCACGCCATCCCCCTCGTAAGCAAGGAAGAGGCCGAGGCCCACAAGCACGAGCACGACCACGGCGAGTCCGAGGGCAGCGACACCCACGACCACGCCGAGGAGCAGAGCCACGAGGGCCACGATCACGGCCATGACGGCCACGACCATGCCATCCCGGGAGACCCGAGCGAGCTCGAGCACGCGTGGTTCTCGCCGGACCGGGTCAAGAAAGTCGCGGCTGAGGTGAAGGAGAAGGCCGGCGGGTCGACGGAGGACGTCGACAAGCGCATGGACACGGTCGAGGAGAAGCTCGCCGCGCTGCCGCACACGCACATCGCGATGACCGAGCCGATCGCCGCCCCGTTGGTGTGGGACACCGAGATCCACGACATCACCCCGGAGGGCTACATGAAGGCCACCATCAACGAGGCCGAGCCGTCCGTGCGGGACGTCGCCGCGTTCCTCGACGAGATCAAGGCCGGGCACGTCGAGGTGCTCATCGTGAACCCGCAGAGCACCAACAGCGCCACGGAGCAGCTGGCTAACGCAGCGCGGGAGAACAACGTGCCGATCGTCGAGATCCGCGAGACCCCGCCGGAGGGCACGAATTTCCTCGACTACTTCGATCAAGTTGTCGATGAGCTCGCCAACACGGTCAACGCGCTTCCGCACGACGAGGAGGGCGAGGGCGACCACAGCGGGCACGACCACGACGAGCACGCCGCTTAACGACGCCTGCCCTTGCGCAGGCCCCCACGATTGAAATCGATTTTCAGCAGTGGTTTGATCAGACAGTGACTTCTTCCGCCTCCCCTGCCGCGAACCCCGTGGTGCTCGAATTCACCGGTGCCGCCGTGGACCCGCTATGGTCCGGCCTCGATCTCGAGGTGCGGCGCGGTGAATTTATCGCTGTTCTCGGCCCCAACGGCGTGGGCAAATCGACGCTGCTGCGCACAATCCTGGGCACGCGCAAGCTCACCGCCGGCACCGTGCGGACGGCCGGACGCGTGGGGTTCATCCCGCAGCAGCACATGTTCCCCGCCGACCTGCCCGTCCGCGGCCGCGACCTCGTCTCGCTGGCGTGCGCGCACGGCATTACTCACCGGCGGCCGCCGGCAGGCAAGGTCGACGAACTCCTGGAACGCGTGGGTGCCTCCCATTTCGCGGATCAGCGCGTGGGCCTTTTGTCGGGCGGCCAGCAGCAGCTCATCCGCCAAGCCCAGGCACTGGCCAGCGAGCCGGAGCTCATGCTTGCCGACGAACCCCTCCTCTCCCTCGACCTCGCTCGCGAAAGGGAGACCGTGTCCCGGCTCGATTCCCTCGGTGCCGCGGTGCTGTGCGTGACGCACTCGATCAACCCGTTCCTGGCGGTCGTCGACAGGGTGCTCTACCTCGGTCCGGAAGGCCACGTCGTGGGCACTGTCGATGAGGTCATGCGCTCCGACGTGCTGAGCGAGCTCTACGGAACGCACGTGGATGTCGTCGAGGCCAACGGAAGGATGGTGGTCCTGTGAACGCCCTGGACACGACCCTGGACACGACGCAGTACCTGCTCGGCCTCGACTTCGTTCAGGTCACCCTCATCGCCTGCGCACTGCTCGGCTTGCTCTCGGGTGTGATGGCCCCGCTGATCGTGGTCCGGCAAATGTCGTTCTCCGTCCACGCAACCTCGGAGCTGGCCCTGATGGGTGCTTCGGCGGCGCTGCTCTTCGGGGCGAATGTCGGGTTCGGCGCTGTGGCTGGAGCGGTCGTCGCCGCGGTGGTGCTGGCGGCGCTCGGCTTCCGTGGTCAGCAGGACTCCGCAGTCGGCGTCGTGATGAGCTTCGGCATGGGCCTATCCGTGCTGTTCATCCACCTCTACCCCGGCAACTCCAACCAGGCGCTGGCGCTGTTGACAGGCCAGATCGTCGGCATCTCGGGGCAGAATCTGTGGCTGCTCGTCGGCACCACAGTGCTCGTTGTGGCGGCGGTGGCGGTCCTGTGGCGTCCCCTGCTGTTCGCCTCCGCCGACCCCGTCATGGCCGCGGCGGCCGGGGTCAATGTGCGGGCCATGTCGGTGCTGTTCGCCATCCTGGTGGGCATCGCCTCTGCCCAGTCCGTGCAGATCGTGGGTGCGCTGCTCGTGATGTCCCTGCTCATCACCCCCGGCGCCGCCGCCACCCAAATCACCGGCAGTCCGGTGCGCGCCATCGTCTGGTCGGTCGTGATCGCCGAGGTCTCCGCCGTCGGCGGGATGGTGCTCTCCCTGGCACCGGGCCTGCCGGTGAGCGTGTTCGTGGCCTTCATCTCTTTCGGCATTTACCTGCTGTGCCGGCTGATCGGCGGGTTGCAGAGGCGCCGCATCGGGGGAAAGCGCTAGCTACAGGTCCCGGTAATTCACCGGCTCTAGGCCCTCCCCCGCGGCCGCGACTGCGGCGGCGACGAAGTCGTCGCGGACCTTCTTCTTCGACAGGTTCCTGCCCGAAACGGAGAGGCGCACTGTGTTGCCGCGTTTGGCGCTGCGTACCGCGGCATCGATGATGTTGCGGCGCCACCAGCCGGCGGCGCCGAAGCCCTCGCCGACCGACAGGTTGCGGGAGTAGACCACGTCCCCGGTGCGGAGGAAGTGGATGCCCTGGGTGGACGCGGCGAGGCGGAAATCGAATTTCTGCAGAGCCTCGAGAGTGCCATCCGACATGCGCCAGCGCGGCGGGGCGAAGGTGTCCAGCTCGAAGCCGAGCTTCTCCATCTGCCGCGTCGCCCCCTTAAGGCGCAGTTTGGCCTCGTGGACTTCGAGGTTGGCGAATTCGGCGCGGCGGCCCTGGACTGGCTGGTCGAAACCGTTGAGAATGAGGCCGCGCCCGGCATCCATCTGTTCCTTGAGCCAACCCCTGGTTTTGTCGTCCTTGGCCAGGTGCCACTTCTTATCGATGTGCGGCGCCACCAGCAACGACACCGGGATCCCCTCCCGCTCGAGGTCGCCGACAAGCTTCTGCACGTCTTTCCTGGTTTCGTCGAAGATCGAGGAAACGGAGACGAGCAGGTGGCGGGACATGGGCTTCATTCTACGTCCACAGCACCGCCCCCGCTCGGCGAGCGAGCGGGGGCGTCAGGCAGCGTCGGGCGCAGAGGCCGCGGTTACTGGGGCGGCTTGTTGTACTGCGTCAGGTCCACCTGCGGGGTGGGCTGCAGGTGCGCGGTAGCCGGGTTCTCCACGGTCGGGTTCGACAGGTCGACGTGGCTGTCGTCGTCAACTGCGACGTAGGGGATCTCGCCGGAGAGCACCTTCTTGACACGGTCATGGTCGACGGTCTTCGTCCAGGTGCCCACGACGAGGGTGGCAATGGAGTTGCCGGCGAAGTTGGTCAGGGCGCGGGCCTCGGACATGAAGCGGTCGATGCCGACGATGATGCCCACACCGGAAAGCAGGTCGGGCCGGAAGGCCTGCAGGCCGGCGGCCAGGGTGGCCAGACCGGCTCCGGTGACGCCCGCCGCACCCTTGGAGGCGATGATCATGAAGACCAGCAGGGAGATCTGCTCGGTCATGTTCATCGGCATGTTCATGGCATCGGCGATGAAGATGGACGCCATGGTCAAGTAGATAGCCGTGCCGTCGAGGTTGAAGGAGTAGCCGGTGGGCACGACGATGCCCACGGTGGACTTGTCCACACCGAGGTGGTCCATCTTGCGCATGAGGTTCGGCAGGGCCGACTCGGACGACGAAGTCGCCAGGATGAGCAGGAACTCACGCCCGAGGTACTTGAACAGTGCGAACGGTGAAACGCGGGTGACCACCCACAGCACCGTGCCCAGCACGCCGAAGACGAAGATGAAGCAGGTGATGTAGAAGGCGAGCATGAGCACGAACATCTGCACGACCGCCTGGAAGCCGGTCTTGCCCACGACGGCGGCCATGGCACCGAAGGCACCGATCGGCGCGAGCCACAGGATCCAGCCGAGGATCTTGAAGATCAGCTTCTGCAGGTGGGCGACGAAGCCGAGGATCGGCTCGCCCTGCTTGCCCAGCGACTGCACCGCGAAGCCCACGAGCAGGCCGATGAACAGGACCTGGAGGATGGATCCGGAGACGAACGCGCTGAAGAAGGTGTCCGGGACAATACTCTGGACGAACTCGGTCAGGCCGCCGGATTCGCTCGCTTTTTCGGCGTATTTCGCGCCAGCGGACGGATCCGCGTGGAGGCCGAGGCCTTCGCCCGGCTTGATCAGGTTGCCCACGCCCAGGCCGACAGCCAAAGCGATGGTGGACATGACGACGAAGTACATCAGGGCCAGGCCACCGGTCTTGCCCACTGTCGCGGCGGAGCGGACAGAACCGATGCCGAGGACGATGGTGCAGAAGATGATCGGGCCGACAATCATACTGATCAGCGAGACGAATGTGTCGCCGATCGGCTTGAGCTTCACTGCGAAGTCAGGGGCAATGAGACCGAGGGCGATGCCTCCGATCACGGCGATGATGACGCCAATGTAGAGCCAGTGGGTGTTGTCTTTGCGCTTCTTAGGCTCAGCAATTTGGGGGCCGGGTGAAGCGCCTGCGGCCGGGGAGCCGGGGTGCACGGATGACATCGTGCCTCCTCTCAAAAGTGGAAGTATTAAGAACGTTATTACTCCCCTTCAAGGAGATTCCCACCATCGGGATGGCCTACTGTGATTTATTTCACGGCACCTGCTGTGGTCAGGGTCCACGCGTACTCGAACGCGGTCTGTTTCCACTTGGCGTAACGCCCGGAGACACCGCCGTGACCAGCAGCCATCTCAGTTTTGAGCAGGAACTGCCCACCGGTGGCCGTGGCCCGCAGTTTCGCGATCCACTTCGCGGGCTCGACGTAGAGCACACGGGTGTCGTTGAGGCTGGTCACCGCGAGAATATCAGGGTAATCCTTCGCTTCCACGTTCTCGTACGGCGCGTAGGCCGCCATGTAGTCGTAGACCTCCGGGTCGTGGTACGGGTCGCCCCATTCCTCCCACTCGCCGACGGTCAGCGGCAGCTCCGGCTTCAAAATCGAGGTCAGCGGATCGACGAACGGCACGAT
The DNA here is from genome assembly GCF_030503595.1 of Corynebacterium sp. P4-C1. NCBI lineage: Bacteria > Bacillati > Actinomycetota > Actinomycetes > Mycobacteriales > Corynebacteriaceae > Corynebacterium > Corynebacterium sp. P4-C1. The sequence continues at coordinate 2,058,539 of NZ_CP129966.1, read as the reverse complement.
GGCCTGAATGCCGGCGAATTTCTCCGGCGCGAGGTTCGCGACAGCGCCCGTGAGCAGACCGCCGGCGGAGCCGCCTTCGGCGACGAGGAGGGACGGGGTGGTGAGGCCTTCGTCGATAAGCGCGTCGGCGCAGGCCACGAAGTCTCTGAACGAGTTCTTCTTCTTCAGCATCTTGCCGTTGTCGTACCACAGGCGGCCCATCTCCCCGCCGCCGCGCACGTGCGCGCACACCCACACCATGCCACGGTCGAGCAGGCTCAGCCGCGCGACGGAGAACCCGGGATCCGTCGAGGCCTCATAGGACCCGTAACCGTACAGCAAGCAGGGAGCAGGCTTATCGACGTCCGCATCCGCCCTCCGCACCACCGACATCGGCACCTTCGTGCCGTCCTCGGCCGTGGCCCACATGCGCTCGGCGACGTAGTCGGCCGGGTTGTATCCGCCGCGGACCTCCTGCTCCTTCAGCAGGGTGAGCTCGCCGGTGGCGACCCGGTAGTCGAGCACCTGGGCGGGCTGGGTGAATGAGGTGTAGCTGATGCGCACCACCGGCGCGTCCCATTCCGGGTTGCCGACCAGACCTGCGGTGTAGAGCTCCTCGTCGAATTCGAGTTCCCGGAACTCACCGATGCCGCCGGCGAGGTCCGCCACCGCGAGACGCCCGATCCCGCCCCGGCGGTAGGCGACGAAGAGGAAGTCGCGGTAGGAGTCGGTGCCCTCGATGCGCACCTCCTCGTCGTGCGGCAGGAGCTCGGCCAGCTCACGCAGCGGCGGCAAATCCTGGCCCTCCGCCGGCACCGGGCACACTGCCACCGACGAGTTGGGGCCGTGCGCGTTGTGCGTGACCACCCAATTCGCCTGGCCGTCGACCACGGCGTAATCAACGGTGTACTCCACTCCCGCCTCACGCGGCCAGAGCACCTCGAAGTCCCCCTCAGGGGTGTCCACCGGCAGCACCCGGCACTCCGTGGTCAAAGAGGACCCCGAGACGATCATCAGGTAGCTCTCGGAGCGGTCCGCCCCCACGCCGATGCCGAATTTCTCGTCCGGCTCCTCGTAGACGAGCACATCGTCGCTGGCCGGGGAACCCAGGGTGTGGCGCCACACCTGGTAGGGGCGCCATGCCTCATCGACACGGACGTAGAACAGGTGGTCCTCACCGGCCCAGGTGGCGCCGTAGAAAACGCCGGGGATGGCATCTTCAAGCAGCTGCCCCGTCTCGAGATCCTTGACCTTGAGGTCGAAGCGCTCGTCGCCCGTGGTGTCCGTCGAGAACGCCAGGTAGCGGCCCGATATGCTGACACTCGAGGCGCCAACCGAAAAGAACTCGTGGCCGCCGGCGAGAGCGTTGAAATCGAGCAGGACCTGCTCCCCCGGAAGCCCCGAACCGTCATCCGGAAGTGTCGGTGGCGCCCACGGGTCACTGCCGTCCGCGACAGGCACGCGGCAGCTGATGCCGTAATTCTTGCCCTCCTCCGTGCGGCCGTAGTACCACCAGCCGCCCTGGCGCTGCGGGACGGACATGTCCGTCTCCTTCACGCGGGACTTGATCTCGTTGTAGATCGTCTCCGTCAAGCCATCGAGATGCGCCGTCTGCTTCTTCGTGTAGGCGTTCTCCGCCTCCAAATAAGCGAGCGTTTCCGGCGACTCCTTGTCACGCAACCACTCGTAATCGTCGGTGAACTCGCGACCGTGGAAGGTGCGGGTCACCGGGTGCTTCGCTGCTACAGGTGCTGTGGGCGTTTCACTCATGCCCACCGATCGTAGCGCCCCGTCCTTTAAGCGAACTTGCGGCCCGACAGGCGCTCGTACGCCTCGATGTAGCGGTCGCGGGTGGCCTCCACGACAGAGCCCGGCAGCTCCGGCGGCGGGGTTCCCTCGTTCGGGTCCCAACCCGACTTCGGGCCCGTCAGCCAGTTGCGCACGTACTGCTTGTCGAAGCTCGGCTGGCTCTCGCCCTCCTCGTACGAGTCCGCGGGCCAGTAGCGGGAGGAATCGGGGGTGAGGACTTCGTCGGCGAGCACGAGCGTGCCGTCGGCATCGAGTCCGAACTCGAGCTTCGTGTCCGCCAGAATGATCCCGCGCGTCTCCGCGTACTCCGCGGCACGCGAGTAGATGTCCAGCGTCGTCGCGCGCAGCTTCTCAGCCAGCTCCTCACCGACATGCTTGACGACGTACTCGAAGCGCACATTCTCGTCGTGCTCCCCCTGCTCCGCCTTCGTGGCAGGAGTGAAGATTGGCTCCGGCAGCTTCGAGGCTTCCTTCAGGCCCTCCGGCAGGGCGACGCCGCAGACAGCGCCGCTTGCGTCGTATTCCTTCTTGCCCGACCCAGTCAGGTAGCCGCGGGCGACGCACTCGAAGGGGATCATCTCCAGCTTCTTCACCACGAAAGCGCTGCCGAGGACTTCTTCCGGGATGCGCTCGTCGTCGAGCGGGCCCGCGAGGTGGTTGGGCACCCCGTCGAGCAGATCGAAGAAGAACTCGCTGGTGTAGGTGAGGATCTTGCCCTTGTCCGGGATTTCCGGCTCAAGTGCGTAGTCGAACGCGGAAATACGGTCGGTGGCGACCATCAGCAAGGTGTCGTCGTCGACCTCGTAGATCTCGCGGACCTTGCCGGCGGAGAGATGATTGTAGTCAGAAAGCTCTGGACGCATGCGTGCGATGTTACGCCCCCGGCTACAGGATCTCTCCCGGAGTGTATCCAGCGGCCTCCGGGTACTTGTTCGCCCAGGTCTGGATGCGGGCGAGAACATTGTCCACCTGCGATTCCGCCGCGCCGATGAACGCGTGGCGGTCCTTAAGCGCTTCCTCCAGCTGCTGCTGGTCGAGCGGCAGACGGTCGTCGCCCGCGAGGCGCTCGACTAGGTTCTGCTCCGCACCGTTTTCGCGCATGTCCAGCGCCATCGCCACGGCGTGCTCCTTGATCACCTCGTGCGCGGTTTCGCGGCCCACGCCTGCGCGCACCGACGCCATCAGGATGCGCGTGGTAGCCAAAAACGGCAGGTAGCGGTCAAGTTCGCGCGTGATCATCGCCGGGAAGGCACCGAATTCCGCCAAGACGGTGAGGAAGGTCTCCATCATGCCGTCGATAGCGAAGAACGCGTCCGGCAGCGCCACGCGGCGCACGACCGAGCAGAACACGTCGCCCTCGTTCCACTGCTGGCCAGCGAGGTCGCCCACCATGGTGAGGTAGCCGCGCAGAATCACCTGGAAGCCGCCGACGCGCTCGCAGGAGCGGGCGTTCATCTTGTGCGGCATCGCCGACGAACCGACCTGCCCCTCTTTGAAGCCCTCGGTTACGGTCTCGTTGCCGGCCATGAGGCGGATGGTGGTGGCCAAGCTCGATGGGCCCGCACCCAGCTGCACCAGCGCGGAGACCGCGTCGAAATCAAGGGAACGCGGGTAGATCTGCCCCACCGAGTCGAAGATGCGCTCGAAGCCCAAGTGCTTCGCGATGGCCTGCTCCAACTGGTTCAGCTTCGCCTCGTCCCCGCCGACCAGGTCGAGCATGTCCTGCGCGGTGCCCATCGGGCCCTTGATGCCGCGCAGCGGGTAGCGGCCCAACAGGTCTTCGACACGGTCCAGAGCCACCAGCATTTCATCGGCTGCCGACGCGAACCTCTTCCCCAACGTCGTCGCCTGCGCCGCCACGTTGTGGGAACGGCCCGCCATCACCATGGAGCGGTACTCGCCCGCCCGGTTGCCGATCGCGTTGAGCACCGCCACCGCACGACCCCGCACCAGCTCGAGCGAACGGTAAATCTGCAGCTGCTCGACATTCTCCGTCAGGTCGCGGCTGGTCATTCCCTTGTGGATGTGCTCGTGGCCCGCCAGCGCGTTGAACTCCTCGATGCGCGCCTTCACGTCGTGGCGGGTGACCCGCTCGCGCTCGGCGATGGAGTCTAGGTCGACCTGATCCACCACCTTCTCGTAGGCCGCGATCGCGTCTGCCGGGATGTCGATGCCCAGGTCGCGCTGCGCGCGCATCACCGCGATCCACAGCTGGCGTTCCAGGATGATCTTGTGCTCCGCGCTCCACAGCGTCGCCATTTCGGCCGACGCGTAGCGGTTGGACAGGACATTCGCATTACGGGGTTTCGAGTCAGTCACGCGCCCCATTATCGCACGCGCCCCGCACCGGGGCAGCTAGACCGTGATCGTGCCCTCGATCGCGGGCCGGGCGATGTCGCGGCGGTAGAACGAGCCGGCCAGATCGATCTTCCCGATGGTGGCGTACGCCTCTTCCACCGCCTCTTCCAACGTGGCCCCGGTGCCGAGGATGTTCAGCACACGGCCGCCGGCGGACACATAGGCGTCGCCGTCGCGGGAGGTGCCGGCGTGGAGGACGTGGGAGGCGTCGTCGATAAGCGTGCCTGCGGCGGTAATCACGTCGCCCTTGCGCGGGTTGGCCGGGTACCCCTCGGCGGCGAGCACGACGGTCACCGCGAACCCGTCCCGCCAATCCAGCGGCCCGATGGTGTGCAGCGTGCCGGTCGCGGTGGCATGGAGGACCTCCGCGAAAGGGGTCTCCAACAGGGCGAGCACGGCCTGCGTCTCTGGGTCGCCGAAACGGGCGTTGAACTCGACGACGGCCGGGCCTTCGGCACCCCACGCCAAACCGGCGTAGAGGAGGCCCGAATACGGCGTGCCGCGGCGGACCATCTCGGCGGCGACGGGCGCAACCACTTCGTCGACAATGCGCTGCACGCCGTCCGCCGGCAACCACGGCAACGGCGTGTAGGCGCCCATGCCGCCGGTGTTCGGTCCCTCGTCGTTGTCGTAGGCGCGCTTGTGATCCTGCGCGGGCAGCAGCGGCACGACGGTCTCGCCGTCCACGAGGCAGAACAGGGAGACCTCGGGGCCTTCGAGGAAAGACTCGAACAGCACCGGGTTGCCGGCGGCCAGCACCGCCTCGGCGTGAGCCTGGGCCGCGGCGCGGTCCGGGGTGACCACGACGCCCTTGCCGCCGGCCAGGCCATCGTCCTTGACCACGTAATTGGGTCCGAACGCGTCGAGCGCGGCCGGGACATCCGCGACATCCGTCACCTGGCGCGCATCGGCGGTGCGCACACCGGCGGAGGCCATGACATCCTTCGCGAACGCCTTCGAGCCCTCCAGCGCCGCGGCGGCCTTAGACGGCCCGAAGACCGCGAAGCCGGCCTCCCGGAGAGCGTCGGTCACTCCCGCGACGAGGGGCTGTTCCGGGCCCACGACCACCAGGTCCGCCCCGATGGACTGCGCCAGCTCCACAGTCGCGCCGGCATTAGTCACGTCGAGGCTGTGCAGCTCCGCCAGGCGCGCCATACCGGCGTTGCCCGGCGCGGCGTGAAGCTCGTGCGGGTCAGTTTCAGTTCCTGCCAGTGCATGGAGAAGGGCGTGTTCACGGCCGCCCGAACCGATCACAAGGATGCGCATGCGGCCCATAGTATCGCTACCCTTGGCGGGCATGAGCACAGTCTTCACCAAGATCATCAACGGGGAGATCCCCGGCCGTTTCGTGTACCGCGACGAGACCGTCGCCGCGTTTTTGACCATCGAGCCGATCGCGTACGGCCACACGCTCGTGGTGCCGGTCGCCGAGGTGGACAAGTGGACCGACCTGGACCCTGCGGTCTGGCTGCACGCCAACGAGATCGCCCAGGAGATCGGCAACGCCGTGATCAAGGCGTTCGATTCCGAGCGCGCTGGCTACCTCATCGCCGGTTTCGAGGTTCCGCACGCGCACATCCACGTGTTCCCCGCCAACGACATGTCGGGCTACAGCCTGCAGAACATCATGCGCGCCGACGACACCGACGCCGCGGAAATGGACGCCGCCGCCGCGAAACTGCGTGCGGAGTTGGGCACCGGCGAGGACGGCCGCCGCTAGGCACCAGACACGGGCCGGGGCTCCGTGGATCTAGATTCACTTTTTGTTAGAGCAACTAAAACTGGCCTGGGCTTTCAAGCTGCGGGACTCGGGCGAATGGAATCTAGATCCACCGGCCCCAAAAATGGCCCCCCAAACGAGCCCAACCTAGGCCGCTCTTAAGCCTTATCCGGCTGACCCGCAGAACCACCCGCACCGTCTGCACCGCCGACTCCACCGACACGCATCCGGGGCAGGCTCACCGTGAACTTGGAGCCCTTGCCCGGCGCGGACATCACGGTGACTGCGCCGCCGTGCTGCTCGACGATGGACTTCGTGATCGCGAGCCCCAGCCCCGAGCCGCCGGCGCTCTTGGAGCGGTTGCGGGAAGAGTCGGCGCGGTAGAAACGCTCGAAAATGTGGTCCGCGTCCTCCGGGGCCATGCCGCAGCCGTTATCGATGACGTCGATGTACACGTTGTCCAGGTACCCGCGCAGCTTGATGGTCACCTCGGCATCGTCGCCGGCGTGCTTGAACGCGTTGCTGACCAGGTTCAGCAGCACCTGGTGGAGACGGTCGGGGTCGCCGGAGACGAGTGGAATGTCCTCGGCGTCGTTCTCGACGGCCAGCACACGCCCGGGGAAAGCGGCGCGCGCGGAGCTGCTCACCGACAGCACCAGTTCGAGCACATCCACCTCGCGCAGGTTCAAGCGCGTTCCCTCCGCGCGGGTGAGCGCCAGGAGATCCTCGACCAGCAGCTTCATGCGGGCGGACTCCTCGTCGATCTTGCTGAGCACCATGTCCGCATCGTCGGTCGCGCCCGCACGATACAGCTCGGTGTAGCCGCGCACGCTCGTCAGCGGGGTGCGCAGCTCGTGCGACGCGTCGCCGACGAAACGCCGCATCTGCTCTTCTTTCGCCCGCGACTCGTCGAGAGTCTCCTGCAGCTGGCTGACCATCGTGTTCATCGCGTAGGACAAGCGCCCGAACTCGGTGTCGCGTGGCCACGCGGGCGCACGGCAGTCAATGTTGCCGTCGGCGATCGCCAGCGCGGTATTCTCCAGATCCTTCAGCGGCAGCAGCGCGCGCCGCACGAAGAACGTTCCGGCCGCGCCCATCATGCCCAGCACAAGCACGCTTATCGACGCCAACACCGCCGCCAACGCATCCAGCATCTCGTTTTCTTGGTCGAGCGACTTAGCCACCACCGTCGACGTGCCGTCCGGCGCCTGCACAGCGATCACGCGGAAACGCAGGTCCTCCTTCTGGTCGAAAAGGCAGTCAGCGCCGACAGTGCGGGGACGCCGGTCGAACACCAACTCCGACAACCTCGGGTAGCAGCCGCCGATATTGTCGATGCGCGGCGGTTGCCCCGGCACCGCCGTCATGAGGATGTACTGGCTGGGCAGATACGTGTCCGGGGAGGAACTGCGGATGTCGGGGCTGAGAGCCCACGTCGTCAAGCCTCTGCGCAGGTCCTTATCCACCTGCTCGTACATCTGGTCCCGCGTCAGCCCCCACACAGCGAAGGACATTCCCATCAAGCCCAAGCCGGAAATGACCATGAGGATAACGAGCAGCCGGGTGCGCAGCCGGAACCTGGGCACCCGAGTCGGGGCCAAGCGGGAAACCTTCGCCGGGGCGACCTCTGGTCTCGGCGAAGCCATTACTGGCGCGGTGTGCGCAGCACGTAACCCACGCCGCGGACCGTGTGGATCAACGGCGTGTCACCGGTGTCCACCTTGCGACGCAAGTACGAGATGTAGGACTCCACCACGTTGCCGTCGCCGCCGAAATCGTAGTGCCACACGTTGTCCAAGATCTTCGCCTTCGACAGCACCACCTCGGCGTTCAGCATCAGGTAGCGGAGAAGGTTGAACTCCGTCGGGGACAGCTCGACGATCTGGCCGGCCTTGGTGACCTCGTGCGTGTCGTCGTTGAGCGTCAAATCTGCGTAGCGGATCGTGGAATCCTCCGACTCCCCGTCGGTCACGTTGCCGCGGCGCAGGATCACGCGCAGACGGGTGATGACTTCTTCGAGGGAGAACGGCTTCGTCACATAGTCGTCCGCGCCGATGGTCAGGCCGTGGATGCGGTCCTCCACGCCATCCTTCGCCGTCAGGAACAGGACCGGCGCGTCCAGGCCCTCGCTGCGCAGCTTCGCCAGAAGCTCGAAACCGTCCATCCCCGGCATCATCACGTCGAGGATGTACGCCTCGGGCTTCAGCTCGCGCGCCATCTTCAGCGCTTCCTGCCCCGACTCTGCCGACTCGACCTCGAAACCCTGGAATTTCAGGGACACGGTGAGCAGCTCGACAATATTCGGCTCATCGTCGACGACGAGAACCCTGACATTTTGGGGAGTGGGCGTATCAGCCATGACAGTCACTTTCTTCCTTGCACAACTTGGACATGGTGACGTCTACGGCAACCGAGGCCCCGTCGGCCTTCGAGCGGACGTCACGCAGGAACAGACCTATTTAACAAGCGGGGGCTGAACGTTTCCTGTACGTCCACTGTACCCCTGTATTGGCTTGCGGGGGAGTTCGTCGGGACCCCTCCACCGCCGCCCGGAAAACGCGGCCGCTGCGGTCCACGGTTCCGCCTGAAAAACGTCAACCCCAGCCAACGTGCACGTTGAACTGGGGTGTCCGTGGAGCTGGAGACGAGACTTGAACTCGCAACCTACGGTTTACAAGACCGTTGCGCTACCGATTGCGCCACTCCAGCACTGCGCGAGATTCTACAAGCAGAACAGCCCGGTCCACAAAAGGGGTCTCTCCTCGCGTGGAGCAGCGGGGACAGATAGTGTGACGGTGTGGCAACGGTGTTCAAGAATATGCGTGAGACGATGCGCACCAATACCCCGGTGGCGACCATCGACCAAGCGCGCACGTCCCCGCCGCCGTCGGTTCTGGCTCCTGTCGACCTGACAGACCCCGCCCAGGTCGCGGCCGTGATGACGATCGGCGCGCGCGTCGGCGAAATCCTTATCTCCAACGGCACGACCAGTTCGGACGCGAAGGCCCAGATTCACGCCGTGACGTCTTCGTACGGTCTGCACTACTGCCATGTGGACATCACGATGAACACCATCACGATCAATTCCGTGATCGGCACCGTGCGCAAACAGCCGGTGAACGTCTTCCGCGTGGTCACGGACATGTCGGAGAATTTCTCCAAACTCCAGGAGGTCGACCGCCTGATCCGCTCGATCCGTGCGGGCGCCACCCCGCCGGAGACCGCGGAGAAGATTCTCGACGAACTCGACGCCGCGCCGCCCCCGTACTCCAAGTGGGTGTCCATCGCGGGTTGGGCGCTCATGGGTGCCGCGATTGCGATCCTGCTCGGCGGCGACCTGCTTATGTCCGCACTGGGGGCCGTCACCGCTTCCCTCATCACAGTGATCAACGCGTGGATGGGCAAAAAGCAGCTGCCGTACTTCTACCACTGCGTCGTGGGCGGCTTCGTGGCCACCGTGCCGGCGGCGGTCTTCTATACACTGGCGACGCGCGCCGGCACCACGATCGTGCCCAGCCAAGTCATCGCGACGGGCATCGTCGTCCTGCTGGCTGGCCTGACACTGGTCCAGTCGCTGCAGGACGGGGTCACAGGTTCGCCTGTCACCGCCAGCGGCCGCTTCTTCCAGGCCATCTTGTTCACCGGCGCGATCATCGCCGGTGTGGCTGGCGGCATCCAGGTGGCGGACATGTTCGGCGCAGGTCTGCCACCGATCGAGACGCAGCCGCCTACCCCGACGTACCAGTCCGCGATTGTGCGCAGTTTGGGCGGGGTCTTCGCCGCCGCCGGCTTCGCCCTCGCCGTGTACGCGGAGGTACCGGCGATCATCGCCACCGCAGCCACCGCTTTCTTCGGCGGTTTCACCTACTACGCCTTCCTCATCCCGTTCGGTTCTGGGCGCCTTTTCGCCACTGCGGTGTGCGCGGTCATGGTCGGTCTCGCCGGTGGTCTGATCGCCCGCCGCTACCTGATCGCCCCGTTGATCACGGAGGTCGCCGGCGTCACGCCGTTCCTGCCGGGTTCCGGTGTCTACCGCGGCATGTACGCCCTGCTCAACGACCAGACTGTGCTCGGGTTGAACAACATCTTCCTGGCTGTGAGCACCTGCATGGCCCTCTCCGGCGGCGTGGTTCTCGGCGAGTGGATCGCCCGCCGCATCCGCCGCCCGCAGACCTTCAACCCCTACCGCGCCTTCCGCGCCGCGGGCCGCATCACGTTCCAGCAGATCCGCCGCGCCGAGCAGGCCGCCGCGAAGCTGCGCGCGGAGCAGGTCGCCCGGAACCAAGCCAAGAAAGAGATGGCCAAGCAGCAGCCGGCGAAGAAACAGGCAGCCAACAAGAAGCACCCGAACCTCAAGAACCCGCTGGCGCGGAAGCACCCCAAGCAGCCGGGCAAGCAGAGTCCAGGGACGCTGCCCAGCGCAGGCGGCGATGGCGTAGAATAGACGGGTCATTACTGTTCACCGCCAGGCAAGACCCTCAGGAGGTTTTTCGTGCCCCCAAAGATCACCGACAGCCGCCCCAACCCGGATGCAGCCGTCCACACGGTCGAGGAGCAGACGGCCTCCGGCGCGCGCCGGATCGTGTCCACGTACGCGGAAGATCTTGTCGACGGTGTGACGCTCATGTGCATGCTCGGCATCGAGCCCCTGGGCTTGGTGTACAAGCAGTTCGCAGAGGACTTCGAGGCCGAGATCGCCGAGGCTGAGGAGGAAGGCTCCTCCGCGAAGAAAGCCACTAAGAAGGCTGCGAAGAAGAAGTCCACGAAGAAGGCAGCCAAGAAAAAGGCGACGAAGAAGACCGCCAAGAAGGCTTCGAAGAAGAAGTCCACTAAAAAGACCACGAAGAAGACGGCGAAAAAAGCCGCTAAGAAGACCACGAAGAAGGCAGCCAAGAAGTCGTCCAGCGATGAGGGATAGCCAGTTCGTCGTCGTCGCCAACCGCTTGCCGGTCGACCATGTCGGCGGGAAGTGGGTGGCGTCGCCGGGCGGACTCGTGGCGGCTTTGTCGCCCGTACTCAAGGCGAATCAGGGCTGCTGGGTTGGCTGGCCCGGGGAGCCGGGAGCGAGCTTCGAGCCGTTCGACAACGACGGCGTCACTCTCCGCCCCGTGCAGCTTGACGACGATGACTACCACCTCTTCTACGAGGGCTTCTCCAATTCCACGCTCTGGCCGCTGTACCACGACCTGATCGTCACCCCGATCTACCACCGCTCCTGGTGGCAGCAGTACCGCTCGGTCAACGAGAAATTCGCGCGCGCGGCGGCCGATGTCGCGGCGGAAGGCGCCACCGTCTGGGTGCAGGATTACCAGCTCCAGCTCGTCCCGGGCATACTGCGCGAGCTCCGCCCGGACGTGACCATCGGGTTCTTCTTGCACATCCCCTTCCCTGCTCCGGACTTGTTCCGGCAGTTGCCGTGGCGCGACGAGGTCCTCCGCGGCCTGGAAGGCGCCGACCTGATCGGTTTCCAGCGCACGCGCGACGAAGCCAACTTCCGGGAACTCGCCACCGCGGCGCCGCGTACAGGCACGTTCCCCATCTCAATCGACACGTCGGGCTTCGCGCGTGCCGGCGACAACGCAATCGCCGAGGTCCGCGGCTCCGTCGCCAACCCCCGCACCTTGATGCTGGGCGTGGACCGGCTCGATTACACCAAGGGCATCCTGCAGCGCCTCACCGCGGTCGAAGAGCTTCTCGACGAAGGCCGCCTCGAGTCCGTCGCCATGATCCAGGTAGCCACACCATCGCGTGAGCGCATCGCCAGCTACAAGAAAACCCGCGCGGGCGTAGAAGAGGCGGTCGGGCGCATCAACGGCCGGTACGGGAAGCTCGGCAACCCGGTCGTGCACTATGAGCACCACTCGGTGCCCAAGTCCCAGCTGCGGGACTACTACTCCGCCGCCGACATCATGCTGGTCACCCCGTTCAAGGACGGAATGAATCTCGTGGCCAAGGAGTACGTCGCCTGTCACCCGGACGGCAGCGGCGCACTCGTGCTGTCCGAGTTCGCCGGCGCGGCAGTGGAGCTGGACCGGGCGCACCTGTGCAACCCGTTCGACATTGAGTCGGTGAAAGGGGCGATTATGGGGGCCGTCGACAAGCAAAATAGCCCTGAGGCGCGAGATGCCATGCTGGCCATGAATGCGCAGGTCCTCGAGCACGATGTCGCGCACTGGGCCGATTCATTCCTCGGCGCGCTGCGGGAGGTGGAGCGATGAAACGCGTCCTCCCGGTAGCCGCCTGCCTGTTGCTCGCCGGCTGCTCCCCCGCCCCCGACCACGTCCTGGGTGGACGCACGTGGGAAGTCACGGCCGTCTACACCGACCCCGACACCCCCGGTGCTGTGCCCGCCGACGCAGCGGGCCGCGCACTCGTCGTCTTCGGTGCAGAGTCGCTCACCGCGCGCACCGCCTGCGCGCCCCTGCAGGCCGGAGCGGACATCAGCGACGGCGAGGTGCGTCTCAAGGGGGTGCGCGTCGGGGACGTGCGCGAGGACTGCATCGGCGGTTCCCGCCGCGTCCACGACCAGCTCACCGGGCTGCTCACCGAGGGCGCGGAATTCGACATCGCGCATCTCACCGACGACGTGATCACCCTCAAGCTGCGTTCCGACGCCCTCGACCGCCCCACCATCAAGTTGGTCGCCCAATGACGCTGCCCGACCCGCGCACCGCCCTCGACCGCCTCGCCGGCGCTGAAACGTTGCTGGTCTGCATGGATTTCGACGGCACCATCTGTCCCCTGGGCACCGACGCGTACGCCGTCACCCCCGACCCGCGCGCGCTTGCCGCGCTGGAGACCCTCGCCGGGCTGCCGGGCACGGGCGTCGCCATTCTCTCGGGCCGCCACCTCGACGGACTGCGCCGGGTCTGCCCGCTCGGCCCGCCCGTCACCCTCGTCGGTTCGCACGGCGCCGAACCGGCCTCAGGCGGGCCCACACTCAGCGACGACGACCGCGCGTACCTCGCGCGGATCCAGGACGAACTCGCCCCGCTTATCGACGCCCACCCCTCCGCCTTCATCGAAATCAAGCCCTACCAGCGCGTCCTGCACGTGGCGAAACTCGCCGCCGCCGACCCCGACACCGCCGCCTCGCTCCTCGCGCGGGCCAGGGAGATCCCCACGGACGGCCGACCCGTCACGCCCGGACACAACGTTCTGGAGTTCTCCGCCGTCGACATCACGAAGGGCACCTGGCTCGCCGCCGAGAAGACCCGGTACGCAGCGACCTTGTTCGCCGGCGACGACGTAACCGACGAGACCGCGCTCGAAGTCCTCGACACGGGTGCGGGCGCGGGCGCGAGTGCGGGACCAGATGTCGGCGTCAAGGTCCGGCCCGCCAAGGCTTCCGGCGCCGCTGCTCCTGCCGCATGCTCAACCACTGCCACTGCCGCGAGCCACCAGCTCGGCTCCGTCGCCGAGGTCGCGGATTTCCTCACCGAGCTCGCGGCGGCGCGACAGTCTGCCCGCGGCTGAATTCCGTCGGCAGAAGAATGCGCGGCGGCGTTGCTTCTGCTTCCCCCGCGGCTTCGGTCAGCTCGGTCAGCTCGGTCAGCTCGGTCAGCTCGGTGAGCACCTTCCCCACGGTCTCCCCTTTGAGCTTGTTGGGCTGCACGACTGTCGTGAGTCCCCGGGCGAGCGCTTGTTCAACGCCGTCGAAACCCGTGACGGACACATCGCCGGGCACGTGGAGGCCCGCCCGGGCGCAGTAGTCCAGCACCCCCAACGCCATTGAGTCGGTGGTGCAGAGGACGGCGGTGAGGTGGGGGGAGGCATCGAAAAGCGCGCGTGCGGCATCGACTGCTGAGGCGTGGTCGTTGAAGTGCCGCGTCACGATGGGCACCTCTGAGATGCCCGCCTCCGCGAACACCTCCAGCGCCCCCTGGATGCGGCCGCGCTGGACGTGCATGTCGGCAGACGCGACCTCCGCCGGGGTGACGGCACCCTCGCGGGACTCGTCGCTGAACAGCCGCTTGCCGACGATCCCGATCCGCTCATGCCCCGCCTCCACCAGCGCCCGCGCCGCCGGCTTGACCGCCTCCGCGTCGTCGATACCCACATACGCGCCGCCGCCGGACGGGTACGGCTGATCGCACACCACCACCGGCACCCCGCGGGCGCGCACTGCCGCGAGATGGGGCTCGGACTGGGGGACGGAGTAGACGACGAAGGCGTCGACAAGCGCGCCCGCAATGAGCGGGCTGATTCCCGTGCCCTGGTTCGGGCCGAGCGGAATGAGCGTCAGGGCCGTGCCCGCCCCCGCAGAGCTCTCCGACAGCCCAGCCAGGAAATCAATCGACGCCTGGTCCTCAAACGCGTAGCCCAAATGCTCCGTCAAGATCACCCCGACGGCCCCCGCCTGGCGCGTCCGCAGGCTCCGCGCCGTCGGGTCCGGCCCCGTGTAGCCCCGCGCCCGCGCCACCGCCAGGATCCGCTCCCGCAGCTCCGGCGACAACTGATCCGGGTGGTTGTACGCATTCGACACCGTCGTGCGGGACACCCCCACCTCCGCCGCGATCGATGCCAGCGTGCCCCGTCTTTGCGCCATGCAGCTACTCTATACAGCGTGATTGTGAACCGTCGCACCCTCGAGCACGGCGGCGTACAGCGCCGCTTCACCGAAGTGCTCCCCGACAACCCCCGACCCGGCGCCCCCGTGGTCCTTTTCCTGCACGGTTCGCTCCAGTCAGGCAGCGTCGCCCGCCGGTTCACGGGCAACACATTCGACGCGCTCGCGGACCGCGGGTGCACGGTAATCTACCCGGATGGGGTCGACAGGCATTTCAACGACCACCGCGTCGGCTTCCAGGAAAAAGCACGCCAACTGCGTATCGACGACTCCTCCTTCCTCTCCGCCCTCCTCCCCCACTCCGACGGACCCGTGATCGGGTGCGGGTTCTCCAACGGCGGCGCCATGATCCAGCGCTTCGCACTCGAGCGCCCCGGAGTGCTGTCCGGCATCGCCTGCTTCGGTGCCGCCTGGCCCACCGACGACAACCTGCTGCCCGAAATGGCCGCCCTAACCCCAGGTTGGGTCCCCACACCGGTGCTGTGCGTGCAAGGCACCGCCGACCCGCTCGTGCCCTACGAAGGCGGCCAGTCCGGCATCGGCGACGCCAACCGCGGCACTGCCCGGTCCGCGATCGACTCCGCCCGCTTTTTCGCCGAGCTCAACGGCTTGAACCCCGGCCACTGCACCTCGGCTTCACGTGACGGCGTGCGCATCGACCGCTTCGGCCCCGGCGTGCCCGGCTCCCCCGCCCGCGCCGATTCCGCCCGCGTCAATTCCGCCCGCGTCGAATCTGCCGGCTCCCCTCAGCAGGCCGCGCCTGTCGAGTTGTGGTCCATCGAAGGCATGGGCCACCTCGTGCCCAGCCCAAAGCAGCTGGACGAGAAAATCGGGCCGGGGACGGACAAGGTGGTGGGAGCGGAGCTCGTCACCCGCTTCTTCGGGCTGTAGGAGTTGGTCCTACATGCTTCCTCGGCATGATTCGATTGCCGAGAAACAATCGGCATGAATCGGTCTGCATGAACTAGTCTGCATGAACCGACAACAGTCCTAGGCGGGGCTGTGCAGTGACCACCCGCTACTCGATTCATGCAAAACAGTTCATGCCGACGAGATCATCGCAAGCAGTTCATGACAAACGACCTCACTCTTTCCCGGCCCTCTCCCCGCCTGGGGAGGCCGCGCCTGCCGGACTCAGAAGGCGATGTCTAGTCGCTGCCCGGGGTCCCGTTGGAAACCCGCCGCTGGCGCGCGAACTCGCTGAGCACGACACCCGCCGCGACGGACGCGTTGAGGGACTCCACCCAATCTTCGGTGGGAATGGACATGATGACGTCGCAATTCTCGCGCACCAGACGGGAGATACCCTTGCCCTCGGAACCGACGACGATGACCACCGGATCCGTCGCCGCGTGGAAAGTGTCCAGAGTGTGCTCGCCGCCTGCGTCGAGGCCCACGACCATGTAGCCGTTGTCCTTGAACTGCTTGATCGTGCGCGTGATATTCGTCGCGCGGGCGACAGGCAGGCGCGCAGCCGTACCGGCGGAGGTGCGCCATGCGACACCCGTGACCTGCGCCGAACGACGCTCCGGAATGATCACGCCGTGGCCGCCGAACGCCGCCGTCGAACGGATCACCGCACCAAGGTTGCGCGGGTCCGTGATGTTGTCCAGCACGACGAACATTCCGGTCTGGTTGCGTTCCTTCACCGAGGCGATCAGGTCGAAGACATCGGCGTACTTGTACGGCTGGATCTTCAGGCCGATGCCCTGGTGCAGGCCATTGCCCGTCATCGCGTCCAGATCCCGGCGCGGCACCTCGTGGACGGGGATCTGGCGGGTGTTGGCGATGAGGACAGCCTCGCTCAGACGGTCGTCGTGGCCGGTACCCTGCGCAACAATGAGGGCCTCTGCCGGCACCTTCGCCTGCAGGCACTCGATCACCGGGTTGCGGCCCACCACCAGATCGGACTGCTCGCGCTCGTGGCGGCCCGAATCCCGGCGCTGCCGCTCCAGCTTCTTCTTGTGCGCGGAGTGGTAGATGCGGTCCTCGGCCTTCGGGGTCGGGCCCTTGCCGGCCAGTCCGCGACGGCGCTGGCCACCGGAACCCTTGGTGGCGCCCTTCTTGTTGCTCTTCTGCTTGTCTGGGCGTTCGTACGGCTTAGCCATGCTCTAGTTTCCCTTCAGCTCCCACGTCGCACCATCAGCGGTGTCCGTCACTTCAATGCCCGCGGCAGTGAGGCGGTCGCGCACCTCGTCGGCGGTGGCCCAGTCTTTCTCGGCGCGGGCCTGCGCGCGGCGCTCCAGCTCCGCAGTGACCAGCACATCGAGGGCAGCCGCGGCACCCGCCGAATCACCGGCGGCGGCGCCACCAGCCGCGCCCGCACCACCAGCGCCCGCGGCGCCTGCAGTGCCTGCCCTGTCAGCCCACTCCACCGGGTCGACACCGAGCACAGCCGTCATCGCGCGCACCGAGCCGGCGAGTTCACGAGCGGTTCCGGCATCTCCGTCGGCGAGCGCCTTGTTGGCCGCGCGCACGGTGTTGTGAATCTCGGCCAGGGCTTTAGGCACAGCGAAATCCTCGTTCATCGCGGCGGCGAAACCGTCGGTCCAGGTCCCGCGTTCGACGAGCCCGGAGCGGGAGGTGCGGGAGATGAGGTCCTCGATTCGTCGATAAGCGACTGCCGCTTCCTGCAGCGCCGCCGGCGAGTACTCGAGCACGCTGCGGTAGTGCGCTGAACCGAGGTAATAGCGCAACTCCACCGGGCGCACGTCCTCGAGCATGTTGTCGATGGACAGCACGTTGCCCAGCGACTTCGACATCTTCTCGCCAGCCATGGTCACCCAGTGGTTGTGCATCCAGTAGTGCGCGAAACCGTCGCCCGCGGCGTGCGACTGCGCCTGCTCGTTCTCGTGGTGCGGGAACTGCAGGTCGAGCCCGCCGCCGTGGATGTCGAACTCCGCGCCGAGATACCACGTGGACATCGCCGAGCACTCCAGGTGCCAGCCCGGGCGGCCGTCGCCCCACGGAGTCGGCCAACTCGGCTCCCCCGGCTTCGCCGCCTTCCACAGGGCGAAGTCGTGTGCACCGCGCTTCCCGCGTACATCGGACTCGCCCTGCTCCATCTCCTCGACGCGGTTGCCCGACAGCGAGCCGTAATCCGACCCGTCCGCCGCGACCCACGCCGCGACATCGAAGTACACCGACCCGTCCGCCGCGTAGGCGAAACCGTTGTCAATGAGACGCTGCATGTACTCGACCATCTGCGTCACGAACCCCGTCGCACGCGGCTCCACGCTTGGCGGCAGCACATTCAGCGTGTTGTAGGCGCGCGTGAACTCGCGCTCGTGCGTGGACACCCACTCCCACCACGGGCGGCCGTTGTCGGCGGCTTTGGTGAGAATCTTGTCGTCGATATCCGTCACGTTGCGGACGAACGCCACGTCGTTGCCGTTCGCGGCGAACCAGCGGCGCACAATGTCGAACGCCACCCCCGAGCGCAGATGCCCGATGTGCGGCGAAGATTGCGGCGTCGCCCCGCACACGTACATCGAGACATGCCCGGCGCGGACAGGTTCGAAGTCACGGAGTGTGCGGGTCGCGGTATCGAAAATGCGTTGAGTCACAACCGCAGTCTACAGTTCCGAAGATTCGACCTTCAGCTCCGCATACCGCGCTTCAGGAAGGGTGAAAGCATATTGCTTGCCGACGGCACCCCACACCTGATCCTCCCCGCACCGCACATCCTGGGCGTCACCGTCGAGCATGGTAAAGCCCCAGACGAGGCGCCCCTGGGTATTCGGGGCGAGTGTGTACGGACCGACCTTCTGGTTTAGCGTCCACGTCACCTGGTGCACGTACTTCCAGCCGTAGGCGCGGGAGACATTCTTCACCAGGTCGCCCTTCGGAGTGAAGGTGCCCGACACCTCGAGCGTTTCCACCCGCTTTTCCTTCACGTTCTGGGATACCGGGACGGCTTCCTCCGTGAAGTTCGCGACACTGGCTGCGTCGGTCTGCTTGAACCAGCGCCTCTTCGCGGTCACGTACGTGTCCGTCTGCCCCGGGGTTGCGCAGTGGGATCCCGGAGCCAGGTCGTCGTTCCAGCGCTGCGGAAGCTCGAATTCCGGTGCCGCCGCCTGCGCCGGCGCCGCGAGACCGGCAACGACAGCAGCCGACAACAGCGCCGCGGTGAATTTCCTCATTTAGGCGCCCCAGTCCATGTTGTCGCGGGTGCTGACGCGGACGTGGCGCTCCTTCGGCATCGTCGCGGTGAACGTGTTGCCGGCGGCCTGCCAGGTGTTGTCGCTGCCGCACACTGTCTCCTGGCCCTTGAAGTCAGAGACGATCCAGCCAGCCTGCATCACGGCGGTCTTGCCCGGGGCGACGTTGTAAGGGCCGACCTGCTCGCCGACCTCGTAGGATTGCTCGGTGGTGTAGCTGGTGGAGAAGGTGAACTGAATCAGCTTGGCAACATCGAAGCTTAGACCTGCGCTGACGTTCCACGTCTTGGTCTTCGTTTCCTTGATGGTGCGGATCAGCGGCAGCGGTTCGTCGTTGTAGTTGGACACCGTCCAGGTGCCGGCGGAGCCATCGAAGTAGCTGCGGACGATCTCGACCGTCTGGCCGCGGTCGCCCGGGTTGGCACAGCGCTCGCCGATAGTCGTCGGGTTGGTCGCGTCGAAGTTGCGCTGCGGGAGTGCGTTGGCAGCAGGGGCGAAAGCGAGGGTCACAGCGGTGGCTGCGGCGATGATGCGTTTCATGGTCGAATCCTTTTCTGGTTCTGGGCTTGAGCCTGGTTCTAGTTCTTATTAGAGGTAGGACTGGGTGGGGACAGGGAGATTCCGGTACTCGTCCGGGGTGACGTCGAGTGTCCGTGTGGTGCCGTCCGGGGCCTTCACCGTGGCCTCCGCCCAGAAACCGGTCGGGGCGCTGGACTGCGGGTGGGCCGTGATCCGGGAGTAGTTGCCGTCTCGGCCGGCGGAGATCTCCCGGTAGTTGATCCGGGTCATCGTGGTCCCGTATTCGACGCGCACGCGCTCGCCGGGCTTCAAGTCGATCGGTTTCAGCTCGGTGCCCACCGGCATGTACGCCCGCTTGACGGCTCCGACAGACGTGAGCCAGCCGGCCGGGAGGCGGCCGTTGTCGCCCATCCAGTTGACGTACTGGTTGTTCTCGGCGCCGACGACGTAATCGGTCACGGGCCGGAAGGTGTAGTCGCCCTTCGACCAGTTCAGGAAGTCCTGGGAATAGCCGGGCTTGCGGAACGTCGGCGTGACCGCCTCAATGTCGTACGGGTAGTACGACATGTCGCCCTTGCGCGCTGGCTGCCCCTCCGTCGGCCAGTCGGCGTCGCGACGGAAGCTGGCGTCGGGCTTGACGGCCATGTCGCGTTCACTGGCGATCTTCTCCAGGCTCGGCCCCGACGTCGCCGTGTACGTCTGGCCCGCCGGCTTCGAGTTGGCGCCCTCGGCGCGCGCCGGAATTTCCATCGCCAAGTTGGACATGGATCCGTCCGCCTTGATGATGTAGGCGAACGCGTAGCGCTCCGCCGGACCGGTGCCGCGGATGACGTTCGCACCCGGAGCGTTTTGGAGCACACCATCGTCACAAGTGATGAACATGGAGATGAAGTCCTTCTCAAGCACTCCGTAATCCACGCGGAAGGACTCCCCCGGGCCGAGCTTGATGGGGCCGAAGGTCTCGCCCTCGATCCAGCCGTTGGACTCCTTCAGGCCGATGTCCGTCTTCGCCGTGGTGTCCCAGCCGTTCGGGAGGGCCGCCTTCGAATTGGCTTCGATCTTGTGGTTGGTTCCCGTCTCCACTGTCGCGGTGTAGGGAACGGTCTGGTCGGTGCGGTTGGTGAACTGGACGGTGCCGTCCGCGAGGTAGCGGCGCGCCGTCTCCGCGTACCGCCACTCCGGAGTCACACCGTCCCCGCACTTCGTGCCGAAGTTCTCAATCGGGTAGCCCTGCGGCATTGCCGGCACAGCGGCGCCGGCAGTGGCTGCGGCGGGCGCGTGCACGACAGCCAGTGCCACGACAACAGCCAGGGCCCGAGTCCGAGTCTTTATTTTTCGCATGACCTCAACGTAACCGTGCCATGCGCTGAATGGAACCTGAAAATGCAGGTAAGGGACTTAAGTTCTTAGGGTTGGCACTTTCGTTCCACGAGCGCGGCGGCCGTCGCCGCCCGTCCCTCACCGGAGCCGGTGAAGCCCATGTGGTCCGTTGTCGTCGCGCTCACCGACACCGGCGCTCCGAGCGCCTCCGACAGAACCCGCTGCGCCTCCCCGCGAACCGACCCCAGCTTCGGGGTCTGGGCGATCAACTGCGCCGAAACATTCACCACGCGGAATCCCTCCGCGTCGAGTTGCTCCTGCAACTCGGTGAGCAGTTGCGCCCCCGTCACACCCGCGTACTCTGGGCGGCCGACGCCGACGAAGCTCCCCAGATCCCCCAGACCCGCCGCCGAGAGCACCGCGTCCACGATCGCGTGGGAGACCACATCCCCGTCCGAGTGCCCTTCGCACCCGGGAACGTCCTCGAACAGAAGGCCCGCGAGCCAGCACGGCTTGCCCTCCTGAATCTGGTGGGCATCAAACGCAGTTCCGACGCGCAAATCAGTCATGCCCCCGAGACTAGCTGCCCGGGGGCATCGAAGCCGGGACATCGAAGACAGTCGGTTCCGCCTCGTCGGTGATCCTTTCCGCGAGCACCAGGTCGATCGGGGTGGTGATCTTGAACGCCATCGGGTCGCCCTGCACCGCCGTCACAGGGGCACCGAACCATTCCATCAAGCTGGCGTCATCGGTGGCGGTGAAGCCGGAAGCGGCGGCACCACCCTGCGCAAAGTATTTCTCGTTCGCGGCGCGCAGGGTCGCCAAGTCGAAGCCCTGAGGTGTCTGCACGGCACGCAAAGTGGCGCGATCGGGGGTGTCCACGACAGCCGCGCCGTCCGCGGTGACGCGCTTGATCGTGTCAGCGACAGGCACAACAGGCACGACAGCCGAGGCCCCGTCGAGCACGGCGCGCGCCACGCGGGCGATCATGCCTGGAGGGGTGAGGGCGCGGGCGGCGTCGTGGATGAGGACGGTGGCGTCGTTAAGCGAAAGTGCCTTCAGGCCCTCCCACACGGACTCCGCGCGCTCGCCCGCACCGTGAATGAACTGGATGTCGTGGCCGCGCAGCAACCGCCGCGCAAGAGGCTCCATGTCAGGGCTGACGATCACGCCGATCCTGTCGACGATCTCGGACGTCTCCATCGCCGTGACCGACCGCTCCAACAGTGACCGGCCGCGCAGCTGCACGTACGCCTTCGGAATCTCGGCGCCGAGCCGCGTCCCACGCCCGGCGGCGGCAACAAGCGCGACGACGGGGGAGCTAGTCCTCGCTGTCATCGTCGTCGAAGCTGAGGTCGTCGAGATCGACATCGTCCTCAGGATCGAAATCTTCGCGCGGCTTTTCGACGAGCCCCTGCTCCACATGCCGCGCGATCACCGCCTGGATCTCCTTCTCCATGCCGTCGGCCTTCTTCTCGTCCACCGGCTCCGCGAGCGCGAGCTCGCCGACGAGGATCTGGCGGGCCTTGCCCAGCATGCGCTTCTCACCCGCAGACAGCCCGCGGCCCTGGTCGCGGCGCCACAGATCGCGCACAACCTCAGCGACCTTGTTGATGTCGCCGGACGCCAAACGCTCCTGGTTGGCCTTGTAGCGGCGGGACCAGTTGCCGGCCTCCTCGACGTCCGTTTCGCGCAGGACCGAGAAGACCTTGCGCAGGCCCTCCTCCCCCACGACATCGCGGACGCCGACCAACTCGGCGTTCTTCACGGGCACGCGCACCGAAAGATCGGACTGCAGGATATTCAGGACCAGGAAGTCGAGCTCCTCCCCGCCCATCTCACGCTTTTCAATGTCGGCGATACGGGCCGCACCGTGGTGCGGGTAGACGACCACTTCTCCGACTGTGAAATCCATGAAATCTCCTCTTTCGGGGGTTCGAATCAACATGACGATCCTAGCACCTGCCCCGTTGCCCCTGCCGGGCCTGCCCGGATACCCCCGGATGACCCCTGTTTGGGCGTGCGGTATGTCTCCGGTCGGCACACAAACTGTGTATTGGGGCTGCCGAAAGGCTAAGGTGATTCGGTGATACGCCTTAAAGAAATCTCTATGGAGGACATCGACGTGAAGTCCCTGAAGTCGGTCGCACGCCGCGGTGGCGCTGTTTCGGTCGCCGCCGCATCCGCTTTGCTGCTCGCCGCATGCTCGGCAGGCCAGATCACCCAGACCTCTTCCCAGGTCGCGGCTGTCAACGGCGCCAGCGCCCAGACTGAAGACGGTTCCGTGGCCGTCCGCGACGTCACCGTCCTCCTCGACGAGAACGGCGAGGCAGCCCTAAAGTTCACCGCCACGAACCAGGACTACGATATGCGCGACCACCAGCTGCAGTCCGTCGAGGTCGACGGCCAGAACGTGCAGCTCGGCTCCGTCGCCCCGATGCCGTACAACACGTCCATCGTCGGCGACTCCGCGGACGGCCTGGACAACCTGCCCCAGACGGACCTGGACAAGATCCAGTACGTCAAGACCGAGCTGAACAACCGCGAGTACGCGTACGGCGGCAACCTGCCCGTCACCTTCACGTTCGATTCGGGCAAGGTCGAGGCACTCGCCACCATCTCCGCTCCGACCGTCGAGTCCGGCAAGACCCACCGTCAGCCCGAGGCCGAGCAGGCCCACGAAGGGCACACCTCCCACTAAGCTCCCGGCCGGCCCGCGATGAAGAAGCGCACCGTCCACACGTGTTCCGAGTGCGGCTACTCGTCGCCGAAATGGCTCGGCCGCTGCCCCGAATGCGGCGCGTGGGGCACTCTCCAGGAGCAGGCTAGCGCGCCGCGTTCTGCCGCCGCCTCCTCCGTAGGCCCCGCGGGCCCAGCTCCCCGCGGGTTGACGCCCACGAGCGCCGCGCAGCCAATCACGAAGATCGCCGCGAGCGCCGCTTATCGACGCCCTTCCGGCATTTCCGAGCTCGACCGCGTCCTCGGCGGAGGCGTTGTTCCCGGGTCAGTGGTTCTCCTCTCCGGCGAACCTGGCGTGGGCAAGTCCACGCTGCTTCTCGAGGTCGCCAGCCGCTGGGCCTCCGCCGACTCCGTCTCCGGACCAGAGTCCGGCTCCGATTCCAAGTCCGAGTCCGGTTCCGGCCGCACCGCCCTCTACGTCACCGCGGAGGAATCCGCTGCCCAAGTCCGCGGCCGCGCGGAGCGCACGGGCGGGCTCAACGACAGGCTCTTCCTCGCCTCGGAATCCAATTTGGATGTGGTCTTCGGCCACGTCGACGCGGTGAAGCCGAGCTTGCTGATCGTCGACTCGGTGCAGACGATGCAGGCACCCGGCGTCGAGGGCGTGGCTGGCGGCGTCGCGCAATCGCGCGCGGTGACTGCGGCGCTGACCACCCTGGCGAAGACGACCAACCTTCCGATCCTCCTCGTCGGGCACGTGACCAAGGACGGCAACGTCGCGGGCCCGCGGGTGCTGGAGCACCTGGTCGATGTCGTCCTCACCTTCGAAGGCGACCGGCAAACGAGCCTGCGCATGCTTCGCGGCATGAAGAACCGCTTCGGTGCCACCGACGAGGTCGGTTGCTTCGAGCAGACGGCCGACGGAATCCGGGAGGTCCCCGACCCCTCCGGCTTGTTCCTCTCCCACCGCGGGCAGACGCCGGACGGCTCGGCTGTCACTGTCGCGATGGACGGTGTGCGCCCCATTCTCGCGGAGGTCCAGGCGCTCACGGTCGACCCGGTGAACAAGTCGCCGCGCCGCGTCGTGACGGGCCTCGACTTTAACCGGGTGCCTATGGTCCTCGCGGTCCTCCAGGCGCGCTGCGGGGAGCGCACGAACGACAAGGACGCCTACGTCGCCACAGTCGGCGGCATGCGCATCACAGAAACCGCCACGGATCTCGCAGTGGCCCTTGCGACCTGGTCGAGCCTGCACAACCAGCCGCTGCCGTCCAAAACCGTCGTCATCGGCGAAGTCGGCCTCGCTGGCGAGTTGCGCCGGGTCCCCAACCTGGAGCGCCGTCTCACTGAAGCGGCCCGCCTGGGTTACGAACACGCGATCGTCCCCGCGGGCCGAGCCAACAGCTCCCCCAACGTCCCAGCCATGCGGGTCGAGGAGGTGGGGACGCTGGGGGAGGCGATCGCGTGCGTCGACAAGCGAAAGTAGACTGCGTTTCTTATGACCTTCATGCGTGACACGCTCCAGCGTCTCGCGCCCGGCACTGAGCTGCGTGACGGGCTCGAGCGCATCAAACGCGGCCGCACAGGCGCACTCATCGTGATCGGCAACGGCCCCGAGGTCGCCGAAATCTGCGACGGCGGCATCGAATTCGACGTGCCGTTCACCCCGACGCTGCTGCGCGAGCTGGCGAAGATGGACGGTGCCGTCATTCTTTCTGGCGACGCCACCCGCATCACCCGCGCCAACGTCCAGCTCGTGCCGTCGCCGACGTTCCCGACCTCCGAGACGGGCACCCGCCACCGCGCCGCCGAGCGCACGGCCCTGCACACGGGAGTGCCGGTTGTGTCGGTGTCGGCGTCGATGGGCATCCTCACGGTCTACGCCGACGGCAAACGCCACGCGATCGAGGAGCCCGGCGTGATGATGACGCGCGCCCGCCAGGCGATCGCGACGGTGGAGCAGTACCGTTTGCGCGTCGATAAGGCGAACCAGCGCCTCAGCGTCGCGGAGATGAACCGCTACGCCACGGTCGAGGACGTCCTGCACCTCCTTCAGCGCCAGCTGCTCCTGCAGCGCGCCGCCCGCGACGTTGACGACCAGATCCTCGAGCTCGGCTCCGACGCGCGGCAGCTGCGTCTCCAGCTCATCGAGCTGCGCGGCAACATCTACCACGACATCGCCATGCTGGTGTGCGACTACCTCGTCGCGGAGGGCACGCCGAGCAATTCGCTTATCGACGACACCATCGACTCCCTCGACCTCCTCCCCGACTCCGAGCTGTTGAGCACCTCCGCGCTAGCCAGCATTCTGGGTCTGCCCGCGACCGAGGAGAGCCTCATGGAGGCGGTCACCCCGCGCGGGTACCGGGCGCTGTCCCGCATTCCGCGGGTGCAGAAATCCCTCATCGACCGCATCGTCGCCCAGTTCGGCGACCTTGACGCGATTCGGGTCGCCGACGCCGAGCAGATCGCCGAGGCCGAGCACGTGTCGCCGCTGTGGGCGCGCCACATTGTGGAAGGGCTGCGCCGGATCGTCTAGGTGCGGTCCGAGCCTGCGGGGGTGGGCGGCGCAGCTTCAGCTAGCCGGTGATATTGAAGGTCACCGGATCGGAGCTGTTCTCGCCCAGGAAGCCGACGGCGGCGTAGGCGCCGGGGGCGGCGGGCTGGCGGGCATCGCAACGATCGGGTGCGGAGTCCAGGCCAGACCACGCCGCCGTGAACTTGCGGGTCTCGCCGGCCGGGAACGTCTCCTTGCCGGTGATCATGGGCTTGTTGCAGTCGGTGTCGCTCCAGATCTGCTGGTAGCCCTCGCGCGCAATGGAGAAGGCGGCGAAGCGCAGCTGATTATCGTCGGTGTTGATGACGCAGTCCCCGCCGGTGGGGTTGTGGATGAGGACGCTGAACTTGCGCTCGTCCGCCGGCTCACCGGGCGCGAACGCCGTCTTGTTCAACTCGGTGGTCAGCTGCAGGTCCTGCAGCTCGCACGTCTTCTTCGCGGCCAGAGCCGCGGCATCCTTCTCGCCAGTGGGTTCGGCCCCCTCGGACGAGCCGGGCTTCTCCTCGGTCGCTGCTGCGTCGCTCGACTTCGCTTCGGTGCCCGTCGAATCAGTCCCGCTCGTGGTGGTGTCCGTGCCAGACTCACCCGACTCACCTGACTCCCCCGGGTTCGGCTCAGTCGGCGTGGTCACCAAAGTCGACGGCGGAGGCGGAGGAGTCTCGGAAGCCTCGTCGCCGCCGCCCGAACGGGCCACAGCAGTCAGTGCCCACACCACCAGGGCCACAACGGCGAGAATCACCGCGGCGGCGGCCACGCGGCGCCGCATGTAGATCTCCTGCGGCAGCGGCCGGGCATCTCCGTGCTCGAGGCGGTCCTCTTCGGAACGGCTCGGACGGCTCAAGCGGCTCGGACGGTTTGGGCGGTCAGGTCGGCGGGGCGGTTGGTGTGTCACACCGTGATCCTAACCCGCGAAATGCTCCTGAACGCTTGTGACGCGGCCATCTTCAAGCCTGTATCTTGCGGCGACGACACCGACGCTGCCTTCATCCACCTTCGACTGCAAAGCCGGAATGCGGGCCATGATGTGCTCCGCGGTGACCTCCGCGTGGACTTCCTCGATGCCGGCACGGTCGTCGCGCCCGGCGCGCTGGGCAGCCAGGACACTCGGCGCGATCTTCTCCACGAACACGCGCGTCAGATCAGCCGGCAAATCCCCTTCCTCGAACGACGATGCAGCCGCACCGATCGCGCCGCAGCTCTCGTGGCTCAGCACCACGATCAGGGACACACCCAACGACTTCACCGCGTATTCCAGGGAGCCGGTCACTGCCGCGTCGACGCAGCCGCCGGCGGTGCGGATGACGAAGAGGTCGCCGAGGCCGACGTCGAAAAGCATCTCCACCGGCACCCGCGAATCCGAGCACGCCAGCACTGCGGCGAAGGGGGCTTGGCCGGAGCGGAGCTCGGCGCGTCGATAAGCATTGGTGTTCGGGTGCTCCGGGCGCTCGCTGGCGAACCTCGCGTTACCCGCTTCAAGATGCGCCCACGCATCCCGCGGAATCTTCCTGAAAGGCATAGCCACTATTCTTGCACGTATTGTGATTGATCCCGCGAACATCATCGACTGGTACCGCGACAACGCCCGCGACCTCCCCTGGCGGCGCCCCGGCACCACCCCCTGGGGCGTGCTGCTGTCCGAAGTGATGAGCCACCAAACCCCCGTCGCCCGCGTCGCCCCCATCTGGGAAGAATGGATCGCCCGCTGGCCCACGCCCGCCGACCTCGCCGCCGCGCCCACAGACGATGTCCTGCGCGCGTGGGGTACCCTCGGCTACCCGCGCCGCGCGCTCCGCCTCAAAGAATGCGCTCAATCGCTTGTCGACGACCACCACGGCCGCGTCCCCTCCTCCGTCGACTCGTTGCTCGCCCTGCCCGGCATCGGCGACTACACGGCCCGCGCCGTCGCCGCCTTTGCCTACGGGCAGGCTGTGCCCGTCGTGGACACCAACGTGCGCCGCGTCTACGCGCGTGCCGTCGCCGGACGGCCGCTCGCGCGCCCACAGAAGGCTGAGCTGGAATGGGTTGCGGCGCTGCTGCCCACCGCCGCCGACTCAGCCGATGCCGCTGGCCATGCCCACCCTGCAGATTCCAGCGCCGCCGTGTTCTCAGCGGGCCTCATGGAACTCGGCGCCACGGTGTGCACCGCCGCCAACCCGGCCTGCGGGACCTGCCCCCTGCTCGACTCCTGCGCCTGGGTCGCCGCCGGCTCACCTGCGCCCACCGAGGAAGAGCTCGCCCGCCGCAAGGTCCAGAAATTCGCCGGCACCGACCGGCAGGTGCGCGGCAAAATCTTGAAAGTGCTGCGCGAAGCCAGCGGCCCCGTGCCGCAAGCAGCAATCGACATCGTTTGGCCCGACGACGCCCAGCGATCCCGGGCGCTGTACTCGCTTCTCGACGACGGGCTAGCCGTGCAAGACAGCGACGGGCAGTTCCGCCTTCCCTAGCTGCACCCCGGCACGGCCGCCCAGAACCGCTTGTGCCGTGCTTGTTCCCCGCTTGTTCCGTGCTACTTCCAGCGCCCGCGATAGGTCATGCCACCGGGCAGCTTCACCCACACGCCGCCGCGCGAGTTGAATGTCACTGGCCCCATCTTCGTGGACATCGACGCACCCGATTTGGACATGTTGATCCACGAGTTCTTGCCGACCTTCTTCTTATCCCTGTAGAGCAAACCCATAGCGCCACATCTTACGACGGCCACCCAACCCCCGCGCCCGCTACCGCCCTCGTTTTTCGACAGAAACCACGCGACATCCCCAAAACTGGCTTAATATTCGACGCATGATTCGTGTCGTTTCCCACACCTTGCTTTCTTCCCGCCGTCTGTGCCTGAACCGGGGCTCATCGGGTGAAAAGAGCACCATTGCCCGCACCGCCGCCGCATTCATCACCGCTGCGGGACTGAGCGCTGCTGCGGTGGATGGCACCACGGCCGGCCTGGGCACCCCTGCGGCTCAAGCGCAGACCGCCCAGGAAATCCGTGAAGGCATCGAGCATGCGACCACGACCCCGGGCGGTGCCCCGGTACACGGCTACGACCCGTTCTACGACGAGCCGGTCCCGGCCGACCAGCTCGACCGGCCGGGCAAGATCCTCCGCACACAACCCGCGCCGCACCTGCTGAATATCCTGGGCCCGAACTTCTACGGCCACGCAAAGCGGATCCTCTACACCTCGACGACAGTGCACGGTGAGGTCGTCCCTGTCAGCGGTGCGATCATCGAGCCGGCGAACCCGTGGCGCGGCAAGGGCCCGCGGCCGACTGTCGTCTTCGGTCCTGGCACCCGCGGGTCCGGCGATGCGTGTGCCCCATCGCGGGGCACCTGGATGTTGGGGCAGGCCAACCTCTCCACGGGTTCCCTGGGCACGAACTATGAGCTGCCGAGCTATCAGGCGGCGGCACTCATGGGCATGCGCGTCGTGGTCACGGACTACATCGGGCTCGGTACGCCCGGCGGGCACATGTACGTGCTCCACGAGGAAGAAGGCCACGCCATGCTCGACGCCGCCCGGGCCACCACCTCCGTCGAGATCCCGGTCGGCTTCTGGGGTTATTCCCAAGGCGGCGGTGCTGCGGCGGCCGCGGCTGAGCTGGCATCCACGTACGCACCTGAGCTGAATGTGAAGGCGACGTTCTCAGGCGCACCCCCGGCGGACCTGCCGGCGTCGATGCGCGGCGTCGATGGTTCGACGATCACGTCGGTTCTCGGCTTCGCCATCAACGCTTGGCAGGAGCGCTACCCGGAGCTCGGCCCTGTGCTGGAACCGATCTTCACCGACCGCGGCCGCGAGTTCCTCGCCGCCACCGCCGACGCGTGCATCGCGGACAGTGCCCTCAAGTGGGAC
Organism: Corynebacterium sp. P4-C1; assembly: GCF_030503595.1. Lineage (NCBI taxonomy): Bacteria > Bacillati > Actinomycetota > Actinomycetes > Mycobacteriales > Corynebacteriaceae > Corynebacterium > Corynebacterium sp. P4-C1. The sequence continues at coordinate 2,029,023 of NZ_CP129966.1, read as the reverse complement.
TTTAGCGATACACGCCAGTTCACCACCAGCGGGAAGCCACTGAGTGAGGCTGTCGTGGAGCCGCCCGCCATGCGCAAGCTTCAGGATGCCCAGAAGCTCGGCCGCCGCCTGCCCACCGGCCCGATCATGGTCTCTACCGCCGGCCACGACGACGTGGTCCCGAGCGACCAAGTGGCGCAGATGGCCCGTGATCACTGCGCTCTCGGCGCCAACCTCACCTACTACGACAGTGCTCTTCCACCGCTGACCCCCGGTCTCAAGACCGCAGGCAACCACGTCGTCGGCATCTTCACCCACGTGGGTCCTTCGATGCAGTGGATGTTCGACCGCTTCAACGACGTGCCGAACCACTCCAACTGTGGCACCTTCTAATAGTCAGGGGCCTTCCAGCGGACGTGAAAACGCTCCCCGCACACCCAGCAATTTCTCTGGGTGTGCGGGGAGCGCTGCTATGCAAAGGCTCCGAAGCCCCTAGGCTTTCTCACCGTCGTCGCCGTCGGAAAGATCGTCAGGCTTGGGGCCATCGGCCTCCTCGTTGCCGTCACCTTCGCTTTCGCGCGGGGGCTCGAGCGTATCGGTGCCCGTGGCCTCGTCACCGCCGCCAAAGCTGGTGGTCTCGGTCTCGTCGGAACCATCCGAATCGTCGGAATCAGTCGGGTCCGGCGGGATGGTCGCACGAATCTGCACGTCCTCCTGGCCATCCTGCGGGGCGATGTCACGGACATCGTCCTCGTCGAGGTCGCCGAAAGTGTCCTCCGGCAGCGGCTTGGGCTTCGGGGTGAAGGTGAACTCAGCCGGTTCGTAGTCGCGCGGGCTGTCGGTCTTGCCGTCCCAGTTCTTCACGTCCACCTCGATGATCTCGCCGGCGCCGATCTCGCCGAAGAGGATCTTCTCGGACAGGACATCCTCGATCTCGCGCTGCAGGGTGCGGCGGAGCGGGCGGGCGCCGAGAACCGGGTCGAAGCCGCGGGCGGCGAGGAGGTTCTTGGCGGCGTCGGAAAGCTCGATGCCCATGTCCTGCGCGGCGAGATTCTTCTCCAGCCGGGTGACCAGCAGCTCGACCATTTCGACGATCTGCTCCTGAGTGAGCTGGTGGAAGACGACGATCTCGTCGATGCGGTTGAGGAACTCGGGGCGGAAGTGCTTCTTCAGCTCATCGTGGACCTTATTCTTCATGCGCTCGTACTGGGCATCGGCATCCGTGGCGCTGTCGCCAGTGAAGCCGATCCCGACAGCCTTGGAGATGTCGGAGGTACCCAGGTTGGAGGTGAAGATCAGGACGGTGTTCTTGAAGTCGACGTTGCGGCCCTGGCCGTCGGTGAGACGACCTTCCTCGAGCACCTGCAGGAGGGTGTTGTAGATCTCCTTGTGGGCTTTCTCGATCTCGTCGAAAAGCACGACGGAGAACGGCTTGCGGCGCACCTTTTCCGTGAGCTGGCCACCCTCTTCGTAGCCGACGTATCCCGGAGGGGCACCGAACAGGCGGGACGCGGTGAACCGGTCGTGGAACTCGCCCATGTCGACCTGGATCAGGGCGTCTTCTTCGCCGAAGAGGAACTCGGCGAGTGCCTTCGACAGCTCGGTCTTACCCACACCGGACGGGCCGGCGAAGATGAACGAGCCGGACGGGCGGCGCGGATCCTTCAGGCCGGCACGGGTGCGGCGGATAGCGCGCGAGACGGCCTTGACGGCATCGTCCTGGCCGATGATGCGCTTGTGCAGCTCCTCCTCCATGTTGAGCAGGCGCGACGACTCGGACTCGGTGAGCTTGAACACCGGGATGCCGGTCCAGTTCGCCAGCACGTCCGCGATCTGCTCCTCGCCCACCTCGGCGATATCCTCGAGCTCGCCGGAACGCCACTGCTTCTCCTTCTCGGCGCGCTCCTCGCCCAGCTTGCGCTCGGTATCACGCAGGCCAGCGGCCTTCTCGAAGTCCTGGGCGTCGATCGCCGCTTCCTTTTCCTTGCGCACGTCGGCGATGCGGTCGTCGACCTCGCGCAGCCCCTTCGGGGCGGTCATGCGCTTAATACGCATGCGGGCGCCGGCCTCGTCGAGAAGATCGACGGCCTTGTCCGGCAAGAAGCGGTCGTTGATGTAGCGGTCCGACAGGTTCGCCGCGGCGGCCAGCGCGTCGTCGGTGTAGGACACGCGGTGGTGCGCCTCGTAACGGTCGCGCAGGCCTTTAAGGATCTGGATGGTGTCGTCGATGCTCGGCTCGTCCACCTGCACCGGCTGGAAGCGGCGCTCCAACGCGGCATCCTTCTCGATGTGCTTGCGGTACTCGTCGAGCGTCGTCGCACCGATCGTCTGGAGCTCGCCGCGGGCAAGCTTCGGCTTCAGCAGCGAGGCCGCGTCGATGGCGCCCTCAGCGGCACCTGCACCGACGAGCGTGTGGATCTCGTCGATGAACAAGATGATGTCGCCGCGCTGGTTGATCTCCTTGAGCACCTTCTTCAGGCGCTCCTCGAAGTCACCGCGGTAACGGGAACCGGCCACCAGGGAACCCAGGTCGAGCGAGTAGACCTGCTTGTCCTTCAGCGTCTCCGGGACCTTGCCGTTCGCGATGTCCAGAGCCAGGCCCTCGACGACGGCGGTCTTGCCCACACCCGGCTCACCGATGAGCACCGGGTTGTTCTTCGTGCGGCGCGACAGCACCTGCATGATGCGCTCGATCTCCTTGTCGCGTCCCACGACCGGGTCGAGCTTGCCTTCCTTCGCGGCGGCGGTCAGGTTGCGGCCGAACTGGTCGAGCACCAGCGAATTAGAGCGCTCGCCCCCGCCGCCGCGCGGGCCGCCCAGGCCACCCTGGCTAGAGCCGGCGCCGGCAAGGCTCGGGCCGCTGCCCTGTCCTTCGGCGACCTCGGGATTCTGGCCTTCGCCGCCCTCGTAACCCGAGAGCAGCTGAATGACCTGCTGGCGCACACGCGGCAGATCCGCACCGAGCTTGATCAGCACCTGCGCCGCGACACCCTCACCCTCACGGATCAGGCCGAGCAGCAGGAACTCAGTGCCGATGTACTTGTGGCCCATCTGCAGGCCCTCGCGCAGCGCGAGCTCCAGTACCTTCTTCGCGCGCGGCGTAAACGGCACGTGGCCGGTGTGCGGCTGCGTGCCGCGCCCGATGATGTCGATGACCTCGCGGCGCACATCCTCGAGGTTGATCCCCATCGACTCGAGAGCCTTGGCGGCGACACCCTCGCCTTCCTGGATCAGACCGAGCAAAATGTGCTCGGTGCCGATGTAGTTGTGGTTCAGGTCGCGCGCTTCCTGCTGGGCCAGCACGATCACGCGACGTGCACGGTCAGTAAACCGCTCGAACATGTGGCAACCCCTTTTTGGCTGTTGGTGAGAGCTAACTTCTGAGTTAATTGGCGTTAAGTTCCACCCACCATAACGCGCACGTACACGGGACAATCCCTCCTCGAAAGAGCAAAGCGCCGAAAAGCCGCAAAACACCAGCTCCTAGGGGTGTTCGCTGGTAGCGAACAAGAGTGGGACGTCGATAAGCGAAATGCGCAAATAGGATGGACGGAAACCGAAAGGAGCACCCCAATGCCTGTCAGTCTGTCCGGCCGCAATTTTCTGAAGCTGCTCGATTTCACGCCCGAGGAAATCCGGTACTTGATCGACCTGTCGCGTCAATTCAAGAACCTCAAGCTCACCGGCACCCCACACCGGCACCTGGAGGGCAAGAACATCGTGCTGCTCTTCGAAAAAACGTCGACGCGCACCCGCTGCTCGTTCGAAGTCGCCGGCCACGACCTGGGCATGGGTGTCACTTACCTCGATCCCGGCTCGTCGCAGATGGGCAAGAAGGAATCCATCGCCGACACCGCCCGCGTGCTGGGCCGCATGTTCGACGGCATCGAGTACCGCGGTTTCGGCCAGGAGATCGTCGAGGAGCTCGCCGCCAACGCTGGCGTCCCCGTGTGGAACGGCCTGACCACCGAATTCCACCCCACCCAGATGATCGCCGACATGCTCACCATCGAGGAGAATTTCCCGCAAGGGCTCCGCGGCCTCAAGCTCGTCTACACGGGCGACGCGCGCAACAACGTCGCCAATTCACTTATGGTTGTGTGCGCGAAGCTCGGCATTCATTTCGTCGCTTGCGGCCCCAAGGAACAAATGCCGGAGCAAGAGCTTATCGACGCCTGCACCTCCCTCCCCACCGCCGCCCCCATCACCCTCACCGAAGATGTCGACGAAGCCGTCACCGGCGCCCACGTCGTCTACACCGACATTTGGGTTTCCATGGGCGAGCCCGACGACATTTGGGAAGAGCGCATCCGCCTCCTCGAGCCCTACCGCGTCACCTCTGCCGTTATGGCGAAGGCCGCCCCCGACGCCATCTTCATGCACTGCCTGCCCTCCTACCACGACACCAAGACGGAGATCGGCGCCGATATCGCCGAGAAATTCGGCATCACCGAGATGGAAGTCACCAATGAGGTCTTCGAGTCCGCCCAGTCCAAGGTCTTCGATGAGGCCGAGAACCGCATGCATTCCATCAAGGCGATCATGTACGCGACCCTCAAGTAGCCCCCGCTTGAACCAGCACCGCGCAAAAGCACCGAGCACAACAGTCCCAGGAAGAAGCACCCCGCGCACCACAGTTCGCCCCTGGTATCCGGCCGGATTTTCTTGCCTCATGTTTTCGGGCGTGGTTGATCGGCGGTCCTGCGTGGTGTTTCGCGGGATCGCCGTATCAGCAGTTGAGTAGTTGGGTTCGTGCCAGGGAGGGTCAGCAGTCCCCGGCGCGTGTTCCTACCCGCTAAAGCAGGTCGCGCAGCACCGGGTCGGCGAGCCTGAGGGCGGCTTCGCGTGCCTCCTTGGCGCTCCAGGCGTCGACGGCGTAGTTGGCCATCTGTTTGCAAGTCTCGAAGTCGTGGAGGCGGAGGGCGGCGCGCACGGCAGCCACCTTGGACGGCGCCATGGACAGGGACGACACTCCGAGGCCGACGAGGACGAGGGCCATGAGCGGGTCGCCGCCTGCCTCACCGCAGACACCGATGTGCTTGCCGGTGGCATCGCCGCCGCGGCAGGTCTCGCGGATCATGGACAGCACCGCGGGCTGCCACGGGGACAGCAGCGGGGCGAGGTCGCCCTCAAGGCGGTCGGCGGCCATCGTGTACTGAGACAGGTCGTTGGTGCCGATGGACGCGAAGTCGGCGATCGCCAGCACGTTCGCGGAGCGGATGGCGGCGGCGGGGGTTTCCACCATGATGCCAGCCTTGGGCAGCCCGACGGCCCGGCATTTATCGACGAACCACCGCGCCTCCTCCGTCGTCGCCACCATGGGGGCCATGACCCACAGGTCGGATTCCGGCACGGCCTCACGTGCGGCGGCGAGAGCGGCTAGCTGGTTGTCCATGAGTTCCTCGCGTACCTGGGTCAGGCGGACACCGCGCTGACCGAGTGCGGGGTTCTCCTCGGGGCCGAGGTCGGCGAAGGCGAGGGGCTTGTCGGCACCCGCGTCGAGGGTGCGGACGACAACGCGGCGGTCACCGAAGGATCTCAGCACAGAGGTGTAGGTCTCGGTCTGCTCCTCCACCGATGGGGCCTGCTCGCGGTCGAGGAAGAGGAATTCGGTGCGGAAGAGGCCGGAGCCTTCCAGGTCCATGGCGGCGGCGGATTCAGCGTCGGCGGCGGTGCCGATGTTGGCCAGCAGCTTCACCTTGCGTCCGTCCTTCGTGGCACCTTCACCGGACGATCCGGCGAGGGCGCGGGCGCGGCGACGGGAGCGTTCCTCGAGCTCCTCGACGTCCGAGGCGGACGGCGCGATGATGACTTCGCCGACGCCGCCGTCGAGGGCGACGGGGGTGGCGTCGATAAGCGATTCGGTGATTCCTTTGACCTTGACGGCGGCTGGAATGCCGAGCTGCGCGGCGAGGATCGCGGTGTGCGACGTTGCGCCGCCGGCTTCGGTTACGATGCCGAGGACCTTGTTGCGGTCAAGCGTCGCCGTCTCAGCGGGTGCGAGGTCATGCGCGATCAGCACCGACGGTTCCGTGAAGTCCGGCACGCCCGGCTCCGGAAGTCCGCGCAGACGTGCGGTCGCGCGGTCGCGGATGTCGTAGAGATCGGTGACGCGCTCGGCCATGTAGCCGCCGATTTTGCGCAGTTTCTTCGCGTAGACCTCGACCGCGGCGTGGACGGCGGCCGTGACGCCGGTGCCCTTCGCGAGCTCCTTGTCGATGTCTTTGATCAGGCCGCGGTCCTTCGCCAGCATGGCGGTGGCTTCGAGGATCTGCTTCGAGGCGTCGTCCGCGTGGGCGGCGCGCTCCGTCAGCCCGGCCGCGACACCGTCGAGCGCGTCGCGCACGCGCTGACCGTCGACCTCGACATCCGCCGACGCCGGCTCATGGCGATCGATGCCCACCGCCGGCGTCACCAGCACAGCCGGCCCCGACGCCGCCCCCGAAGAAACACCGATCCCGTGAAGAACTTTCCTGTCAGACATGCTCGATCCTTTCTGTACCCATGGTCAGGTGCAGCCTCTCCTCCTCCACTTTGCCAATCAAACCGGGCACAAGCAGACATACAAAAAGACCCGGGCGTCGGTCAACAACGAACACCCAGGTCAAATTACGGCTACAGCCGGCTACCGCAGCGGCACGCCGTTCGCGTCTCGGTCGTATCCACCGCCGCCGGTGAGAACCATGACGAACTCGACCATCTTCCAGATCCACAGTGCACCGAGAATCACGGCGCCGATGATGAAGATGAAGGTGAAAACACCGATGAAGAACAGGACCAGCTTGGTGATACCGAGGTTGGTCTGCCCCATATAAAAGTTGCCGATTCCCAGTTCACCCAAGAAGAAGAACAACAACGCGGCGACGATCTTGTTTTTCGGCGTCGCCATCGGCTGCTGGTACTGGTTGTACGGCTGCACCTGGCCCTGCTGGGGCTGACCATACTGCGGCTGGGAGTACTGAGTCTGCTGCGGCTGCTGCGGCTGAGCGAATGCCGCGTAGTAGTCGTTGTTGGAGCCTGCACCGGAGTTATTCACGGGCAGACCGTCTTTGTCGTATTGCTGGCCGTGGGAGTTGCCCTGCCAAGAGGTGCTCATGGGGTGGGTCCTTTCAAAGATCAACAGTCTAGGAAGACTTTATCGCGCCGTTGCGTTTCGTGCGAGATTCGTAATCAGCTTCATCCCGGCGCACGCTCACCGTCGAGCGCCGGCTAGGCCCAATCCGGCACCGGCACGGTTTAACAGGGGTCGAGAGCGCCCCGCACTTCATCAACGTCCGAGTCAGAGGCACCGGGGAAAGATCCATTCTTCAGCGGGCGGACACTGCCTCCGTAGGTAGACTTCGCTCTGCAGGCTGCCGCCATGTCGGAACCGAAGTCCAAATAGACTGGGTAGATGTCGTTTCCGTGGACGCTCTTGCGCAGCGAGTCACACTGGCCCGGGACGGTGAATTCCTTACCAGAGGGGTTAGCGTGCAAAACAGCCTCAGCTAACTCATAGAACGTATCTAAGCCATCGCCAGAGTCGACCACCGAATCGAGGAGCAGAATGTAGCGTCCGTCGCACGCTGGAAACGAGGCCTTCTGCCCAGCTTCGCCGAGCCCCACCTCGACGATGTACCCGTCGCTGTTTCTCCTCGGGTAGCCAGATTGACCGCCACCACCCGATGAACCGGAGCCACCCGAGTTCCCGTTCCCGCCGAAAAGCTCCTCCGAGGCGCAATCATAAAGATGCGCCCTGACGCGGGGACCGACACCGAGACGATCAAGCGTGGACTTGTTGTAGCACGCTGGCTGGATTCCGTCTTCAAGTCGCCCGTCAGCCTTGAAGGTAGTCCACTTCCCGTCTTCCCACATGACTGGGAAAACGAAGTCGCTGTCGCTTTGACCGACGAAGGCGAAGTCGCCCTCGCACTCCATGACGACCCATTGTTCACCTTCGTGCCCCACCGAACGCTCCACCGCCTCGGGCGAGCAATCGGGCTTAGATCCGTTAGACACCGGCTCCGGTGATGCGGAGGGCTCGTCTTCAGCCTCTGCTTCAGCGCTGCTGGAGTCGGAGCTGATTTTGGTCAATTCTGGTTCTTCGATCGACCCACCGGAGCAGCCGACTGCGACGGAGGAAACGAGAACAATGCCGCAGACTGCGGACAAAATAGGGCGGGAAAATGAGCGCATGAATTCACTTTATCCCGTCAGTCATGCCGCCACGTGTCTAAGCGCGACAACGTGAAACGAGGCCAGTCGAGCCGGCAACCGGGGGCGCGCCTAACGGTGTCCTACGCCTCGGGGCGAACCATCGGGAAGAGGACGGTCTCGCGGATGCCCAGGCCGGTCAGCGCCATGAGCAGGCGGTCGATGCCCATGCCGGTGCCGGCGGTGGGCGGCATGCCCTGCTCCATGGCGGCGAGGAAGTCCTCGTCGAGCACCATGGCTTCGTCATCGCCGTCGGCGGCCAGACGGGCCTGGTCCTCGAAGCGCTCGCGCTGAATCACAGGGTCCACCAGCTCGGAATAGCCGGTAGCCAGCTCGAAGCCGCGGACGTAGAGGTCCCACTTCTCGGTCACACGCGGCTTGGAGCGGTGGTCGCGGGTCAGGGGGGAGGTCTCGACTGGGAAGTTGATCACGAAGGTCGGCTCGTAAAGCTGGTCGGAGCAGAGCTCTTCCCAGATTTCCTCGACGAGCTTGCCGTGGCCCCAGCCGGCGTTTTCCGGCACCTTGAGACCGATGGTGGCGGCGACGGCTTTGAGCTCGTCGACGGTGGAGTCGATGGTGACCTCGGGCTGGCCCGGGAATTTGCGCTCGAGGGCCTCATTCAACGACGGGTACATTTCGAGGACTTTCCACTCGCCGCCGAGGTCGTAGGAGGTGCCGTCGGCAAGCGTGACGGTGGTGGAACCGAAGACCTCCTGGGCGCAGAACTGGACAGCACCCTTGATGGTCTCAGCGCCTTCTTTGTAGGTGCCCCACGCCTGGTAGGTCTCCATCATGGTGAATTCGGGGCTGTGGGAGCTGTCGACGCCCTCGTTGCGGAAGTTGCGGTTGATCTCGAAGACGCGCTCGAGGCCGCCGACGACGCAACGCTTGAGGTACAGCTCAGGCGCGATACGCAAGAACAGGTCGATGTCGAGGGCATTGGAGCGGGTCTGGAACGGACGCGCCGCGGCACCGCCGTGGAGGGTCTGAAGCATCGGGGTCTCCACCTCGACGAAGTCCAGGCCCGTGAGATACTTGCGCAGCGCGGCGATGACCTTGATGCGGGTCTGCGCGTTCGTCCGGGCGTCCTCGCGCATGATCAGGTCGGTGTAGCGGTAGCGAACGCGCTGCTCTTCGTTCATGTCGGCGAACGCGACGGGCAGCGGGCGCAGCGCCTTGGACGCCATGTGCCAGGACTTCGCCATGACGGACAGCTCGCCGCGCTTGGAGGCGATGACGCGTCCGCGCACGGAGACGATGTCGCCCAGGTCGGTGTCAGCCTTCCAGTCGGCCAGGGACTCTTCGCCGACCTCAGCCAGGGACAGCATGACCTGCAATTGGGTGCCGTCGCCCTCCTGCAGGGTGGCGAAGCAGAGCTTGCCGGTGTTGCGCTGGAACATGATGCGGCCAGCGACGGCGACTTCGTCCTGCGTTTCCTGGCCGGCTTCGAGCACGGTCACGCCGTCGGCGTCCTCGGCCGGGTTCTCGTCGGTGGCGACGACGTACTTCGCGCGTAAATCGCGCAGCGACGTCGTCCGGTCCACCTCGACCGGGTACGCGTCCTTGCCCTGCTCGAGGAGTTTTTCGCGCTTGGCTCGGCGGATCTGCTGCTGCTCTGAAAGGTCCTGGGTAGTCACGTTGCTCTACCGTAGTCGCTTCGGATCACCAATAGTCGGGAAGGGTCCACACAGGCGGGTCATCGAGCTCACCGTTTCCGTGGGTTACGCTTTTTGCTTATCGACGACACAGTCTCCAGCACCGGCTCCTGAGCCTCCTTCAGGTTCTGTGAGCACCCGGAGAGCGTCAGCCCCGCCGCCGCGCAGGCGAGCAGCGCCAGCTGTCGGGCAGGGCGTGCCTTAGCCACGCGATTTCTCGCACAGGTTCAGGTACATGCGCTTGCTCTCGGCTTCGCCGCCGTTGACCACGAGCAGGTACTGCGCATCCGCGCCCTCTGGGGCGATGCGGTACGCCGGCGGGGTCACGCCCTCCATCTTGTAGGAGCGAGCCGAACACACGTTGTTGCCGATGACCTCGGCGTCCCCTTCCGGAAGCTGCGCGTCGCGGTTGCTTTCGGAGCCGTAGTCCATGATGCTCACGCCGAGCTTGCTGTCGGAGCAGCGGATGCGCGCCTCTTCACCGTTGGTGGCCGGCATGGACTCGCACTTCATGCCCAACCATCCCTTTTGGCCGGATTCTTCGGAGATGATCTGGGGGAAGGTGTCGGCCATCTGCTGCTCTTCGGCGTTCCACTCCTCCCCCTGGTTGCTCCACAGCCACCAGCCGCCGGCGGCGATGCCGAGCAGCACTACCACGATCGCGCCGACGAGCCACGGCGACGCACCTTTCTTGGCTGGTGCTGCGGTGCTGCCGTCGCCCGTCTGCCCGTTCTGCCCGTTCTGGTCGAGCTGGCTCGTCTGGCTGGCTTGGCCGGTCTGCGCTGTCGGCGCCGTGGGCGCGGCCTGCCCCTGCTGGCCCGCCTGCGTCCCTGGAACACCCGGTGCGCCCGGCGCACCCGGTGTCTGGTAGCGCGGCTGGCCGGGGAGCTGCCCAGGGAAGCTGTACTGGCCCGGGAACTGCCCCGTCGGGGCCGGCCCCTGGTAGACGGGGATGCTCGTGGTGTCTGTGAAGCCCGGGTTCCATTCGGGGGCTCCCTGCGGGGAGGCGGCGGTCTGGCCCGAGCGCACGGCCTCGGCGTTTGGGTTGGTGTCCGGGAAGTACTGCTTCGGCTTCTTGCGCTTCGGCTTAGAGGCCGAGTTAGTGCCCGCCGCACCCGAGTCAGGATCGGCGGCCGCCATCTGGCGAAGGGCGGGCACGTCGATGGTGGGGGCGGTGGGGTCGTCGAGACGCGTGTCGTAGATCTTCCGGCGACCGGAGTCGCCGAGAATGCGGCGGGCGACCTGGAGTTCGTCGCGGGCGGCATCGCTCAACGACGGCGCTTTGAGGCGCTGATCGATCTCCTTGCCCAGCGTGTCTGCGTCTTTGCTGCGGTCGAGTCCGAGCGAGTCGTAGAAATTGTGGTGTGCCAAAGCGGTGGTCCTTATCGGTCCTCAATCAATGGCCGGGGCGCGGCCGGCGCGGGAAAAACTGCCGCATTAAACATAGCGCGGCGCCAGTTTTAAAGCTCAGGCTGCTCACCCATGTTCTTGAAACCGACGCCGACGGGCACGCCGACGTTGTCGATCAGGCGCACATCTCCGAAGGTCGCGGCGGCGAGGAGGCGAGCGTCACCGACGGCGGGCGCCTCGCCGAAGGACAGGGAGCGCAGGGCCAGGTAGTCGGGCGCGATGCCGGCGGCTTCGAGGACACCGCGGGCGGTCGACAGCACAGTGTCGGGACCGTGCTCGGCGGCGTGCGCGCCGGCGGTGAGAGCGGCGGAGAGGGCGAGGGCGGCGTCGTGAAGCTCCTCTGGCACGTTCTCGTTGCGCAACGACATCGCGACACCGTTGCCCGCACGGACGGTGGGCAGGCTGTGCAGCTGGACCTCCATCCGCAAACCGCTGACCACCTGCTGGAGCGCGACGAGCTCCTCGAAGTCCTTCTCCCCCACCACGACGTCGGTGGCGTGCGTCGCGTTCACCGCGGCGACAGTGCGGGTGACGGCCTCCGCGATCGCGTGCGGGTCTTCGAGGTGGTCGAGCTGCGGCCTCACGCGCACGGGGGTGTCCAGGTCGCCGTGGAAGACGACGTCGACGTGCTCCCGCGCGAAATCTTCCGGTACCTCATTCCCGCTGTAGGTCACCATGACCACCCCACCGAGCAGCGACTTCGCGGCGCGGATCAACGCGATGTGCCCCGCGTGCAGGCCCGTGCCTAGCGGCACGAGGACGACTCGTTTACCGGTCTTGCGGAACGCGCGGCCGTACATGGCCAGCTGCGCGGGATCCGTCACCACGACAGCTTTCCCAGGTTCGAAACTCATGGGCTCCAGCGTACGGTGCGGGGGCGCTACGCTTTGTTGCGCCTCCCAGCACGCCGTTCCAACCCCTCATATAGCTCACGTGCTCCTGGGTCCGCGATCGCCAAGCGCATTGCCTCAATCGCTTCCGCGCTTTGCGGGTAGGGGTATGGCCGCTCGCCCCCGCTCAGGAATTCATCGGCCTTCACCTCGATGCCGGGGATCTCGCCACGAAGAAGGGTGTAGGCGTCGAGCCGCACCTCGAATTCCAGCGCCCGGAGACGCTGCGCAGCCATGAGCACCGGGCGTTGAGCGTCGTCCACGGGGATGGGGGTGCCGCCGATCTCGCTGATGAGCAGACTCACAGTCGCCTCCCCCAGCTCGTCCGCCGCTGCTGTCACCCAGATGTCGTCGAAGATGTGGTGCGCGGCCATGACCACCGCACCGCGAACCTCCAGCGGGTCGAGGAGCTGCACGCCCTCGTCGAGAAGCGTGTGCAGCACCATCTGGCCGTGCCGGAGGTGCGGTTCCACAGCCGCGATGAGGGCGGGGGTGTGGGAGGGATCGGTGGCGTCGATAAGCAGCAGATCATTGTTCGCCGCTTCCGCGACGGGCGTATCGACGGTGACTGCGTGCCCCACGCGCGCGAGTTCGTCAGAGAGCGTGCTGCCGTAGGCGGCCCACACCCGCAGGCGCGGTGGATGCACTACTGGCCCTTCTTGCTGCGTGCAAGCAGCTCAGCGACACTCAACGAACCTTCGCGGTTCTCGTCCGCGCGGCGGCGTCCGCGGGATTCCTGCTCCTGCGCCTCAGCTTCCGCGCGGCGTGCTTCCTCTGCGCGGCGTGCCTCTTCTTCGCGTGCGCGCTGCTCCGCTTCACGACGCTTCCGCTCCTGCTCCTCACGCTGGCGGCGCTCGCGGTCGGCGCGCTCACGCTCAACACGCTCGCGCTCGAGCTCCTCCTGGCGCTCGCGGATGAGGTCCGTCAGCGGGTTGCGGCCCTCCGGTGCGCGGTGCGTGCCCACTCGGCCCGCGACTGCCTCGGAGGACGGTGCACCCTGCACCCGCGAGGTGCCCTGCGCCGCGGGCCGCGCCTGCGGTTTCGGCGACTGCTGCGGCGTCTCTTGCTGGGCCTGCTTAGTCAACGCGTTGATCGCCTGCTTCTCGTCGGCGTCGCGCACCGGTTCCAAACGGGAGGTCTGCTCGTTCGCGCTCGGGGCGTTCCAGCGGGTGGACTGGGCGCGCTGCGGCTCACCCGGCTGCTGGTGTTGGGCGGCCTGCTGCGGACGGGCCGGCTCCTGGCGCTGCTGGTGGAACGGGTTCTCCTGCGCAACCGGCTCCGGGCGCGGGTGCGCGTGGGACACCGGACGGGCCTGCGGCTGTGGCGTGGGCTGAGGTTTCGGCTGCGGCTGCTGAGGCTGCTGCGGTTGCGCCTGCCGCTCGTGCTGGCCGTGGTGCGCCGGCTGAGCGGGCTGGACAGGCTGCGCCGGGGCAGGCTGCGCCGGAGCGGTCTGGGCCTGGGCTGCCGGGGCGACGCGGCTGGCGCGGGCCTCGATCTCCTTGACACGGCGGGCCTCGGCTTGGAGGGCAGCAGGCTCGTAGCCGAACTCGCGGCCGGAAAGATCCTCGAGCTGGGCACGCAGGGTGGCCAGCTCGGCGCGGATCTCGCGGAGGACTTCCAAGTCGGCTGCGGGCGGGAGACCCTCGCCGGCGCGGGCGGCCTCGAGTGCGTAACGGTCGGCGTCGCTGCGGGCGCGGAGAGTTTCGATCTCAGCGCGGTACTCGCGCTCGCGGGCATCGAGCTCAGCGCGTGCACGGTCGCGGTCGTTGCGGGTGCGGGAAACCAGTAGGAAGCCGCAGATCGCGGCCCACAGGGCGGCCAGGAGGGCGACTTGCAGCCACACCGCGGAATCGCTGAACAGCATGATCACCGTGGCAATGAGTGCCAAAGCGATCAGGACGATCATCCACACATTGCCGCCGTCGCGCGACCGATTTTCCGCAGTCATGCCCAACACTCTAACCCGCAGCTTCACCTTCGGCAGGCGGCGACACCTCGCAGGAGCGTTCAAGAATCACACCAGAAACGCCCAAAGCGACGCCGCCGAGGGCGCCGGCGACCACGCCCGGCAGGTCCGCGTCGGCCGCGGCCAGGGTGCCCAGGTGGGGCAGAACCCACACGGCCAGCCCGATGAAAATGCCGCCGAGTATCGCCCCCGACCAGGCACTGGCCTTGCCGATGACCATGAAGTTCGCCATCATCATCGGGTTGATCTGGGAGCGGTCGAGCCCCACGCGGCCTTCCTTGCGGCGGCGGCGCACCATGACGGTGAGGAACACGCACAGGGCGGCGACAGCCCACACAGGCACCGACCACACAGGGGAGATCGTTTGCCACGCGCCGTAAAAGCGCCGCACCAGAATGAGAGCGGCCGCGGCGAAGAAGCCGGCGGCGCCTACCAGGGCGGTCACGTTGGTGCGGTTCATAGGGGGTTCACCTCGTCGTCGAGTTCAGCAACAAGCTTATCGACGCCCTGCTCCCCCAACCGCGCATTCCCATCCACCTCGAGCCACGGCACCAGTACGAAGGCGCGCTCGTGGGCGCGGGGGTGCGGGACGGTCAAGTCGGGGGTGTCGAGGGTGATGCTGGCGCCGGTGGTGCCGTCGAAAAGCGCGACGATGTCCACGTCCAGGGTGCGCGGCCCCCAGCGGACCTCGCGCACGCGGTGCGCCTGCCGCTCGAGACGTTGGCAGCGCGCGAGCAGTTCATGGGGGCTCTCGTCGACGTCGACGATGAGGATCTGGTTGTAGAAGTCGGCCTGCTCCACCCCGCCCCACGGTGCAGTGCGGTACACGCGCGAGGCGGCGGCGAGCTCACCAGCGAAATCGTCTTCCACCGACTTCAGGTGCGCGAGGGAGTCCTCCATATTCGACCCGGTCGACAGCACGGCACGCATGGGACGCTCCTAGCTCTGTCCGCCCGCACGGGCGGCAACGGATTTGCGGGAACGGCGGGCCGTGACGGCGACGTCATCGAGCACGAGGCCCACCGGCGCATGCGGTTTGTGCACCGTGACCTCCACGGCGTGGAGCTGCTCGAAGCGGGCCATGGCGTCCTCGGCGATCTGCGCAGCGAGTGTCTCCACCAAGTCGCGGCGGGCACCTTTCACCGTGTCCGCCGCGAGGTGGGCGAGCTCGGCGTAATTGACCGTCTTGTTCAGGTCGTCGTCGCGCGCGGCGTCGGCGAAGTCGAGCCAGGCCGTAATGTCCACGATGAACGGCTGGCCGTATTCCGCCTCGTGCGGCAGCACGCCGTGGCCGGCGTGGAGGCGAATACCGGTGAGCTGGATGCGGTCGGCCATTCAGGCACCCCCGTAGTCGGCGCCGAGGCGCCATGTCGCGGCGACGTCGACAGCATCGCGGGAGACATCGACCTCGTGGACGCGCACGCCCCACGCACCGAGGTGCGCGCTGACCGCGGTGACAGCGGCCGTGGCGGGGTCGGCCAGCGACGGGTTGGCCTCCAGCCCGCGGTTGGAGCGGATCTCCGTGAGGAAGCGCTTGCGCGACGCGCCGACGAGAACCGGCAGGTCACCTGCGATGAATTCGGGCAGGGCCTGCAAAAGGGCCCAGTTGTCGGCGGCGGTCTTGGCGAAGCCGAGGCCCGGGTCCAGCACAATCTGGGAGTGCTCCACACCGGCGGCCATTGCGTTGTCGGTCAGCCGGGCGAGGGTCTCGCGCACATCGCGCACGACATCGCCGCCGTGGTCCGCGGAGCCGGACGCGTCGCCGAACTCGGCGTTGTGCACTGTGCGCCAGTGCATCAAGCACACCGGAAGGCCGGTGTCCGCCATGACGGCGTACATGTCCGGGTCGGCGAGGCCGCCGGAGACATCGTTGATCATGTCCACCCCTGCCTCGGCGGCCACGCGCGCGGTCGCGGCGCGCATCGTGTCCACCGAGGTGCGGATTCCCTCCGCATGCAGCGCCTCGATCACCGGGCGCACGCGCTCGGCTTCCAGTTCCGCCGGCACGCGCGTCGCACCAGGGCGCGTGGATTCCGCGCCGACGTCGATCATGTCCGCGCCCTGCGCCACCAAATCCTTCGCGTGGGCGATTGCCGCGTCGCGGTCGAGCCATTTCCCGCCGTCGGAGAAACTGTCCTCCGTGACGTTGAGAATGCCCATGACCATCGTCCGGCCCCGCGCGGTCAAATCTGCGACAGTGACCATTTCTACCCCCTGATCAGGCTCAAGACCTCCGCGCGGGAGGCAGCGTTGCGTTTGAATCCGCCGCGCACAGCCGACGTAGTGGTCGTCGCGCCCGGCTTGCGGATGCCGCGCATGGCCATGCACAGGTGCTCGCATTCGATCACGACGATCACCGATTGCGCGTGGAGCTTATCGACGAGCGCATCCGCGATCTGGCTCGTCAACCTCTCCTGCACCTGCGGCCGCTTGGCGTACATGTCCGCCAGGCGCGCCAGCTTGGACAGGCCGGTGACGTGTCCGTCCTCGCCCGGGATGTACCCGATGTGCGCCACACCGTAAAACGGCACCAGGTGGTGCTCGCAGGTGGAGTAGATGGGCACGTCACGCACGAGCACGAGTTCCTCGTGGTTTTCGGCGAATGTCTTTTCCAGCACTGCCGTCGGGTCCGTGTGCAACCCCGCGAAGACTTCCTCGTATGCCCGGGCCACACGCGCCGGCGTCTCGAGCAGGCCTTCGCGGTCCGGGTCCTCCCCCACCGCCAGCAGCAGTTCGCGCACGGCGGCTTCCGCGCGTTCACGATCAAATGCGGGGCGCACCTTCCCGGCAGAGGCGAGGTCTGCAGTCTTATCTGTCGTACCCGACGTACCTGTCCTACCCGTCGTATCCGTGTCACTCATCGTCGGGCCTCCTGTGGCGCGCATCGTTCTGCCCTTGGGTGCGTGGCAGCTGCTCGGTCGGTTCGTACCCTTCGCGCGGGCTCGGCTCAGCCACGCCCGCGGCGTCCGCATTCGGAGCCTCCTCGCCGGAGGCATCGCCGCGTCCCGCGCTGCCTTGGCCGGCGCGCTCGTCTGCGCGGTCGTCCCAGACGTGATCCGGCTGCTCGTTCTCCGGCAGGCGGAAGCCGATGATCTCCGTAGGTTGGGCAGCCTGGCCCGGGTGACTCGGCTGCTGCCCCGGGTTCACCGGGTACTGCGCCTGGCCCGGGTGTTGCCAGGGGTTCTGTGCCGGGTTCGGCACCGGCTGTCCGTACTCCGGCTGTGCTTGCGGTTGAGACTGGGGCTGGGCCTGGGGTTGTTGACCGCGGCCGTCGCCGGTGAAGGACCAGTCGGCGGGCGGCTGGGGGCCGTCGTAACGCGGCTGGGTGGGCTGGCCGGGTTGGCCCGTCTGACCAGGCTGGCCAGGCTGGTTCGGCTGCCAGCGGGTTGAACCGTCGCCCTGCGGCATCCACCGGTTGTTCAGCTCGGCGTTGCGCTGCGCCTGGCGGCGGGCGCGGGCCTGCTGGGATGCCTCGAGCAGGGAGAATTTCTTCGGCGGTTCTTCGCCGCGCTCCTCGGCCAGCTCGACCGGGGTCTTCACGGGTTCGCGGTCGGGCTGGCGGGGGAAGCGGGCATCGACAAGCTCGAGGCCCGAGCCCTTCGGCTCGATGCCGTCGAAGATGGCTTCGAGGTCGCCGCGGCGCAGGGTCTCCTTCTCCAGCAGTTTGGAGGCCAAGGTGTCCAGGTAGTCGCGGTTCTCGGCGAGGATGGAGTAGGCGCGCTCGTGGGCTGCGTCGATAAGCTCGTGCACCTCCCGGTCGATCGTCTCGGCGACGGCGGGCGAATAGTCGAGGCTACCGCCGCCCATAGCGCGGGCGAAGGGATCGCCGTCCTCGTCGCCGTACTTGACGGCGCCGAGAGCGGAGCTCATGCCGTACTCCATGACCATGCCGCGCGCGATCTTGGTCGCTTGCTCGATATCGGCGGACGCGCCCGTGGTCGGCTCACCGAAGACGAGCTCCTCGGCCGCACGACCGCCCATCGCGAACACGAGGCGGGCGAAGAGCTCGTCGCGGTTGTACATGCCCTTGTCGTCCTCCGCGGCGGTCATGGCGTGGCCGCCGGTGCGCCCGCGGGCGAGGATAGTGACCTTATACACGCGTTCGATGTCCTTGAGCGCCCACGCGGCGAGCGTGTGGCCGCCCTCGTGGTAGGCGGTGACCTTCTTCTCCTTCTCGGAGATGATCTTCGACGAGCGGCGCGGGCCACCGATGACGCGGTCCGACGCTTCCTCGAGCGCGTCGGCCGTGATCACGTTGCCGCCGATGCGGGCGGTGAGCAGCGCGGCCTCGTTGAGGACGTTCGCCAAATCCGCGCCCGACATGCCGGCGGTGCGCTTGGCCAGGGACTTCAAATCCACATCCGGGCCCAGCGGCTTGCCCTTGGCGTGGACGTTCAGGATCTTCTCGCGGCCGGCCAGATCCGGGTTGGTCACCGGGATCTGGCGGTCGAAGCGGCCCGGGCGCAGCAGCGCCGGGTCGAGGATGTCCGGGCGGTTCGTCGCCGCGATGAGGATGACGCCCTCGCGGTCGCCGAAGCCGTCCATTTCCACGAGCAGCTGGTTGAGGGTCTGCTCGCGCTCGTCGTGGCCGCCGCCGGTGCCGGAGCCGCGCTGGCGGCCTACCGCGTCGATCTCGTCGACGAAGATGATGCAGGGGCTGTTCTCGCGGGCCTGCTTGAACAGGTCGCGGACGCGGGACGCACCGACACCGACGAACATCTCCACGAAGTCCGAACCCGAGATGGAGTAGAACGGCACACCCGCTTCGCCGGCCACGGCGCGGGCGAGCAACGTCTTACCGGTGCCGGGAGGGCCGTAGAGCAGAACGCCGCGCGGAATCTTCGCGCCCAGCTGCTCGTAGATCCCCGGGTCCTGCAGGAAGTCCTTGATCTCCTGCAGCTCGTCGACCGCTTCATCGGCACCGGCGACGTCGGCGAAGGTGTTCGTCGGCATGTCCTTGGTCAGCTTCTTGGCGCGCGATCCGCCGATGCCGAACATGCCGCCGCCGGCCTGCATGCGGTACATGAGGAAGCTGATCAGGCCGAAGATCAGCAGCATCGGCAGCATGAAGCCGAGCATGGACAGCAGGAAGGACTCCTGCGTGACGTTGGTGGTGTAGGAATCCGGCTCCGCGCCCTTGACCGCGTTGAAGATGTCCGGGGTGGTGCGGGCCGGGTACTGCGCCTGGATCTCCTCAATCCCTTCGCGCTCCTCGACGGTGATGGGTTCGCGGAGCGTCAGGCGGACCCGCTGCTCGCGGTCGTCGATCTGCGCTTCCTCGACGTTCTTGTCGGCGAGCTGTTGCAAGGCGACAGAGGTGTCGACTTCGGAATAATTGCGCGAATCGTCGCCGATCAGCGTGAGCAGGTACAGCAGAATCAGCAGGACGGCACCGATGATGCCGTAGCGCGCCACAGTCTTGTTTTTCATCTAGTCCTGTTATGGGGTGATTAGCCGGAAGTTGTAGTTCTTACAGCCTACTCACCGTGGCAAGTCACGCCCTAGCGGCGGTGCGCACGCCCGCCGCGCTGTTTAGATCTCGACGGCTTCCGGCCCCTCTTCGCGCGAGGGCACCGGCTCTTCCCCGACGTCCGAGTACACGCGCGGGTGCAGCGTGCCCACATACGGCAGGTCGCGGTAGCGCTCGGCGTAGTCGAGGCCGTAGCCGATGACGAATTCGTTGGGGATGTCGAAGCCGACATCGAGCAGGTCGATCTTCGCGGTCTGCACCTCAGGTTTGCGCAGCAGGGTGATCACGTTGAGGCTCTTGGGCTGGCGGCCGGACAGGTTCTTCAGCAGCCACGACAAGGTGAGGCCGGAGTCGATGATGTCCTCCACCACGAGCACGTCGCGGCCGGAGATCTCCTTATCCAGGTCCTTCATGATGCGCACGACGCCGGAGCTCGTGGTTGAGTTGCCGTAGCTGGACACCGCCATGAACTCGACCTCGGACGGGATGGACAGGGACCGCGCGAAGTCGGTGAGGAAATACACCGCACCTTTGAGCACGCACACGAGGATGAGGTCGTCTTCCGCGTCGCGGTAGAGCTCGGAGACTTTGTCGGCCATCTCCTGGATACGGTCGTTCAGCTCGTCCTCCGGGATGAGGATCGCTTCCACGTCGTCGCCGTAGCGGTTCGCGGGGACCTCGAAATCTTTGCTTTCGCTCAGCCTCGTTCCTTCAGCCATACCGCCATCTTGCCATGAAACCGCTTATCGAAGACTCCCCCCGCCCCCGCATTCCACCCCTTGGAAAAACCTGTAACAAAACTGGCAACTGATACGGTTTAATTAGCAGAATTCCTTCCCTACCCGAGAAAAGAGTCTCATGCGTAAGCGCCTCCTCGCGGCCACGGTCGCGACTACTCTTGCACTGTCCTTCGCCCCCGCCCTTTCCCCAGCCGTTGCCGGCGCGGCCCCTGCGCCGCTCACCGGTGTCGAGCTGAACACCACTGCAGCGAATTCCGTCGCCGTGGACACCACCTTCGACTTCGACGCGGCCCGCAGCACCGGCTTGCCCGCGCTGAAGCAGCTGCGCGGCGAGATGTGGGACATCAACCCGTACTTCAACGATTCGGACGCGGCCGGCACCACCCGCCTGCGGGAAGCCGCCGCGGCGCGCGGGCTGACCACCAAGGAGGCCTACGTCAACGCCGTCTCCATCGACGACGGCCTGACCCGCATCGCCGTCCAGCGCGCAGCTGAACAAGGCGCGCACTGGGGCCACACACGCCCCGATGGATCGGAGCTGTGGAGCGCCAAGGTTAACGGCCAGCAGACCTGGGCGGAATCCCTGGCCGCGGGGACATCCCTGAAGCGCTCCATTCTGGACAGCTGGGGCCACGGTGAACTCAACGCATTGAACAACAGCCGCGGGGCGTACACGTCCGGCACCGGCCACCTGCACATGATGATCAACCCGAAAAACCGGTACTACGGCTTCGGCGCGGTCTACATCCCGCGCACGGAGAACGGCACCTACACTGCGGCGACAACTTCAGAAACCCCTGGAAACAGCACGCCGATGGAGGCGGGCATGCAGCGTGCGTGGCTTTACCGCCCCGCCGCGCCGGGCGAAAAACCGACCGGCATCAAGCAGGGCACCCCGGGACCGGTCAAGCAGGCCCCGGGCGATGCGGCAGGTCCCGCTTAGTCGAGCGAGGACCTCAACTCCATATCGGGATCGTGATCGGCATCATTGGCCTGATCGCTGCCGTCGCAGCCATCGCGCAGCAACTCGGCCTGATCTAGAACCCGGGCGAAGTTACAGGGAGCGCGGCATGTCCGCGCTCCCTTTTTCTATGCCAGTTTTTCTATATCAGTGTGAGATGTCCGCCGACGCGGGCGATGCCGCGGCCGCCGTTGATGGCCACCGGGCCCTGCCCGTGCCAGTGCGTGCACAGCCGCTCAATGTCGGCGAGCTGGGCGCCGCTAACCACGAGCGGCTCACCGGCCACGCGCTGCCCTTCCGCGCGCAGCCACGCGAGGATGCGCCGCTGCCGAACCGGCGCGGGTTCGGCAGCGAGTACGCCACAGTCGGCGGTGGGGCCACAGTCCACGAGCGAGGCGAGCAACTCCTGGTCCGCCGCGATCCGCTCCGCCGCACGCGACAGCGCCGGCGCCGCGTCCCCGCCGATGAGACCGCTCAGGGCGGGGATGATGTCCTTACGCACCCCGACGCGGCGGTAAGCGCGGTCGTCGTTCATCGGGTCGAGCCAGGGGTCCAAGCCGAGCTCGTCGCAGGCGCCGACGGTATCCGCCCGGCGGAGCCCCAGGAAGGGGCGGACCAGGCGAAGAGAACGGCCAGGAGAGTCTGGGCCAGCCTCCACGACGGAGACCTCCGCCATGCCGGAGGGGTTGCCGCGCAGGGCACCGAGCAAAAGTGTTTCGGCCTGGTCGTCGAGGGTGTGGGCGACCCAGATATCGCGCGGCGCCCTTGAAGAGTCGGAGGAAGCGGCATCGGCGAGCGCGGCGTAGCGTGCAGTGCGCGCGGCGGCTTCGAGGCTTTGACCCGGCGCGGCGTCAACGGACACGCGGACAATATCGGCCGGAACACCCAGCTCAGCAGCCTGTGCGGCGGCGCGGGCGGCCACATCAGAAGAGCCCGCCTGCAGGCCGTGGTCGACCACGAGGGCGCGAACGTCTACGTCCTCGGCGGCGGCTGCAGCAACGAGAGATAACGAGTCGGGGCCGCCGGAAAGGCCGATGAGGGCGGGGCGAGTGAAGGAGCGGACGGCGCGTCGGCAAGCGAGAAAATGCGGCGACTGGCGCGGCCAGAACGGTGCCGGCGACATGGAGCCCCCTTGCCTAGTATTGCCGCAGCGTGGAGGCGAATTCGTCCATGAGCGCGCGTGCGGTGAGAATGTCGCTGCCGTTGCTGATCATGGCGAAGGTGTACACGTTGCCCACCTCGGACGTCACCGTGCCCACCAGTGCGGAAGTGCCGGTGAGCGTTCCAGTCTTGGCGCGGACCCAGCCCTTGCCCGGCAGGTCGCCGAAGCGGTCCACGAGCGTGCCGTCACCGCCGGCGATCGCCAGCGTCGGCAGCAATTCGCGCAGCTCGTCGGTGGAGGTGGCGCGGAGCATGATGTCGTCGAGAAGCCGCGGCGGGATAAGGTCAAAGCGCGACAGGCCACTGCTGTCCGCCAAGGTCACGCCCTCGATGTTGAACCCGTGCTCGGTGAGCGCATCCAGGGTCGCTTGGGGCGCGGTGCCGCCGCGTTTGCGCGCGACCTCCCTGCCGACAGCTTCCGCCATCACGTTGTCGGATTCTTTGACCATCTCCCGCAGGCGCTCCGTCAGCGGCGGCGACTCAACGCTCGCCACGACCTCACCGTCCGCCGGAGCGGGCCCGAAACCGACGGTCTGCGCGCCGACTCTGTCCGCGAGCGCCTGCGCCACGTCCAGCGCCGGCGTGTGGGAGCGCGGCACATCCCCTTTGGACTCCCCGCCCAGGCGCGCACCGTGAATCATCGCGGGTTCCATCGGGGCGACGAAGCCGCCGTCGATGTCCTGCGGGTCCCAACCCGGCATCTGGGTCTCCTCCGGCCACACCGAGGTGTCGATGTACACGGCGGAGGCGTTGCCGATCTTCCCGGCCAGCTCATCAATCTTCGCGGGAGTGAGCCACACGTCCCCCGCGGCCTTGATGGTCACCGCGTCGCCCGCGCGCACCACGTCAGTCTTCAGCGTCGCGTCTGGCTCGAGCGTGTACAACGCCGCCGCCGCGGTGAGCACCTTCGTGGAGCTCGCCGGCTGCAGCGGATCATTCGCCCCCTGCTCAAAAAGCGTCTCCCCCGTCGTGCCGTCGCTCACGCGCACATGCAGCGTCCCCAACGCCGGGTTCGCCGCCTGCGCGCCCAGCGCCTCCTTGAGCTTCTGCTTATCGACGTCCTCCCCCGACGCCGCCTCCACCGCCAGCGGCTCCGGCTCCGCCATCGAATACGGCGGCGCATGGTTCAGGTCACGCAACTCCTGCTGCACCACAACACCGGTGCCCGCCGCACCACCGACGGCCAGCACCGCGACAGCGCCCACGGCCCACGGCCACATTCGTTTACTCATCGGGATTAAGGGTAGCGCGGACAGCCGATGTGACTAGCACGGTCCACCACTCTTTCTTTCGGCCCCAAGGTAAGCAGCGCTCTGAAGCGTCCTGGTTTTCGTTCCGCTTATTTAACGCCCAACGTTTGAGCGCCTGATCGTTGATAGTAAGCGTCCTCCATCTCCTGTGGAGTGATATATCCTAGGGATTGATGAAGTCGCTGGTTGTTCCACCAGTGCACCCAGCGAAGGGTGGCAATCTCGACTTCACCGACCGATGCCCACGGCCGGTGGGGATAAATCAGCTCTGTTTTGTAGAGCCCGTTGACCGTTTCAGCCAACGCGTTGTCATAGGAGTCGCCAACGGTGCCGACAGACGGATCGATACCGGCCTGGGCGAGCGCTTCACCGTAACGGATCGACACATACTGCGAGCCGCGGTCACTGTGGTGGACAAGCCCTTCTGAGCGAAGATCACCAGCGTGATACAGGGCGTGCTCAAAGGCCTCCAGCGGCAGTTCATCGGTACGCATGCTCGCCCGGGTCGCGACACCGACGATCTTTCTGGAGTACACATCGGTGATAAACGCGGTGTAGGCAAAACCAGACAAGGTGCGTACATAGGTAATGTCAGCGACCCACAACCGGTGCGGTGCGGGGGCAGTGAAATCACGGTTGACCAGGTCAGGGCGGCAATCTGGCACGTTGGCCCGAAGCGTTGTCATCGGTGTGCGGCCACGCCTGCGGCCGTAAATGCCAGCTTGCTTCATCAAACGCGCGGTCTGATCACGACCGATGTTCCAGCCGGCGCGCTGCATGGCCTTCCACATCTTGCGGATCCCGTAGACGCTGAAGTTGTCCTCGTAGACCCTCACCAATTCAGGAATAAGCAGCGCATCTGACAAACTTCTCGCCGACGGTGCTCGTGTTTTCGCTGCTCGGTAACCGCGAGAGGTGATGAACCCACATTCTGTCTCTTTCAATGTGCGACAGATAGCCTCGACCCCGAAGCGATCGCGATACGCATCGATGTATTCGATCATCTTCTGGTGGGACGGTCGAGTTCCGCCGCGAAAAAAGCTGACGCGGTTTTCAAGATCTCATTAGCCCTGCGTAGCTCCTTAATCTCTTTCCGCAGCCGCTTCAGTTCGTCAGCCGTTGACTCGCCGGCGCCAATCTCAACATCGGATGAGACCATATTCGGCTTCAGCCAATCGTTGAGCGTGTGCGCTGGAATGCCGAGCTTTTCACCGATCTCTACGGCTGCACCCCATTTCGAACACCCTTCGAGCTCAACGAGGTCCTCAGCCAAACGCACTGCCTTGGCCTTGAACTCGTCACTGTACTTCCTTGGCATGATTCCAATCCTTCTCTAGAAATGATCGGAACTAAACCCAGGACACTTCACTCTCGGTCCCCCTTACGGATTCTGCCGAAGAATCTATAGTGGTTCTCAAACGAGGGGGTTGAATCGGGGAGTATGGAAATATGGCTGCGTTTAGGGCAGTTGCTCGTCGCACTACTTGGATTCTTCGGTCTCATCTGGACTATCCATCAAAAACAGTCAGCGATAATCGAGCTGAATGATGGAAGAGGTACACATGGGTCGCAGACCTTATCCGCGAAAGCGATGACGATTCATTCCGTCTCGGGATCCTTCACTTGAACATCCTGGTCACTAGTCCTCTATCCACACGTACAGAACTAGATCATCCAGGAACTAGCCGTTGAAGGCGTCAGCGGGGATAATAGAGGCGCTGAAAGGAGGGCTGACGATGACTACGAAAATGACTAAGGAAGAGCGGCAACGCGAATGGGCAAAGCTCGCAGTCAAAGCGAGTGAGCAAACTGGCGAACCGCTCCCAACCGACTTTTACGAGCGCACAGGGATACGACCACCAAAAAGCACTCGTTTTCGCACACGGGTCAACCGGCGGACCTCCCCCGCCCGTACGGATAACAGCAGGTAACCACCAAACGATCTGGTCGACGGAACGTCGCGCAGCGCAAACGGGCGGGCAAGGCAGGACCGACGTGGAGCCGCCCCGGTTAGTCGCGTTTGAAGCCACTTTCCAAAACCGCAGGTGAAATGTTGCTCATGTTTTTGGTGGGATTCGAAACTCAAACGGGACTAACCGAATCGAGCGGACGCGCCCAAAACCCCCCGCGAAACCGCCGCGAAACCCCAGGCGAACCCACCGCCCCAACCCGCAGGCTACGATGGTCCCCAGACAAAAGCCCCCTCTACGCAAAGGAGCAGCCATGGCTACCGAAGTCATCATTGAGATCCCGAAGGGTTCCCGCAACAAGTACGAGCTGGACCACGAGACCGGCCGCGTCTACCTGGACCGCTACCTGTTCACCCCGATGGCGTACCCGCTCGACTACGGCTTCATCGACCACACGCTCGCGGACGACGGCGACCCGCTGGATGCGCTCGTGATCACCCCGGAGCCGGTGTTCCCGGGAGTGACGGTCAAGGCCCGCCCGATCGGCGTGTTCAAGATGACGGATGAGGCCGGCGGCGACGACAAGCTGCTCTGCGTCCTCGACGACGTGCGCTACGAGAACTACCAGGACATCAGCGACGTCTCCGACTTCCTCAAGGACGAGATCGAGCACTTCTTCGTCCACTACAAGGACCTCGAGCCGAACAAGGAAGTCTCCGGCTCCGGCTGGGGCGACAAGGCTGAGGCGGAGAAGATCCTCGAGGACTCCCTGAAGAACTACAAGGGCTAAGCCTCCGCGCTTTCCGCTTAGCGATGCCCCGCCGCGCCCCACCAACCGAGTGCACGCGGGGCGTTTCTGCTTCTCCGGTTCCCTTTTCTAAGTGCGCGCGCCTACTCCGGCTGCTCCGCAACCCCCTGCAGCTGCCACCCGATGACGGCGTTGCGCACGGCGTCTTCAAAGGGGTTTGCGGGCTGGATGCAGGAGATGGTGAGCAGGCGGCCGGGCATGGGGACATTGCCCCAGATCTCGGCGGACTGGGACAGGCCTTTCTTGTCGGGCTCGTGGAGGTCGGTGGCTTGGTATTTGAGCCAGCGGTCACCGGATTTCTGGGTCTTCAGATACATGGTGTCGCCGGGGTTGATGGTGTGGCGTTGGCCTTGAACGTCGTAAAGCTTGTCGAAGACGGCGGGCACGCCGGCCGCCGCGTGGCCCGCGATGACGACGATGTCCTCGCTGGTGGAGCCCGGCAGCGTGTACGGCTTGTCCTTCGCGGTGAACGCGCAGGCCTCGCTGAGGGTGTCGGGGTCGATCGCACCGTCTTTGAAGCGGCAGTCGCCTTCCTCAAATTTGGCGGTCATGTCGAGGCCGGGGATACGCATCTCTACGGGCCGCGACGGCGGGATGTCCGCCTCTCCGACGTCGATGGGCTGCTCCACCGCCTGATTCGCCTGCTCCTTCCACGCCTTCATCTCGCGGTCGTGCTCGCTGGGCACGCACGCGCGGATGAACCCCACGACGAGCACAAGCATCAGCAGCACAGCGACAGTGCGGCGCATCTTGTACACCCACGGCGGCTGCGGCTTGAAGCGCCGCGGCGGAGTCGCGGGCCGCGCGGCGGGGGCCAAGGTGCGGCGGGGGGCGGCGGGCCGTCGATAAGCGTCACGCGTCGCGCGCGGCTCCCGCGGTGTTGTCCGCGGTGCGTACCCGCGCGCGTCGTCGCCAGCCATAGCAAAAACAATAGTTCATCTAGACTGGCGCCATGAAGTCCGTACAGGTCAACGAAGTGCCCGAAAACGCCCAGCTTATCGACGTCCGCGAGCCCGACGAGTTCTCCGACACCCACGCCAAGGGCGCCGTGAACTTGCCCCTGTCCAATTTCGCGGCTCTCTCCGAGCAGATCGACTTTGATCAGCCCATCTACGTCATCTGCAAATCCGGCGGCCGCTCCGCCGAGGCCTCCCAGTACCTCGAGGCTGTCCGCGGAACCGAAGCTATCAACGTCGTCGGTGGTACCCAGGCGTGGGTCGAGGCCGGTCTGCCGACCGAATAACTCCGACGGGGTTGGTGGGGTGATTTATCTTCACCCCTAACCAACCATAGGAATCCCCCATCACTGCTACATTGATGCACATGGCAGAATCCTTGGAGCACCCCGCCGCCCTGACCAAATCTCCCTCGTTCCAGATTGAGCGCGTGCGTCGCGCCACGAAGGACGAGGTCGAAAAAGCGCTGGCCGCGCTCGGCGCCACCATGCGCGAGTTCTGGGTGCTGACATGCACTCTCGAGCACGCCGCGAGCCAGACCCAGCTTTCCGAGCTCCTCGCCATCGACGCCTCCGACATGGTCCGCCTCATCGACTCCCTCGAGACACAAGGCTGGGTCTCCCGTGAGCGCGACCCCAAGGACCGCCGCCGCCAGATCATCATTCCGACCGAAGAGGGATCCAAGGCTCAGGAACAGCTCGCCGCCGCCGTGGCCGAAGCCGAAGACCGAGCTCTCGATGCCACCACGACCAAGCAGTTGAAGCATCTCCGCAAGCTGTCCCTGGCGATCATGGCCGAGCCGCACGGCTCCGATGAGGCTGACACTACCGGGAATGGCTCCCCCGCCGAGTCCTCCGACGGCACCGACGCCGACTCGTCGTCCGAGAAGTCGGACAAATCGAAGACGGCGGATAAGCCTGCCAAGTCCGACAAGGTCGATAAATCTGAGAAGTCCGGAAAGTCGGGCAAATCCGGGAAGTCCGGCAAGTCCAAGTAGCCGGACACCGATCCGGCCGTGGGGAGCTGAAGTACGTCTCTTAGACCAGGCGACGACGCCCGAACGCGAAGATCGCTGCGCCCATGATGGATGCGAGCAGCAGGCCGATCAGGCCCTTCGCGATGGTGTTGCTGCCGGTCTCAGCGTTGACACCGCGCTCGGAGTCAGCAGCATCGTTGCCGCCAACCTCGACGACCTCGTCGCCTGCCGGAACATACTGCTCGTCGCCAGCTGGAGCACCCTGCTCGCCCTCAGCGTTATCGGCTTCGAGGGCGATCTTCTTCTCTTCCTCGATCTGGTCGACCGGGGTGTAGACGAGTCCCGCGTCGTTGACGTAGAACTGGCCGTTGCTGTGCAGGTACCAGGTCGCACCCTCGTGGTTGATGGTGGCGGCCGGTTCACCCAGATTCTCCTGAGCGTCGGCAGCCGGTGCGGCACCCAGAGCAAGGGCGCCGGACAGCGCGATGGCAATTGCGGTCTTGTTGAAGCGCTTCATAGATTCTCTCCTCGGGGAAGTGGGAAACGGAAAAGAGTCCCAAAGCAAGGTGGTGAACCGTGCAGCCAAGAGACAAGTCTCGACCCGTACTTCAGGGTTAGCTCCACTGTAAGTGAGAGTCACACTAATCACAACAGCATCACAGGCACCATCCGTGGGCTTTCGATAGCTACGGTGAGGACCGGCTTCGACTTCGCGTCGACGTTGGTCGAGCCCGTCATCTGGTCCCGCGCGTTAGTCGACGCGACCGTAGCCTTGTCGAACTTGATGCACTTCGTCTGCGGCAGGGTGGACTCGTCCCCCCACACACCTTGCACTCCGCACCGACCTTGAGGTCCTTGACCACATCGTCTCTGTTTCGGCCGACGGTGATCGTGCCCTCCACTGGCGCGATGTTCGGTAGGTAGAGTTTCTTCGCCGCGTCGTAGGTTCCCTCGCGATCGCAGCGGTATATCACGTTGAAGGTCGCGCCGTCCAGATCCTTGCCGCTCGCATCTTTGCGCGATGTGAGCTGTAGTTGTTTTTCGACATCGAATTGCGTCGTGCCGCATTTGATCCTGAATTCGTACGCCAGGTTCGGCATCGTGCTCGCGCCGTTCACCTATTCACTGTCCGTGATTTATACACGCAGCTGAATGAATTGACTCCCGGCCGACGAATTACGCCCGCGGCGAAATGTTTAGGAGCGGAAGGCCGCCTTGATCGACGTGATCGTCACGGCAGAACCCTCGGCGCATACAGTAGCCACTTCGACCGCATCGCCGAAGGTGCCACGGAGGGCGGCGAAGCCGCAGTCGACGGCCGTGGCGGAGTTGATGGGCATGCCGGTCATCAGCATGGTGCGGGCGCGGGCGCCGCCGACGAGGCCGGCGAGGGCGCCGGCAAGCTCGGGCGTGACGGGAACGCCCATCCGCGCCACCGGAATAGCAAAGCGTGCCGACGGCGCCACCACCCGGATATCGCACGCACCCGCCAGCATCGCCCCGGCACCGATCGCCGGGCCGTTCACGTACGCCACCACTGCTTTCTCCGCGCCGCGGATGATCTCCAGCACGCGTTTCAGCGCCGGGTAGATCGCGGCAGGATCGCCGGAGGACAAGTCTGCCCCAGCGGAGAAGGCGGAGCCGGCGCCGGTGAGGAGGATCGATGGGGCATCGATAAGCTCGTGCTCAAGCATGTCCGCGAGCTCGACGAGGAGCTCCTCGCTGAGAGCGTTACGTTTCTCGTCGCGGTCGATGGTCAGGACGGCGACGCTGTCTGCGGGGCGGGTGACGTTGATGAACACACTGACGACCCTATGCCCAGCGGGCGGGGCGCACAACGGGAGCGGGGTTGAATCTCGCTAGGACAGAAACGAAAACTTAGATGCTAACCCCGAAACTTAGCTTCCCGCGTGAACCGGTGATTCCACCGAAACCCACCTGGGGAAACTATGTTCTAGGCTCAACATTTAGCCAAGGCTAAAACCCAAGACCTGAGAAACTAGTCCCCGATCTGATCGCGGCCACGCTTCACGATCAACGGGTCAGGCTCCCCCACCACGTCGTGGTCCTTGTTCGTGTACTCGAACTTGGAAAGGATGTAGCGCATCGCGTTGACGCGGGCGCGCTTCTTATCGTTGGACTTGATGGTCACCCACGGGGACTCGTCAGTGTCGGTGTATCGGAACTGCTCTTCCTTCGCGCGGGTGTAGTCGTCCCACTTGTCCAGGGAGGCGAGGTCCATCGGCGACAGCTTCCACTGGCGCACCGGGTCGACCTGGCGGATGGCGAAGCGGGTGCGCTGCTCCTTGCGGGTGACGGAGAACCAGAACTTGGTCAGGGAAATGCCCGAACCAAGGATCATGTTCTCCAGCATCGGCACCTCGCGCAGGAACTCAGCATGCTGCGACTCGGTACAGAAACCCATCACGCGCTCAACACCCGAGCGGTTGTACCAGGAGCGGTCGAAGAAGACGATCTCGCCGCCGGCCGGGAAGTGCTCGATGTAGCGCTGGAAGTACCACGACGTGGACTCGCGCGGCGACGGCTTCTCCAACGCCACCGTTCTCGCGCCACGCGGGTTGAGGTGCTCGTTGAAGCGCTTGATCGTGCCGCCCTTACCAGCCGCGTCACGCCCCTCGAAGATGATGATGTGGCGCTGACCCGTGTCCTTCGTCCAGTTCTGCCACTTCAGCAGCTCAATCTGCAGTGCGCGCTTCACCTTCTCGTATTCGTCACGCGTCATGCGCTCGTCATACGGGTAATTCTCGCGCCACGTCTGGATCGGAGTTCCGTCTGCCTGCAGCAGCACCGGGTCGTCCTCGTCAGAATCGTCGACGTAGTAGCCTTCGGTTTCCGTCAGGTCAATCAAGGGCATGTCATCATCGTTCGCCATGCCCGCCATTTTAGCGGCGCACACGCGCCAGCGCTGGGCAACGCTTATCGACGACCCGTTCGCCGCCCCCTCCCATTTAGAACCAAGTGTTCGTGCGCTTGCCCTGTGCGAACATCGCCGAGATTCCCGAGAATTCGCGAGCTCCAGGTTGTGCGGGAAGAAATGGTCACGGCAAACAAAAAATCCTGCCGCCGAAGCGACAGGATTTGAAGTTCTCTCGTTACTACGGGAGCAGCTTCAGCAGCTTGACGAGGCCCTCAGCGGACTCAGCCAGCGGCTTCATCATGTCGAAGAGCGGCTTGAGGGTGTTGTTCCAGACCAGGTCAAGGTTGCTAGCAGCCTGGGAGGAACCATCGATGAATGCGTCCATGTTGAACTCCTTCGAGAGTCAGTGTTTAGAAAGGGAGGGGGACTTACTTGGTCTTGAGGGCAGCGAGGTTGTCGCCAGCATCCGCCCAGTCCTGGATGGAAGCGATGACGCCGTCAGCGCCGAAGAACTTCTCGAGGCCGCCGAGGAACTTGGACCAACCGTTCCAGGTGTTGGCGAAGTTCTCGAGGTGCATGATGATTTCTTTCACGTCCATGTGAAGAATCTCCTTGTGCAGATATACCGGCTAGCGCCGGATGAGGGTTTCTGGTTTTCAGACACCCCGATCGGGCGTCACGGGAGTTTTTTGCCACACATTTCTCAGCGGTCAATACCGCGCCTGGAGTCGGATTTCAGGCTTCCGAAACGGTACCGTTACTTAAGATATGAACAAAAAGTAAACACGAGCAGCGCCGGTGAGTTATAGAGCACTTTTTTGAAATCGAACATTAACCGGGCCAAGATCTCACTCATTTTGTGTAACGGTCGACAATCGACCTCCGGTAACGCGATGTTCACCTAAGGCACCCGTCGCGCGACCTCCGCGATTACCCCTTTCCGGGGGCGGCATGGCGTGTCACAGCCACAACAGCAATTGTCATTGCTTTACAGCAGCCCCTATTCGACAGTGCGCGGACCACCGCCTTTCCGCTTCCTCCGCCTGGCCAGCTCCTCTGCGAGCGGAAGCAAACGCACGAAACCCCGAGCCAGGCTGGCCGCGGGGCGGGCTGGGTGGCTCGGGGCGTCGCTAAGCGGAGATGCTTTTTACATCATGCCGCCCATGGCCTCCGGGTCCATGGCGGGAGCTGCGGGCTCCGGCTTCTGGGCGACGACGGCCTCGGTCGTGAGGAAGAGGCCGGCGATGGAGGCGGCGTTCTGAAGAGCGGAACGGGTGACCTTGGCGGGGTCCGCGATGCCGTTGGCCAGCATCTCGACGTACTCGCCGGTGGCCGCGTTCAGACCCTGGCCAGCCGGGAGGTTGGCGACCTTGTCGGCGACAACGCCCGGCTCGAGGCCGGCGTTGAGGGCGATCTGCTTCAGCGGTGCGGAGAGGGCCTCGCGGACGATCTTCACGCCGGTGGCCTCGTCACCCTCGAAGCCGAGGTCGCCCTCGAGCTCCTTGGCTGCCTGCAGGAGTGCGACGCCGCCGCCGGCGACGATGCCCTCCTCGACTGCTGCCTTCGCGTTGCGCACAGCGTCCTCGATGCGCAGCTTGCGCTCCTTGAGCTCGACCTCGGTGGCCGCGCCGACCTTGAGGACAGCGACACCACCGGCGAGCTTAGCCAGGCGCTCCTGGAGCTTCTCGCGGTCGTAGTCGGAATCGGAGTTCTCGATCTCGGCGCGGATCTGCTTCACGCGGCCCTCGATCTGGGCCTGCTCGCCCGCACCCTGGACAATCGTGGTGTCGTCCTTGGTGATGACGGCCTTGCGTGCCTGGCCGAGCAGGGAGACATCGGCGCCGTCGAGGGACAGGCCGACCTCCTCGGAGATGACCTGGCCGCCGGTCAGGATCGCGATGTCCTGCAGCATTGCTTTACGACGATCACCGAAGCCCGGCGCCTTCACAGCCACGGACTTGAAGGTGCCGCGGATCTTGTTCACCACGAGGGTGGACAGGGCCTCGCCCTCGACGTCCTCGGCAATGATCAGCAGCGGCTTGCCGGACTGCATGACCTGCTCCAGAACCGGGACAAGCTCCTTGACGTTGGAGATCTTGCCGGAGACCAGCAGGATGTACGGGTCCTCGAGCACTGCCTCGCCGCGCTCCATATCGGTGGCGAAGTAAGCGGAGATGTAGCCCTTGTCGAAGCGCATGCCCTCGGTGACCTCGAGGTCGACGCCGAAGGTGTTGGACTCCTCGACGGTGATGACGGACTCCTTGTTCACGGAGCCGTTGCCGACGGCGTACATTGCCTCGGCGATCTTCTTGCCGATCTCCGGGTCAGAAGCCGAGATACCAGCGGTGGAAGCGATCTCCTCCTCAGTCTCGACCTCCTTCGCGGAGTCGAGCAGGAGCTGGGAGACCTTATCGGTGGCGGCCTGGATACCGCGCTTGATGCCCATCGGGTTGGAGCCGGCGGCCACGTTGCGCAGACCCTCGCGGACCAGCGCCTGCGCCAGGACGGTCGCGGTGGTGGTGCCGTCGCCGGCAACGTCGTCAGTCTTCTTGGCGACTTCCTTGACCAGCTCGGCGCCGATCTTCTCGTACGGATCCTCGAGCTCGATATCCTTCGCAATGGTCACGCCGTCATTCGTAATAGCGGGCGCGCCCCAGGACTTCTCAAGGACGACGTTGCGGCCCTTCGGGCCGAGGGTGACCTTCACAGCGTCAGCCAGGGTGTTCAGACCCTGCTCGAGGCTGCGGCGTGCTTCCTCGTCGAATGCGATCATCTTTGCCATGTGAGTTTGTTGCTCCTCGTTTATGTAGGAAAAGGCGACGCCACTCTCACGTCTACAAGGTCCAAGCGGGCGCCCGCGACGGCACGGCTGGTGAGCGCAAAACAGCCTCACCCGCTCGAAATTGACTTTTAGCACTCACTTGGCGGGAGTGCTAGAGTCATTTTTAGCAGCCGGAGGCAACGAGTGCAAGGTCGGAATGAAGAGCTGGGAGCGCACCGCTCTAGCCCTGCAAGGCCACACCTGGCAAGCCGCGCAGATTCTCCATCAGCGGCCATCTCCTGGAGTAGGAATTCCCAGACCACCAACAGCCTCCGCCAAGCGGAGGAGCACAATTGGCTACAAAGGAACAAAAAGCACACGTACCACTAGTGGGAGTTCACTCATGACCCTTAGGTCCACAACTCAGATGACCGCCTGCGCGGCAGCCGTCGTCACGCTTGGAATGGTCGGCGCAGTAGCCGCCGTTCCAGCCCACGCGCAGTCATCTAAGTCTTCATCGCAGCTGGCGCAGCACTTCGTCGACAACGGAGACCCCATGCGGCCTGTTGCCCCGTATGACGGCACGCTCTACCGGAGTGGCCTGCCCCATGTGGAACCGTCAGGCGAGCCCGGCACCGTACTGGCCGAGGTACCCCTGGACCCGAATGTCGGGCTCCCCACTGCCGCCGAGCAGTACCGCATCGCGTACACGACCACAGACAAACTGGGAAAGCCCGCCGTCGCCACAGCCGCTGTTTTCCTGCCCCGGGGCGAGCGCCCGGACGGCGGCTGGCCTGTTGTCGCTTGGACCCACGGAACAGTCGGTCTGGGCGATGAATGCGCCCCGTCGATCAACCCGCGCATTCCACGGGACGTTGAGTACCTGGGCAGGTGGCTCGACCTCGGATACGCGATCGTCGCGCCGGACTACGTAGGCCTCGACACCCCCGGGCTCCACAGCTACCTCAACGGTAAGCAGTCCGCGGTTGAGTCCGTCGACTCCGTGGCCGCCCTGCACAAAATGAAGGCCAGCAAGGACAAGAACGGGCCGGTCCTGGACAAGAAATGGGCGGTCATCGGCCAATCACAGGGCGGAGGTGTCGCCCTACACGTCGCCCACCGCGCAACCGAGCTCAGCAAGAAACTCGGCCTAGACTACCGCGGTGCGGTGGTGACAGGAGCGCCCGCCTACATCGAAGAGTTCATCACCAAGCTCGGCCCGTCGTTCCCGCCAGCTCCGCTGCCCGCCGGAATGCAGGTCTACGGCCTTTACATCCTGGGTGCGGTGCGCGAAGCTTACCCAGACATCGACTTCGATTCCGTCCTCACCGACGAAGGCCGGCGCATGATCGCCGCGGCGCAGCACAGCTGTTACTACGAAGTCGAAGACGCGGTCCGGAATGTCAATCTCACCCGCGCTTTCACAAAGCCGCTTAGCGACGTCCCCGGCGCAGACCGCGCCATCCGCGAATTCATGGCGACCCCTGTCTCGGGTTACGACAAACCGGTGTTCATCGCCCACGGACTCAAGGATGTCGACATGCCGGCCCCCATCGGCATGGCCTTGAACTCGGACATGTGGCTGCGCCAATTCATCGGCGCAGAGAAGAACAGCAAGGTGGAGGTGCGTTGGTACCCGACCGACCACGACGGAACAGTCAATGCCTCTACCCAGAACTCCGTTCCGTTCCTGCAGCAGATCATGCGTTAGTACCGTCCCGGATCGGGCACCGCCCCAGGCCGCCCCCCCTGGAACGCGACGAGGCACGGCGATGATGCCGTGCCTCGTTCATTTCATGCCCTCGTACAGCGCCTCACGTCCGTCCGGGGGCTCAGGTCACTTCGACCGATCGACCGCGGCCATTTTCTCCGCGGCAACCGCATCGGCTGGCGCAGTGATGGGCAGATCCTTGGCAGCCTTGGCAGTCCGGCTGTAGATGAACACGATTGCGGCCGTGAAGAGAACGACACCGGCCAGGCTGGTCCAGGCGTTCTCCTCGAAAATCTCCAGCGGGCTCTCACCCTGGGCGGCTGCGATGATGCCGGCGTTGACCACACCGAACAGCGACTCACCCACGATCAGGCCGGTGGCGCCAAGGGTGCCCATGCGGATCGCGGATTCCGGGTTGCGCTGGTGCGATGCCCAGCGGTTGTAGAAGTGGCCGATGATGGCGCCCAGCGGAACCATCACGGTGACCGTGACAGGCAGGTACATGCCCATGCCCACTGCCAGCGGCGGCAAGGAGTACTTCTTATCGGTGGTGGCGGAAAGAATCTCGTCGATGATGATCACGACGGTACCGATGGCGGCACCGAGGAAGATGAGGTTCCAGTTCAGGGAGTCGTCGAAAATGCCGGTGGCGACGGACGACATCAGTGCTGCCTGCGGCGCAGCGAGGGCGTCCGGGCCCGCGCCCTCCATCCCCTGGAAGCCGAAGCCGGTGAGCATGAGGTGCAGGACCGGCGGGATGACGACGGAACCGAAGAGGACACCGATGACGAGGGCGACCTGCTGCTTCCACGGGGTGGCGTCGACAAGCTGACCGGTCTTGAGGTCCTGCAGGTTGTCGTTGGAGATAGTTGCGATACCGAAGACGATCGCCGCGGTGAACAGCGTGTACGCCACCAGGGAGGTCGCGCTGGCATCGGTGCCCGCGGTGAACGCGGCGATCAGCAGCGCCGACGTGATCACGGCAATGATGCCCACCGACGAGATCGGCGAGTTGGACGCACCGATCAAGCCTGCCATGTAGCCGCAGACCGAGGCGATGACCAGGCCGGCGATCAGAATGAACAGCACGGAGATAATGGTCAGGCCGACGGCGTGCTCGTGAATGTCGGTGCCGCGCTGGAAGTCCCACAGCAAGAAGCCGATCGGGAGCATGGACGCCAAGATGATGCCCAGGACGATCGGGAACGGGATGTCGCGCTCCGTGACGTCCACTTCTGTGCCGGCGGCCCGCTTGCGGGAGCTGGACAGCGAGGCGCTCACGCCCTTGATCACCGGACCGGCGATCTTGATCAGCGTCCACAGTGCGGCCACCGCCATGGTGCCCACGCCGATGAAGCGGATCTCGGAGGCGAAGGTGGTGGAGACGATCTCGGAGAGGTCCGTGACGGAGCCGTCGACGAGTGAAGATGTGCGCCACGGTAGAAGAACGAAGAAGGAAATGACCACGCCGACGAGCATGGCGATACCGACCGTCATACCGACCAAGTGCCCCACACCGATCAGGGCCAAGGAGAGCGAGCCTCCCATCATGGTCGCGCCCTTGCCGAACTTGAAGGTGCCGGAGATCTCGCCGGCGGCCGCCTTCATCGCGGCGAGCAGGCCGTAGAACGCGGAGACGATGCCACCGACAACAATGACCCGCAGGCCCTTGACGTTCTCCTCGTTGTTCGGGTCACCATCGCCGACAACGGAGAACCTCCGCCGCGGCCACACCCTCCGGGTACGGCAGGTCAGAACCGGTGACCAGCGCGCGGCGCAGCGGCACCGAGAACATCACACCGAGGATGCCGCCCAGCGCGCACACCAGCGCCGTGGTCCAGAACGGGAAGCCCTGCCAGTAGCCGATCATCACCAGGCCCGGCAAGACGAAGATGATCGCGGACAGCGTTCCCGCAGCCGACGCGATCGTCTAGACAATATTGTTCTCTTTGACGTTGTGCCCGGCGAACTTGCGCAGCACAGCCATGGAGATGACTGCCGCCGGAATGGAAGTGGCGAATGTCAGGCCCACCTTGAGCCCCAGGTAGACGTTCGCCGCGGTGAACACAAGCGTGATCAGTCCGCCGATGATGATGCCGCGCAGAGTAAGCTCACGCAGTTCCGCCCCGTTATCCATTTCACGCCTTTCTAACAATGTGTTGGCAGGGATATTACTCTGCTGCCAACAATCGTTGAAAACCGGAACGATCAAGGTAGGCCAGCAGTTTCGGCTGCCACGCGGCCGTCGATAAGCGTTGTTCCTAGTACTTGCCTTGATATCTCCCGCTTTTTCGGTGCACGACCACTAAGGACTTGGGTTGCGGAAGCCAGTAACGGAAATAGCGTGCCTTCATCTGCGCGATCGCCATCTGCTGCGTGTGCGGATCGGCGTTGATCTTCGGCGCGGTCTGATTGATGAGCCAGCCCCCGCGCGTAAAAACCTGGCGCTTGATGTCTCTGTGCAGACCGATCGTGCCATCGACCCAGGCGAACAGCAGCTCCTCCCCCGACGGCATGCGCGCGAGCTCCCGGGTCTGCATGGGATCTTCGTTGCCCTTCCACCACGCTCCCCCGTCCACGGCGACCACGTGCCCATACTCCCGCTTCACGACGGGGTCGAACAGGTCGCGAACACGCGGCCACGCGATCTGCACGACCAGCGCGACGATCAAAAGGGTCATCACGACCGTTTGCCATGTGCCCTGAGAACCACTCCAACACGTCGCGCCCCCTTCGTCGTTGTAGCGCCGATCTTACAAGGCAGACGCGTCACGCACGGCAGATTCGGGCGCTGGTACGTTCGAGGTCATGAGCACTTTCGAACCGAACCGCGAACGGATTTTCAACGACCTTTCCGCACTCGTGTCCTTCAACTCGCCCCACTCGGTGCCGGAACTCGCCGACCAGCACGGCGCCGCCGCCGACTGGGTCGCGAACGCCCTGGCAGAGCGCGGACTCGAGGTCGAGCGCCACGCCACCGTCGACAACGCCGACGCCATCATCGCGCGCAAGCACGTCAGCGACGACGCACCGACCGTCCTCCTCTACTCCCACTACGACGTCGTCCCCGCCGGTGACCCGTCCGCGTGGACTGCTGACCCGTTCACCCTCACCGAACGCGACGGCCGCTGGTACGGGCGTGGCGCGGCGGACTGCAAAGGCAACGTCGCCATGCACCTTGAGGCATTGAGGCTTATCGACGACGCCGGCGGCACCGACGCCAACCTCGTCGTCCTCGTCGAAGGCTCCGAGGAACTCGGCGGCGGCGGCCTAGAGAAGCTGATCGAGGAGAAGCCCGGACTGTTCTCCGCCGACATCATCCTCATCGCCGACTCCGGCAACGTGGCCGTGGGCACCCCGACCCTCACCACCGCCCTGCGCGGCGGCGCCCAGCTCAAGGTCAAGGTGGAGACCCTGCGCGGCGCGATCCACTCCGGCACCTTCGGCGGCCCCGCCCCGGACCCGGTCGCCGCACTCATCCGCACCCTCGATTCGCTTCGCGACGACTCCGGCCGCACCACCATCGACGGCCTCGGCGACGCCCTGACCGCCACATGGCCCGGCCAGCCCTACGACACCGACGCCTTCCGCAAGGACGCCGGTGTCCTCGACGGCGTATCCCTCATGGGCGACATCGACAACGGCATCGAAAACGCCGCCGACATGGTCTGGGCCCGCCCCGCCGTCACCGTCATCGGCTTTTCCTCCACCCCGGTCAGCGAAGCCGTCAACGCCATCATCCCGCGCGCCGAAGCCCAACTGAACCTCCGTGTCCCCGCCGGCATGGACCCCGCCGCAGCCGCCGAGACACTCAAGCAGCACATCATCGACCACACCCCCTGGGGCGCCAAGGTCGAGGTGGAGATCTTCGACGTCAACCACGGTTTCGCCACCGATCCCTCCCGACCCGCCATCGCACTGCTCGGCGAGTGCCTGCAGGAGGCCTACAAGGAGACCGAGAGCAGCGACGGCGCACCCGCCGGCGTGTCCACCGACCTGGTCAGCGTCGGTTCCGGCGGCTCCATCCCGCTCACCGCGACACTGCAGAAGCACTACCCGGACGCCGCGATCGCCATGTACGGCGTCGAGGACAACAACGCCGGCATCCACTCCGTCGATGAGTCCGTCCACCCCTACGACATTGAGCGCGTCGCGGTCGCCGAGGCGAAGTTCCTGCAGCGGGTGACCACGCTCTAGCCCCCTGGGCCCCGCGCGGGCCTTTGGGATCTAAGGGCCGCCCCGGCGCCGTGGCGTCGCTTTCACCCCGCCCACCCGCCCGTCCCCTCCTGTCCCTCCGTCTCCAAATCCAGCTACTTGCACCCAGCTAATCACCGGTTTCGGCCCGAATAGCTGGATCCAAGTAGCTGGTTTCTACGTTTAGACGGGCGGGGGACGTTGCCAGGGGAGGAGCTGCTGGGACCGACAACCGGGGCGGGCGGAAACTACCAGAGCGGACAAAAGACCACCGATGAGAGGCCGCCCGACATCACCGCCCCCGAGCTGTTCCACATAGTGAAACTTCCTATCGGTCAAGTGGGATTATTTTTGCCCCCGTGAACAGGTACTTCATGTGCGTTCGGGCGATATTCTTTGCTAACTGTGTTGCGCATCACCCTTAACGTGGCTAGTGTCAGTGGCATGCGAAAGCCGATTCTTCTACGAGCCCTAGTACTCAAGGTGGTACTAGAGGCCACCGACCCCAACGCGGAGTAACCGACTCCCCGCGGTGTGGGGTAGTGGTCGTTAACCACCCAGTACAGCGAGTCGGTACACCCCAACACACTCACCGCGAAACGTAGAAGGACATCGACCGTGTCTTACACCTCGACTCAGCACACTTCCCGTACCCAGAATCAGACCCGCTCCACCGGCTTCACCCCGACTCCGCAAGAGGCTTCCCAGCACACTCCGCAGCAGGCGCCCCAGCAGCAGCCGCAGCGCGAGCAGCTTGACCCGTTCCAGCGCCGCTTCGACTCCCCGCGCCGCCTGCCGCGGGAATTGCGCGCCGAGGCGATGGGCATGAGCTGGGCATTGTTCAGCGCCACGTATGCCCCGAGCCCGACCGTCAAGTTCTCCGATATCCGCTCCAGCCACGACCACTGGTGCTACACCACCTACTCGGCAGATCTGACGCGCACGTCGAAGACGTTCCCGCCGCAGACCACCCGCCATGAGGTCACTTCCTCGGGCCCGGCGCACGCGTTCGGGGCGATGTTGGCGGAGGAGGGCCGCTACGTCGAAATCCTCGAGTTCCACCAGTTCCAGCTGCATGAAGCCACCTTCACGGCAATCAAGGTCGCTCACCAGATCAACGAGCGCAACACGGCGTGGGCTATTGGTTTCGGTGCGACGAGCGAGTCCTCGATCGCCGCGGCGATGGCGTCGGGAGCCCAGCGGATCTACGGCTAGGAGGCTAGGCACTCTCCTCGCGGGGATGCACGGACACCGAATGCAACCCTCCCCCGCTCAATCCTTATAGGTAGACTGCTACACGTTGGCCGCGCCAGCGATGACGCGCCTTTTTGATTTGGTTTTACGTAGTTTTCCCAAGTTGGCAGGGTGTTTTACTCGCCTGCGCGCTGTTGGCTCCACTGTTGGGCCAGCGCACTTTTTGACCCCTGTCGGACACGAACTTGGGAGGGCCGTGACACCGTGATCACCCTGCTTTTCGCGCTGATCGCAGCGACAGCGGCGGCGCCGATTCTGCTGCGCTCGTTCGGTAGGCCTGCTTTCGGCCTGTTGGCGCTGGTGCCGGGAGCCGGGTTTGGTTGGCTGTTGTTCCAGTTCGCGAACGGGACGTTCCACAACGGCGGGGAGATCCTGGCGGCGTATCCGTGGATGCCGGGGATGCATCTGAATATCGAGTTCCGGCTCGATGCTTATGCGGGGCTGTTCGGCCTGATCATTCTCGGTGTCGGGGCGCTGGTGCTGTTGTACTGCTGGGGGTATTTCGACTCGAATCCGCGGCGGCTGAGCATTTTCGGTGCGGAGCTGACCATGTTCGCGATGGCGATGTACGGCCTGGTGATCTCCGACAACCTGCTGATGATGTACATCTTCTGGGAGATCACCTCGGTGCTGTCGTATCTGCTGGTCTCGTATTACGGGGAGCGTGCGTCGTCGAGGAGGGCGGCGACGCAGGCGCTGCTGGTCACCACGTTCGGTGGGCTGGCGATGCTGGTGGGGATCATTCTCTTCGGCACGCAGACGGGTGTGTGGAAGCTCTCGCAGATTGCCGGGATGACGGATCTGGAGCACATTCCGGGGATCACGGCGGCGGTGGTCCTGATCCTGCTCGGCGCGTTGACGAAGTCTGCGCAGGCGCCATTCCACTTCTGGTTGCCGGGCGCGATGGCGGCGCCGACTCCGGTGTCGGCGTACCTGCACTCGGCGGCGATGGTGAAGGCGGGAATCTATGTGGTGGGGCGGTTGGCGCCGGATTTTGCGTCGATAAGCATGTGGCACGTGGTGGTGTTGCCTGCGGGCGTGTTCACGATGCTGCTGGGTGGCTGGATGGCGTTGAAGCAGCGGGATTTGAAGCTGATTTTGGCGTACGGCACGGTGTCGCAGCTGGGATTCATGACGGCGGTGGTGGGTGTCGGTTCGCGCGAGGCGACGCTGGCGGGGCTGGCGCTGGTGTTCGCGCATTCGCTTTTCAAGGCGGCGTTGTTCATGATTGTGGGCGCGATCGACCACACGTCGGGCACGCGCGATATCCGCGAATTGTCCGGTCTGGGCCGTAAGGAACCGCTGCTCGCGGGGTTGGCCACGATCGCGGCGGCGTCGATGGCGGGCATTCCACCGCTGTGGGGTTTCGTGGCTAAGGAAGCGGCGCTCGAGGCCGCGCTCCACGAGGAGCTGCTGGTGGGCATGCCGCGCAATATTCTGCTCGTCGGCTTCATACTCGGTTCCGTGTTGACGATGGCGTATTCGCTGCGTTTCCTGTGGGGCGCGTTCGCGCGCAAGCGGGAGGACGAGATGAGCGCCGAGCTTATCGACGGCACGTCC
The DNA here is from genome assembly GCF_030503595.1 of Corynebacterium sp. P4-C1. Classification (NCBI taxonomy): domain Bacteria; kingdom Bacillati; phylum Actinomycetota; class Actinomycetes; order Mycobacteriales; family Corynebacteriaceae; genus Corynebacterium; species Corynebacterium sp. P4-C1. Next base: position 1,986,340 of record NZ_CP129966.1, on the reverse strand, counting down.
CCCGCCGTCCGCGACATGGAACCCATCGAATTCCTGCAGTGGGCTCCCCCTGGACTCCTGGTTCTGCTCACCGTGGTGTTCGGTGCGGTGCCGCAGCCGTTGTCATCCCTGATCAACGAGTACCTCGACGTGCGCTTCCCGGACACGGAGCACCAGGACTTGGCCTTGTGGCACGGCTTCACGGTGCCACTGGCACTGAGTGCGGTGATCATCGCGGCCGGTGCCGTGATGTTCTGGCAGCGCGCACTGGTGAAGAAGGCTCAATTTGAAAGACCTGCGTTGGGCGACGCGGATGCGCTGTGGGACAACATGCTGAAGGTGCTGCGGCAGGCGTCGCTGCGTTTGACGGCGTCGACGCAGCGCGGTTCGTTGACCATCAACCTGGCTGTGATCTTCAGCGTGCTGATGGTGGTGCCGCTGGCGGCGCTGGTGTTCGGCGAGACGGCCGACACCCACATGATCCTGTGGGACACTCCGTGGCAGGGCATGACCGTGATGGTGATGATCAGCTGCGCGGTCGCCGCGACGATGATCCGCAACCGTTTGTCCATTGTGATCCTGGTGGGGCTCACCGGCTACGCTTCGGCGCTGATCTTCGCGCTGCACGGTGCCCCGGATCTGGCGCTGACGCAAGTGCTGGTGGAGACGCTCGTGATGGTCGTGTTCATGCTGGTCCTGCGCAAGCTGCCCACTGAGGTGGATGTGAAGAAGGACGCGGACAACCGCCTGCGCGCATGGCTGTCGGTGGGCACCGGCCTTTCGGTCGTGGTGGTGGCCATGGCGGCGATGTCAGCGCGGGTGGCCGAGCCAATCTCGGTGCTCATGCCCGACCTGGCCTACGAGATCGGCCACGGGCGCAACACCGTCAACGTGCTGCTCGTGGACCTGCGCGCGGCGGACACCCTGGGCGAGATCTGCGTGCTGGTCATCGCGGCGACGGGCGTGGCCAGTTTGATTTACCGGACCCAGTCCTTCACGCGCGATTCACGCCGTCCGACGCTGTCCACGCGCCGCCCGCGCTGGCTCGCCGCCGGTGTGGAAGGCGAGAAGGCCCAGAACCGCTCGATCATGGTCGACGTGGTCACCCGTCTCCTCTTCCCCGCGATGGTGCTGCTGTCCGCGTATTTCTTTTTCTCCGGCCACAACGCTCCCGGCGGAGGTTTCGCCGGCGGCCTGGTGATGGGTCTGGCGCTCACGCTGCGCTACCTCGCCGGCGGCCGCGACGAGCTCGAAGAGGCGCTGCCGGTGGACCCGTCGAAACTTCTCGGCACCGGCCTGCTGCTCTCCGGCGCGGCCGCCGTCGCCCCGATGTTCCTCGGCCACCCGCCGCTGACCAGCGGCTACATCGAGCCGGAACTTCCGCTCATCGGGCCTGTCACGGTTCCTTCCGCACTACTTTTCGACGCCGGTGTCTACACCATCGTCGTCGGCCTGGTCATGCACATTCTCACCTCACTCGGCGGCCAGATCGACCGCGAGGAGGACGAGCGCAAGGAGCGTGCACGCGACCGTGCCCGTGCCCTGCAGCGGAAGAACGAGGAGCGCAAGCGGGCCCGGGAGAAGCAGCGGGCGGGGGCGCGGCTGCGGGGGAGAAGGCGAGACGTCGATAAGCGTGCCCAAGCTGAACGCGGAATCTCGACAACTCGAACTGGGGAGGTGCAGTAATGGAAGCGAATTTGTTCTTGCTCATCGCCTCCGGCGTGCTGATCGCGGCGGGCGTATACCTGATGCTGGACCGAGCAATGACGCGCATGCTGCTCGGCGTGATGCTGATCGGCAACGGCGCGAACCTCTTGCTGCTGCAGTCCGGCGGGCAGGCCGGTGCCCCGCCGATCCTGGACCGCGACTCCATGTCCACCGACCAATCAGCCGACCCGCTGGCGCAGGCGATGATCCTCACCGCGATCGTGATCGCGATGGCGATGGTGTCGTTCATCCTGGCACTGCTGTACAGGCAGTACCGCTACCGCACCGACGACGTGATCGAGCATGACACGGAGGACCAGGCCATCGCCGCGCGTCCGGCCACCCCTTCGGCGGCCCCGGACGCGGACGCTTCCGACGACCCGGAGACCGGTCGTTTGCGCAGCGGCGGCGACGCTTTCGGGCCCCGCTCCTTCGAAGACCCCTTGAAGGAGGGCGACGATGAATAACCCCACCTTCGCCGACCCGACCTTCTACGAGTCGTACGTCGAGTTCCTGCTGCCGGCGATGCCGTACCTGATTCCGCTGCCGGTGCTGTTGCCGGCGCTGTCCGCCGCGCTGATCCTGCTCGCCGGAAAGCGCCGCCCGCTGCAGCGCAACATCGCGTTCTTCACCTTCCTGGCGCTGGCGGTGATCGCGGCGTCGATGATTCTGGTGGCGGACATCGCGGGCATCCAGACGCTGCAGATGGGCGGGTGGGACGCCCCGGTCGGCATCACGTTTGTCGCCGACCGCCTCTCCGGCATCATGCTGTTCGTGTCGGCGATCGTGCTGTTCTGCGTCATGTGGTTCGCGATCAGCCAGGGTATCCGCGACGGCAACGAGAACGACCCGGTCGATGTCTTCCTGCCGATCTACATGCTGTTGTCCATGGGCGTGAACTTGTCGTTCCTGGCGGGCGACCTATTCAACCTGTACGTGGGTTTCGAGATCTTCCTCGTCGCCTCCTACATCCTGCTCACCATGGGCGCGTCCCCGCAGCGGGTGCGTGCCGGCATCGGTTACGTGATGGTATCCATGGCGTCGTCGATGATCTTCATCTTCGCCCTCGGCCTGGTCTACGCCGCCGTGGGCACGGTGAATATGGCGCAGGCCGGCATGCGTCTGGAGGAGATTCCCGACGGGACCCGCACCGCCATCTTCGCCACCCTGCTCGTCGCTTTCGGCATTAAAGCGGCGATCTTCCCCCTCGACGCGTGGTTGCCGGACTCCTACCCCACCGCCGCTTCCTTGGTCACCGCGGTGTTCGCGGGCTTGCTCACCAAGGTCGGTGTGTACTCCATCATCCGTGTCCGCGTGACCATGTTCCCCGACGGCCCGCTGAGCCATCTGCTGATGTGGGTTGCGTTGGCCACCATGGTCGTCGGCGTGATGGGTGCCCTCGCCCAAAACGACATCAAGCGTCTTCTGTCGTTCACCCTGGTCAGCCACATCGGCTACATGATCTTCGGTGTGGCCTTGGGCTCAGCGCACGGGTTGTCCGGCGCGATTTTCTACGCAGTGCACCACATTCTGGTGCAGACCTCCCTTTTCCTGGTTGTCAGCCTCATCGAGCGCCAAATGGGTTCCTCCCAGCTGCGCCGCTTGGGGTCCCTGCTGTACACCGCCCCCGTGATCGCCCTGCTGTACTTCATTCCGGCGCTCAACCTGGGCGGCATCCCGCCGTTCTCCGGTTTCATCGGCAAGGTCCTGCTCATCCAGGCTGGT